>NZ_JAHKRD010000021.1:0-116899 GCF_019345615.1 Shewanella sp. NKUCC01_JLK | reverse complement strand
CACACAGATTTGCTTGATAAATTGTTAAAGAGCGTTGACCACACACTGAGTTTTCAGCGGGTCAGGGCTGCGTATTCTACGCATTCCCGTTAGTGCGTCAAGTAGTTTTTTTCAACTTTCTCAACGCTCATCGTTTAGCTCGCTAATCGATGAACTGCATGGCTTTCTTTGCTTAACTTGCGTTACGCTGTCTGCCGTGTCAGTGGATGCGCATTATAGGGAGATTGAGAAAGTCCGCAAGGGCTTTTTATCGATCATTGAATCGCACGTCGATATTTTAAACGTTATGACCATTTTTTAGCTTATAAGCTCTATTTATCGGAGATAAGTAAGGTTTTTTATCTAATAATTGATAATTCACGCTCAATATTTCAGCAATGGTCTAGTGTAAAAGTAAATAATTCATTACCATATACTTGCTGTTAACAGTTATTTATCAATTTCCCATTCATCAGAGAGCATTCTTATGCAAAAGTCATTTCTTATTGTCTTGATTGTCGCCATTATTGGCGCAGTAGCACTATCTCAGTTCGCAACGCCATTATCAGCTATTGCTTTTGTCGCTGGCGCTATCATTGCAAGTCTTGTTTTTAAATTTGTTCCAGAGACTTCATCATCTCATGCTTCAGAAGAACAATATGTTGGCCCTACAATGACCTTATATGTAGGTAACCTGCCTTATCGTGTTCATGAGGGTGAAGTAAAAGTACTATTTGGCGAATTTGGTCCAGTAAACTCTGTGCGTTTAGTCAGAGATCGTAAAACGGGTCGTCGTAAAGGTTTTGGTTTTGTGGAGATGTCAGAATCAGGCGCTCAGAAAGCCATGGTTAAACTGAATGACTATAGTTTCCAAGAAAGAACCTTAAAAGTAAGAGAAGCAAAAACACAAGATTCGGAAGCTGCCGACCGTACAGGGACAGACGAGTAGCATTACCGCTTAAACTGTTTTGCTTTATTTTGTAATTTAGTTGGTTGTGGTGATTCGTTCGATAGTTGAAAAGCCACAATCAATTAATGTTGTTGTTAACCCTTCGCTGATTCCCACCTTAGTATAGAAAGCTTGCATCACTGACTCCCTTACTGCTTCTCTCTCATCTGTTACTCTGTGCTCTTCCACAATAAGATTCTGTTGCGTTAAAAGAGTAACAACTCGCTTTGCAATAGCAGCGCCAGAATCCATTAGTTTTACGCCCGCACCGAGCACTTGTTGTAATTCAGCTTTGATCATAGGGAAATGAGTGCAACCTAGTACCAGAACATCCAATTGTGCGGCAACGACTGGTGCCAGTAATTGTGCCAATCTATGCATATCCAACATTCCAGTCGCCACTTTTTGTTCTGCCATCATCACTAATTCAGAACACCCAAAGAGTTCGACATGGCAATCATCAGCAAATTGGCTGATGAGTTCATGGGTATAATGACGCTTAACTGTGCCAGGTGTAGCCAAGAGTCCAATACGTTTACTCTTAGACATTAGAGCGGCGGGTTTAATGGCAGGGACAACACCTACGATAGGGACAGAAAGATGCGCACGTAATGCCGGTAATACAACAGTACTTGCAGTATTGCAGGCAACGACCACTATCATTGCATTGGTACGAGCCACTAGATCGCATACTAATTCGACACAGCCAGAAATTAATACCTGCTCTTCCAGCTCCCCATAGGGCAACCTAGCGTTGTCGAAAAGATAGCAATAGTCGCTATGGGGCAAACTCTTGCGGATTTCAGCCAGTACAGATAGACCACCAATCCCAGAATCAAACACTAATATAGGTCGCGACAAGCGAATCTCCAGTTTCGGATATATAAATAAACTATACAGATTGGACGCATTAACGATTCGATGGCTGCTTTACCGACGGAATCCAGCCAAATACCATAGAACCACATTCAAGTGCGCGGATTTTCCCATAGCTTTGCGAAAACCGCAAAAGCAAGATACTGGACATTCGTGTCACCTAGTATAATATTTGCGCCCCAATTTACAGCAACGGTGAATCAAACAATGAACTTAGCAGCAATGGACCCTCAGACTTATGATGCGCAGTTAGAACACAAGCGTATCAAGCTAGAACAAGCCTTTGCCCAATTTGAAACACCGAGTGTTGAAGTTTTTGCCTCAGAGCCAGCTAACTACCGTATGCGCGCCGAATTCCGCATGTGGCATGATGGTGACGACTTATACTATTACATGTTCGATAAAGTATTGAATGAGAAAGTACGTTGCGATCAATACTTACCAGCTAGCGTACTCATCAATCAAATGATGTCGGCCTTAATCGCCGAGCTGAAACCGAATCCGAGTCTAAGGCACAAATTGTTCCAAGTGGATTTTTTGTCGACTTTAAGCGGCGAGATTTTAGTGTCTTTGCTTTATCACAGGCAGCTTGATGACCAATGGCGCGCCGATGCGGCTGCACTGAAAGCCAAGTTAAGTAGCCAGTTTAACGTCAACATCATCGGCCGTGCCCGTAAGCAAAAAATCGATTTAGATAAAGACTTTGTGGTTGAGTCATTACAAGTAAATGATAACACCTTCTTATATAAGCAAATCGAGAACAGCTTTACTCAACCCAATGCCAAAGTTTCCGTAAAAATGTTGGAGTGGGCTATCGATGCGACTCAAAACAGTAAGGGGGATTTACTCGAGCTCTACTGTGGTAATGGCAACTTCTCTATCGCACTGGCGCAAAACTTTAATCGCGTGTTGGCCACCGAACTAGCCAAGCCTTCAGTGGATGCAGCACAGTACAATATCGAAGTGAATGGTATTGATAATCTGCAGATTATTCGTATGTCAGCCGAAGACTTTAGCGATGCCATGGCGAAGAAACGCAGCTTTAGACGTTTAGAAGGTATCGATCTTGACAGCTATGTTTGCAACACCATTTTTGTCGACCCACCACGCGCGGGGATTGATCCTGATACGCTGGCGTTAGTCCAAGGTTATGAGCGGATTTTGTATATTTCCTGCAACCCTGAAACCTTAAAAGATAACCTGCAACAACTGAACGAAACCCATAGAGTGACCCGCTTTGCCTTGTTTGATCAGTTCCCTTACACAGATCACATGGAAACGGGTGTACTACTCGAGCGTCGTTAATCACTTCAGATACACTGAGCTCGACTGCATAACACTTAAACGTAAATTCGCTAAAAATAATGGAGCCTAAGGCTCCATTATTTTAGTAAATCTACATCTCACTCAGATTAGCGGTGTTCAACCTTATGCTGCAAAGCCTCGGCGCCTTTGGCGACCATGCGCAATTGCATGACTAATTGATCGGCAAGAATTTTGCGGTCAGCCCGTTTCATATCTAATGCTGAAGCGCCGGCATTAAACACCAGTGTCACTAAAGCTTCAGCCTGTGCACGAGCTAGCAAGGGGGTTCGCCCCGCTTTGGCTTCGGTATAATGAGCCAATTCAGAAATAAAATGCTCAATTTCGCGGGCAACTGCCGCACGGAATGCAGCCGAGGTTCCAGAGCGTTCATGCAATAAGATACGGAATACGTTTGGATTAGAATCAAGCACTTCCATAAAGGTATCAACGGAAATACGAATCACACTGCCACCCACTTCAGCTCGCTGACGGCCTTTACGCATCATCTGCCTTAGGGTTAACCCGCCCTCGTCAACCATAGTAAGACCGAGTTCGTTCATATCTTTAAAATGGCGATAAAAAGATGTCGGCGCGATATTAGCTTCCCGAGCAACCTCTCGCAAACTCAGACTTGAGAAACTGCGCTCAGCACTTAGCTGATTAAAGGCCGCATCGACTAAAGCTCTGCGAGTTTTCTCTTTTTGCTGTGCTCGAATACCCATTCTTAAATCCGCTAACTGAATGTAATAACGCGATAATACCGCTTTTAGGCATTAAACACAGCCCCATCGTCCTTGACCAAACAATATAGCTAAGCTAAATTAGCTTACAGATGTACGCTCAAAAGCGAATTTTGGAAACCTATAATGAAAAAACCCCCTATCATCTGGCTTAATGTCAGTCTGTTTGCCATCACTTTCCTCAGTGCGGTAATTTTAGTTCCATGGCGCGGTATTGTTCATGGCTATGGTGCCAGTGAATGGATCGCTTTTATTGTTTTAGCCTTTGCCAGTGGCCTGTCAATCACCGCGGGTTATCACAGACTCTGGTCACACAAGGCCTATAAAGCCCATCCGGCGGTGCGTTTTATATATGCCCTTGGTGGTGCTTTAGCATTACAAAACAGTGCATTGCACTGGGCATCTGATCACAGAGTCCACCACAAGCACGTAGATGATAACGACAAGGACCCGTACTCAGCCAAAATGGGATTCTGGTACAGTCATATCGGTTGGATGCTGCGTGAGTATCAGTCGCAACGCTATCACGATTATCAAAATGTGCGTGATCTGCAAAATGACCGCATTGTCATGTGGCAACACAAACATTACCTCACACTCGTGTTGCTGATGAACATTGGACTGCCAGTAATGCTTGGTTGGCTCAATGGTGACGTGCTGTCTATGTTATTGATGGCGGGTTTACTGCGTTTAGTGGTGGTGCATCACTGCACTTTCTTTATCAACTCTTTAGCCCACGTGTGGGGCAGTCAGCCTTATACCGATAAGAATACCGCCCGCGATAATGGCTTCTTGGCCATGTTGACCTACGGTGAGGGTTATCATAATTTCCATCATATTTTCGAAAATGACTATCGTAATGGCATTAAATGGTGGCACTACGATCCAACCAAATGGTTGATTAAGTCATTATCTTGGTTGGGATTAGCTAAGGATTTGCGTACGAGTCCACAGGAACGTATCGAGAGCGCACGCTTACAGATGCAGTTATTACGTACCAAGCGGAAGGTTAATAACCTACCTAATGCTGATGAAATTATTGAAAAAATCCAAGCAGAGTATGAGTTATTAAAGCTGCACTTAATGGATTACTATCAAGCACAGAAAACCTTGCTTGAGGCCAAGCGTAAACAACTTGTCGATCAGCAACTATTGCAACAAGTTGAAGAGCTAAAGGCGCGTTTCTTAGTCCAGCAAAAACATTGGCGCAGCCTGACCGCAACTTATAGCTAAGCCACAATTCTGCCCGAAAGTCATACGGCCACCTTGCATGGTGGCCGTATCTGATTATGATGATGCCTTAATCACTTAAATAGGCTGTTGAGATCATGTCAGATTCCCCAGTTACACTCCCAGAATCAATCAAGCTAACAGAATATAGTCATGGCGCAGGTTGTGGCTGCAAAATATCCCCTAAAGTGCTCAGCACTATCTTAGCCTCGCAATTACCTGTATTTACCGATCCAAATCTGCTGGTTGGCAATCAGAGCCGCGACGATGCTGCAGTGTACAAACTCAATGATGACATAGGCATCATTAGCACTACCGATTTTTTTATGCCAATTGTTGACGATCCATTCACCTTCGGTCGTATCGCAGCGACCAATGCGATCAGCGATATTTATGCCATGGGCGGCACGCCTATTATGGCGATTGCAATTTTAGGTTGGCCAATCAATAAACTACCCGCAGAAATCGCACAGCAAGTGGTCGATGGCGGCAGACAAGCCTGCATGGAAGCAGGGATCATGCTAGCCGGTGGTCATAGCATAGACGCACCCGAACCTATTTTTGGTCTCGCGGTTACCGGGCAAATTGCCTTAAGTGATTTAAAGCAGAATGATACCGCTAAAGCCGGCGATCGTTTATATCTCACTAAACCTATCGGCATTGGTATTTTAACCACAGCGCAAAAACAGAAAAAACTCCGCGATGAAGATAGTCTCATTGCGGTCAATGCTATGTGTCAACTCAATACTATAGGCGTGACCATTGCAAAAATTAGCGGTGTAAATGCCCTGACCGATGTCACAGGTTTTGGACTGGCGGGACACTTACTCGAAATGTGCCAAGGCGCCAACCTCACTGCGAAGCTTAAATTTGATGCAGTGCCATTGTTACCACGCGCCTTAGATTATTTGGCTTTAGGTTGTGTTCCTGGTGGGACTCACCGTAATTACGATAGTTATGGCGAGCATCTCCCTGAACTCAGCGAGCATCAAAAAGCGATACTGTGCGATCCGCAAACCAGTGGTGGCCTGTTAGTTGCCGTCTCGGCCGCAGCTGAAGCGGAATTAATCGCCCTACTCGATGCGAACCACATAACCCCAATCTGCATTGGGTCACTGGAAACACCGACCACTGCAGCGAATGTGGTGTTGTGCTGATGCCAAGCGCTATTATAGCCGCAGAGCAATATAGGGAGATCTTTCTCAATCAACATCCGATGATGGATGTGCGAGCGCCCATAGAGTTCACTCGGGGCGCGTTTCCCAACTCGACCAACTTACCCTTGATGCTGGATAGTGAAAGGGAAAAAGTCGGTACTTGTTATAAGCAATTTGGTCAGCAAGCCGCGATTGCACTAGGCCACTCACTGGTGAATGGTTCCATCAAGCAACAGAGAATCGAGGCTTGGGCTAGCTATGTTAAAGCCAATCCTAATGCTTACCTTTATTGCTTTCGCGGCGGCCTGCGCTCGCAACTCACTCAGCAATGGCTTAAAGAAGCGGGTATCGAAGTCCCTTATATTCAGGGTGGCTATAAGGCCATGCGCCAATATCTGATTGGCGTGATTGAAGCGGCACCGACTCAACAGCCGTTATTGAGTTTGAGCGGGATGACGGGCTGCGGTAAAACCGATTTTCTACTACAGCGTAAAGAAGCGGTTGATCTTGAAGGAATCGCTAATCACAGAGGCTCTAGTTTTGGAAAGAATATCGACCCACAGCCAACGCAGATTAACTTTGAAAATCAACTCGCCATTGCCTTGCTACAGCACCAAACAAGTGGCACGGCGTGTTTACTGCTCGAAGATGAAAGCTTCCTGATTGGGCGTTCGGCGCTGCCGCAGACATTTTACAATGCCATGCAAGCCGCTAATGTTTTAGTGCTAGAAGAGTCGGATGATGCGAGGCTCGAACGCTTACGCTATGAATATGTGCATAAAATGTATAGCGGCTTCTGTGAGCGCCTAGGGCCGGAAGCAGGTTTTGCGGCTTTCAGTGAATATCTATTACAGAGTTTAGTGAGCATTCGCAAACGTCTAGGCGGAAAACAACATCAAGAACTGCAAGATTTGATGCAACAAGCCCTCGATCAACAAATCAGTCAGAATGATACTTCGCTGCACTTAGTCTGGATAAACCTGTTATTGCACAAGTATTACGATCCTATGTATCAATACCAATTACAGAAAAAGTCTGAACGTGTACTCTTTAAAGGTTCGCACCAAGCGATGCATGAGTGGCTGGATAGCTATCAAACACGATAAATCGCCACCCTAAAATAAAATAACCGCGAACATTTGCTTCGCGGTTATCACTTCACTTTATTTCATACCTTAACGAATTTATGAATTGCCCAGCAGGCTCGCCACTTGGACTCTCAAAGATTCCTTATTCGCAAGCTTACCATCGACGGCATCCGTTAAATCCACCGACACCCTTGACCAAAAACGCTTGGGCATTTTAGCCAAGGCATGTCCGCCCTTGTGACTAAAGTAAGAACCCCATAATCCGTGCAATGCCATAGGAATGACTGGCACAGGATCTCTGGCCAAAATCTTATCAATTCCGGGACGAAAATCGCCAAGTTCACCGTCAGGTGTGAGTCGACCCTCAGGGAAAATACATACCAACTCGTCATTGACGAGCGCTTCATGAATCGCCTCGAAGGCACGATTATAGGTCTCTTCACTTTGCTTAGGCGAACAGATAGGGATCACACCAGCGTGGCGGAACAAATACTTCAACAGAGGAATTTCGCTGATGGATTTATCCATCACAAAGCGGATTGGCCGTGTCGACGCTCCCATAATAATCAATGCATCCACATAACTCACATGGTTACAGACTATGATGCCAGCCCCTTCCTTTGGAATTTTCTCTCGGCCTGTGACTGTCACTCGATACATGACATGACTGAGTAAGTAACTGATAAATCGTTGTGTAAATTCTGGTACTTGTGAATAAACATAGAGCGCGACTACAGCATTCATCACGGCGAGTAGCAGAAATAACTGTGGAATAGTCCAACCTGCAACGCCCAGAAACAGCATAGATAACAGTGCCGAAACCACCATAAACAATGAGTTCATAATGTTATTGGCAGCAATCGCCTGAGCACATTCGCCCTTAGGCGAACGAGATTGAATAAACGCATACAGGGGGACGATAAACAAGCCACCGCTAACGCCGATCATAAAGAAATCCAGCATCACCCGATAATGTTGCGACTCGCCAATAAAGACCTTTAATCCATAGACAAAACCAGCATCCACTGGCGCAGGTGGAATAGCCCAAAGCAAATCGACACCAAAGATAGTTAATCCCAATACCCCAAATGGCAGCAAACCGAGTTCCACATGGCCGTAGGAGAAACGTTCACAAACGAAGGAGCCAACAGCAATCCCGATGGAAAACATGCCTAATAATAATGACACCACAGTCGCACCAGAATGCAAATGCAGCTTAGCAAAGTTAGGAAACTGAGTCAGATAGGTCGCGCCTAAAAACCAAAACCAACTGATAGCGAGGATAGCCATCCAGATTGAAGGCGTTTGACGGGCTTTTTTGATGCTACGCCAAGTGCCCGATAACGGCCTGAAACGTATTTTTTCAATGACGCCCTGCGGTGGTAATGCAGGAATCGCTCGGCTCGATAAATATCCTGCAAAGGCTAATACAGCAACAGTAATCGCCGACCAAAGCGTACCGTTTTCATCAGAAACCAAGATCCCCGCACTCAAAGTGCCCACCAGAATCGAGAGAAAAGTGCCCATCTCAACCCAAGCGTTGCCTGTGACTAACTCGTCCTCTTTCAACGCTTGGGGTAACAAGGAATATTTAACCGGACCGAAGTATGCTGACTGGCTACCCGTTAAAAATAACAGTAATAACATCATCATGTAGCTCTCACTCAGAATCGCAATCGCGGCGCTAAACATGATGATGACTTCGAGTAATTTCAATCGGCGAATAAGTTTAGCCTTATCCATATTATCGGCGACTACACCCGCATGGGCCGAAAAGAGGAAAAATGGTAAAATGAACACCCCAGCCGCCAAGTTCACAAACATATCGACGCTTATGGGTAGGTCTTTCACTTGGCTAAAGGTCACTAATAGCAGCAACACATTTTTATAGATGTTGTCATTCAATGCGCCTAAGCACTGAGTCGCAAAATAGGGTAAAAAACGTTTTGTTAGCAGCATGATAGTTCCTTCTGGTAACCCATTCCTTGTAAATACGCTTGGACGTGACTCTCGAGTAAATCCTGCAGTGATAATGACTCAGCGAAGAGCTTATTATCGAGTGACAGAGAGGTCAGCCCATGAATCCCCCCCCATAATACCCGGCTCATACTGAGATGCTGTGTCTGCGTAACCTCGGGAAATAGTTGCGCCAATTCACGCTCAATCAGAGTAAATAACCCCGCTATCAATTGCCCTTGCGATTCAGGCAAGGGTTCAGAATCGAGTAATTGCAGCTCAAAAACCAGCTTGAAAGCTTGGCGCTGCTCATGGGCGAATTGACTATACTCCCACGCCATTGCAATAATTTTACCTAAACTGTCGGCTGCGCGAACACCCGTCAATCGGTCGTGCAAAGTCCTAAGCGTTGACTCAGAAACCGCCAGTAATAAATAGTTGTAGCTGCCGAAAATATTAATCAAGGTACTAGGGACATAACCAATTTGACTGGCCACTTTGCGTAAACTGAGCCCTATGGCACCTTGATCTATCAGTAACTCAGTTGCCGCTTGTATTGCCATCGCGCGAATTTCATCATGGCTGTGTTCTTTTCGTCTGGCCATAGGTCTCATCCCCTGTTGAATAGCAAGAGACTAACAGCAGTTAAAATAAAAAACAACGTTCAAAATAAGTTTATTTTACGTACAGGAGAGGGTAAATAATGAAGGATATTATTGAGGATGATGGATAAAGATAGGCACTCGAATTAGATTCCCTCAGCAAGCCGAACTGGATCCGTGGGATGACATCACCTAAAAGAGCATAAAAAACGGCGCACTCAGTCAGCACACCGTCCATTATTTTTAAAAATCATTCTTAATTCAAAGGTGATTTTTATTTGAGGATAATCTTTGGTTCAAAGATAAGCGCTCGATTTAAGGCCTGCGATAAGTCATCACAACCCTATCTGCGCCAGCGCCAAAATAATCGGCTTCAAAAGTTGAATCAATGAAACCTAAATGCTGATATAAGCCATGGGCAGGGTTACTCGGATCAACGGTTAAACACACCCGCTCAACTGACACGGGCAACTCGGCTAAACATTGTTGCATCAAACGCTTGCCGAATCCCTTCCCGCGAGCATTTTCACTCACTGCGATAGATAATATCCACATGCAGTTAGGATCGCTACTCTGGGCACTGAGCAAATAGCCTTGTAGCTGATTATCTGCATCCACGGCCACTAAAAATTGCTCTGGCCAACAATCAAATCCCTGACGGAAGAAGAAATCAGGATAGCTGTGCTCACCAAAAATGGCCTGTTCGAGCTGATAAACCGCGAATAACTCTGACTTTAATACCGGACGTATAGACTGCATTTGAAAATCATTCACCTATTAAAATCTTATCCCACTCTAAGTTGGGTGCGCCAACTACGATGAAATTAGGGTTCTCTAAGCTCTCGCGCTCATTGTAGGTTAACGGTTGCAGCTCAGTATCCATCAGCTGTCCACCCGCTTCCTCGACGATAATTTGCGCAGCTCCCGTGTCCCATTCACCCGTTGGTCCGACTCGTACATAACAATCAGCACGACCTTCCGCGACAAGACAGCTCTTCAACGCTGCGCCCCCCATCACGACTAACTCGCAGTGTTTGGGATGGTTGAATAGGGTCAACACAGATTGGGGGTCCTGACGGCGACTTACGGCCAATCTTAGGGATACCTTTTCACGGTGCTCAATTTGGCGACTGCTAATACGCACTTCTTGTTTATCCGTGCGTTTGTACGCCCCTAAACCAGCAATAGCGTAATAACACACTTGTGTCATAGGCACATAAACCACGCCCATCACGGGACGATTGTGTTCCACCAGCGCGATAATGACTGAAAAATCACCACTGCCGGCGATAAACTCCCCCGTACCATCGAGCGGATCCACCAACCAATAGCGCTTCCAAGATTCACGCACACTCAACGGAATGTCAGCGGCTTCTTCAGATAACACAGGAATATCAGGCGTTAAGGCGGTTAATCGGTCACAAATGATCTTGTTCGCCGCTAAATCTGCGGAAGTGACAGGGGTATTGTCAGACTTCATTTCTCGCTCAAAATTACCTTTGAGATAAATGTCACGGATAGTTATCCCTGCATCGGTCGCAATCGCAATAACTTCGTCGATCAACTCTTCTGGCTTCATAACAACTCCAATCGCCTGCTGAGCGAATGTTTTGCAAGCGTGCAAACTCTGAACGCTTAAAAGGAAAAAGATTATTTAAGTTATATACCCAAGCTACCTGAAGATACGAGTTTCAGAGCGCCTTGGGTGCTTCAATTCAAGGCGCATCAATGACAGAATGTCGGCCACCTTTTAAATTGATGCAACACCGAAGTGGAGTGCCCTAGGCGCTCCGTCCCGGCGGGTTTTAACGCACTTTATGCTGTGTTGGTTATTTTTAACTTAGCCCGCTAGGTCTGCAAATAACCGCCTTGCCTAAAGTGCGTTAAACTCCCGCTGAATCCTGCATCTTCAGGTTGTTTGGGTATAAATATTTTTGCGCCAAAAACAACGCGCTCACACTACGGGATTCAGAAAAATCGACATCATCGAGCAAGGCTTCCCAATCGGCGAGCGCCCAAGGCACCACATCAATTGGCTCAGGCTCATCACCTTCAAGGCGACTCTCATACAGATCTTCTGCAAGAAAAATTTGCATCTTACTAGAGAAATAACCCGGAGCTAGGCTGAGTTCTTTCAGTAAGGTGAGCTTATTCGATCCAAAGCCAATTTCTTCCTGTAATTCACGATTAGCAGCTTCTATTGCTGTCTCACCGGGATCGATCAAACCTTTTGGGAAACCGAGTTCGTAATTATCAGTTCCTGCAGCATATTCGCGTGCCAGTAGCATTTTCCCTTGATGAATAGGCACTATCATCACAGCGCCACGACTACCGCCTTTCATGCGCTCATATTGGCGCTCTACACCATTGGAGAACTTAAGATGCACTTGCTCAATTTGAAATAATCGGCTTCTCGCGACAACTTCGGTATGCAATATTTCCGGCTTATTCTGCCGTTGCGACATAACTGCCTCTGGATAAAAAAGCGATAAATTAAATAAGGTAAGTGACAATCTTACTATCCTGTCTTTAATCTACAACCTGAATTTATTACATGCTCCTAATGGTAAGCCACAAATCCTTTGCGATATGCATCACAAACCCAGCCCAGCCTTAAGTGAACACCTTCAAAATATTCTCAAATACGATGTTTTATTGGATAGTAAAAAGGGGCGAATGCCCCTTTTGATATGCTAACGCTTAAAATTGATATCGTAGATTGAGCTGGTAACTGAGGAAATCATTAGGCTCGATATCCACATATTGATATCCCAAACCTACAGACCATGACTCAGTAAATTGATAGCTAAAACGCACGCCCGCATACCAATCTGTACCATCAAGCTCTGTAGTTAAACGGCTATTGCCCATAGTGCTACTGATATCCGCTTGCCACCTAAACAACCCGATGGGTACTTCAAACCGCCAAGCTTCATGTTGGAGTAAAGTGAAACGTAATCCCAGCATGACACCATCGACCAGTACTGGCGTTACGGCTTTGACCTGCTCATGATATTGCTCAGGGGTGAGACTTGCGCCCTCAATCCTCGCAGTCCCATTACCAAAGTCGGCATAGCCTAATTCGATGGCAACAAAGGGAGTCCATTGATAACCGATACTCACACCCAAAGCAGTATCTTTATCATCAACCGATGTTACAAAGCCTGTCCCCGCTTGTGGCTGTAGATCTCGCCTGCTGCTATCAACCTGAGCTTGCCCGACAAATCCCTCGACATACCAGTTATCAGCCGCATTTGCTTGATTAACGGAGCCTGCGAGCAACACAGCGCCCAAGACTAATTTATGTAATTCCTTACGGCGAATTAACCCCATTGTAAGAATCAAACCTAATGCCCATAAGGACATACCGCCTCCACCCGACTTGTTATCTATCACCACATCTTGGTATGCCTTAACTGTGATTAACGCTTGCCCAGTTGCTTCGCCGCCCAATCCATCACTAATCTGATAACTCACAGTATCTACTCCATCAAATCCAGTTTTAGGGATATAACGTAGTTTATTAGACTCAACAGAAACCGTTCCTTGCTGCGCGGTTGCGCTGACTAAGGTTAAAACGTTGCCATCGGGATCGCTGTCATTACTCAACACATCGAGTAACAAGCTCGTTCTGTCATCTATGGCAGCACTATCGTTCACTGTCGTAGGTGCCGTATTGCCATTAACAATCACAGTCAACTCACTACTCGCAGTACCACCTTTACCATCAGTAATGCTATACACCAGCACATCTGTACCGATGAAATCGGTTGCTGGCGTGTAACTTAACTGCTGATTAGCCAAGATAACTACAGTTCCGAACTCGCTGGTGACTTGTGTTACCGTCAAGGCATCACCATCGCTATCCGTATCATTGGCGAGCACATCGACATCGAGACTCTGATTCCAAGGTAAAGATGCCGTATCTGGGTTCGCCACAGGTAAATGGTTACCATTGAGTATCACTGACACACCACTTGGGTCGACAATGGTTCGGTTAGCGACGCCATCGTCATCGTTTGGCCCGCCATCTTCTATGGTTAACTGCACACACCAATGGCCTTCAGTTAATCCTGAAGTCCAACGATTATCTCCAGGAGGAGGGCAGAAACCACGCTCACCTTCACTACTGGCGACACTATTGCGCGCATCAATCACAAAATCCTTCCAACCATTTTGGGCTTGATACTTACGATATACTGCATTGGCAGGAACTGGCGAACGTTGTGGTATCACCAGACTGTAACTCTGCCCTTGTTGCGGTAGTCCTGTCGCAATGAAGTCAAAAATCCCCCCCACATTAGCCGCGATACTGTCTTCAGGAACCAGATTAGGTAATAGTTGAATACCACTTTGCTCTTGCATCAGTGCAATATTACCTAAGCGTAAGCACACGCCCGCTTGCCCCTCAGCCAAGAAGTACACAGGCTGTAACTCACCTTCAGGCATCACGTTACAATCATTGATTGCATCCAAGTAATCTGGAATGCCATCGCGGTCTGTATCGGTAAATCCCTCTTGGTTATCAGGGATCAAATCACCGTCGGTATCAGTCCCTGTCAGAGGTGGCAAAGATGGGCGCACAACAATATAAACTTTCTCCGTAGTAGACAGCGCGGGTAAGCCGCTATCCGTCACAGTCAGGCTCACAGGATAAATGCCCGGCAAGACCTCTGTCGGCAAGAAGAACATCCCCGCATCATCGGACTGCAAGTTCAGCGCACCACTCGACCATACAGATGTCAAAGTATCGTTCATGTTGGCATCGCTAATCTGCGCATGAATATGAACCTCGCCACCATTTTGTGCCACGATCAACTGACGTTCACCCGCTTGAGTCACCTCAAGAGTCACACTCGGGGCAATGTTAGCCTCAGTGATCGACACTTGTGTTTGCTTCTTACTGCCTAAATTCAAACTTGGATCTAGGCTGATCAACACATCTTCTTCAGCCTCAACTTCCCCATCCTCTATGGTTCTAAAGTGAATATGAGCCAATGTACCTGAAGTAATCTCCACTACCGAATCGACTAAGTCATGATCATTGCTGTCTGCGGAACCTGCAACAGTATAAGGAACTGATATTGGATACTCAGGCGCGACACCGTTTAAGTGAATACTAACAACAACCTCATTACCCTCACCCACGACTTGATCTTTACTCAAGGAAATTAATGGATGCACTTTTACTTTCTGAGCCTTAGTCGCTTTGTTGCCATCACGATCTACGGCTTGCCAGTAAGCAAGGTAACTACCAGGGGCAAAGAATAAACGCTTATCGACCAAAGAAACGGGCAGTGGATGACCATTACGATCGACGGCCTTCGCAAACCCTAGATCCACCCGAGTGAACAAGCCTGTTGCATTAACCTCAACATCACTAGGTACAGTAATAACAGGTAAATTGTCAGCCTCCCCACCTTCTACCAGTAAGTTGACTTTTGCACTTGCGCGCCCTTTCTGACCATCACTAATGGTATAACGAAGTGCGACCGGACCAACATAAGCTGCAGGGGCAGTAAATATGAGTCCATCAGCAGTAATCTGCACACTACCTATGTCTGCTGCCGCGCCATCGATAGTCAAAGTATCACCGTCCACATCAACATCATTCTCTAGCGCAGGTAGTGTGTATTTATCATCCGCGGTGCTGGCTAGAGTGTAATTATCATCTACAGCTTGTGGGTCATCATTCACTGGTGTGACATTCATGGTGATAGTCGCAGGCTCAGAACTCAGTTCAGCATCCTTAGCAATAAAGCTTATCTGATCTGCACCGTTGAAATCTTTCTCCGGTGTGTATAACCACACAGTTCCATGCTGCTCCAAAGTGCCCGATTCAGGTTGGCTCACCACTTCATAGGTAAGAGGATCACTATCTGCATCCTCCCCAGTAAGCGTGATCATCACAGAGCTATCTTCCTCTAAGGTCACACTTGCACTCGTCGCAACAGGCGCATCGTTAACGTTAGTCACTGTAATGCTAAAGGACTGCTCAGCCGTTAAGCCATCCGTGTCCGTCACTCGTAAGGTGACAGCATGACTGCCCACATCCGCATTGCTCGGCGTACCACTGAGTAAACCTGTCACCGAGTTGAAACTCAACCAGCTTGGTATCGTCACCGCACTAAATGTCAGTACGTCGTCCACATCGACATCTGTAGCGGCAAAGGTATAGCTGTAAACAGCGTCTTGCACAGCGGCCGTAGTTTCTGTTGAAGTGATGGTAGGTGCATCGTTGCTATTAGTGACTGTAATACTAAACGATTGATCTGCTGTTAATCCGTCAGCGTCCGTCACTCGCAGTAACACAGCATGACTGCCCACATCCGCATTGCTCGGCGTACCACTGAGTAAACCTGTCACCGAGTTGAAACTCAACCAGCTCGGTTTGGTCACTACACTGAGGGTTAACACAGCACCCACATCTAAGTCGGTAGCGATCACTGTGTAACTATAAGCTATATCTTGAGTTGCTGTAGTGATGGCTGGAGAGCTAATCACAGGTGCATCGTTGACGTTGGTCACAATAACCATGAAGGATTGGTCAGCCGTTAAGCCATCTGTGTCGGTCACCCTCAGCGTCACTGGGTGAGAACCCACATCAGCATTAGTAGGCGTGCCGCTTAATACACCAGTCGCGACGTTGAAGCTTAGCCAGCTAGGCTTAGTTATCGCGCTTAACGTAAGTACATCGCCCACATCAGTATCCGCAGCCGTAAAGATGTAGCTATACGCTGCATCTTGGGTCGCTGCAGTCATAGCCATAGAACTAATCGTCGGTGCATCGTTGAGGTTCGTCACAGTTAAATTAAACGCTGGTAGACTCGCAGATAAAGCGCCATCAGAAACGCTGATAACAATTCCATTAGTCACACCAACATCTTGATTTAATGGAATACCAGACAACATGCCTGTCGCGGTATTAAACGTTGCCCACGTAGGTTTATTACTAATACTAAAGCTAAGTGTATCTCCCACTGAGTCAGACGCTGTTGGCGTAAACTGGTACGAAGCATCCTGATTCACTATTAATATCGGCGAACCACTAATAGTCGGTGCACCATTTGGCGTCACAGAGTTACTCGCACTTGAAGCATTACCACTTCCCACAGTATTCGCCGCAGTAACACTAAATGTATAGGCCGTACCATTTGAAAGCCCTGTAACTGTAATTGGAGATCCTACTCCCGAACCCGTAAAACCACCGGGGCTAGATGTCACTGTATAAGCCGTAATTGATGAACCGCCATTAAATATCGGAGCAGTGAAGCTAACAACCGCTTGGCTATCCCCTGCGATTGCGGCTCCTATGGTTGGCGCTCCAGCCACGACAGCATTTACCACAAAGGTTCTGCTCACCTGTGTAGCAGGTAAATAGCTACTATTACCTGCTTGATCTGCATTAATAGTACAGCTACCTGCCGTCACAAAGGTCAGCGCACCACCGGAGGTAATAGTACAAACGCCCGTAGTGGATGAAGTAAAGACAGGTGTTAAGCCTGAATCAGCTGTAGCCGTTAATGTTGGCGTAGTGCCAAAGTTCTGTGCACTTGGGGCAGCAAAAGTGATGGTCTGGATTGCTGCGGGTGTTATCTGATTGGATGCAACCGATGCAGAGCCAGTACCCGCCACATTATCGGCAGTTACAGTAAAGGTGTACGCTTGACCATTGGTTAAACCGGTCACCACAATCGGAGATGAACCACCGTGTACTGGAACGACATCCGCCGGGTTTACCGTCACGGTATAACCAGTAATCGCCGAGCCACCAATATTCACTGGGGCAACAAAGGCAACACTTGCCTGGGTATCACCGGCGATTGCAGTCCCTATGGTTGGTGCACCGGGAACTACGGGGCTAACGCTGAAAGACTGGCTCACCTGCGGTGCAGCCAGGAAAGACAAATCGCCCGCCTGATCCGCATTGACCGTACAGGTTCCTGTCGTTATAAAGGTCAACACACCGCCACTGGTAATAGTACAAACACTGGTGGTAGATGAGGTGAAAGTGACAACATAACCACCTCCTGCCGATGAGCTTGCGGTCAGCGTTGGCGAAGTACCAAAGTTCCGTGTTCCTGGATTAGCAAAGGTAATCGTCTGTGGTGATGCCGGAATGATCGAGTTGGAAGCTGCCGATGCTGCACCCGTCCCCGCCGAGTTGCTCGCGGTTACCGTAAAGGTATAGGCCACTCCGTTAGTCAACCCAGTCACAGTAATCGGCGAACTTGATCCTGTACCCGTGAAGTTGCCTGGGTTAGCGGTGACTGTGTAGCCTCCGGCAAGGATCGGTGCGCCGCCAGTGCTTACCGGTGCCGAAAAGGTCACAGTGGCCTGAGTATCACCTGCGGTCGCAGTACCAACAGTTGGGGCACTGGGAACGACGGCATTCACAGTAAAGGTTCGGGATACCGTCGGGGCAGGGTTGGTAGCAGAGTCGCCCGCTTGGTCAGCATCGATAGTACAGCTACCGGCGGTCACAAATGCCAGGTTACCGCCGCTACTGATGGTACAAACTCCTGTGGTAGATGAGCTGAAGCTGACTGTTAAATTATCAGTTCCTGTTGCAGAGTCTGCTGTGGCTGTAAGGGTTGGCGTAGTACCAAAGTTTTGCGCGCCGGGATTAGCAAAGGTAATAGTTTGATTACCTTTGGGGGTTGCCGAGTTGGAAGCACCGGAGGCCGTACTGGTGCCTATGGCGTTAGTCGCGGTAACGGTAAAGGTGTAAGCCGAGCCATTGCTAAGGCCAGTGACTGTAGCAGTACAAGCTGCGGGCCCAGCACAGGTGCCAAATGCACCACCGGGGCTAGCCGTAGCAGTGTAAGTGGTAATTGCTGAACCACCATTATTGCCGGGGGCACTAAAGGTTACTGATGCTTGGCCATCGCCTGCGGTGGCTGTACCTATCGTAGGGGCAGTTGGTGCTGTAGGAATAGCGACCGTATGGGTTGAACCACTGCTAAAGGCCGCAATACCTGCGTTACCCGCATCGTCAGTAATATTCGTCGAACCATTTAAGTTCAACTTGAAAACACCATTACCACTAATACCGTTGATGTTGATATTGACACTGCTACCCGATGCTGCCGACACACTGGCAATAGTCCCTGTAGCAGTTCCTGATGTAGTCGCCAAGGTGAAATCATCGGTTGAGATATTGCTGACCACCTCACTGAAGCTGGCGGTGAATGCCATGCTCGAATCAGTTGAAGCAGGAGTACCACTGAGCGCAATACCGCTCAGGGTCGGGGCGATATTATCGACTGTGGCGTTAGTAGTATCGGCAGCAGTTGTGACGTTGCCCGCGTTATCGGTTGCGCTGAAAGAGATATTGCGGTTGGTGTTATCAATCGCACCAGCGACTATGGTGTAGGTTGCAGTCCAGGTTCCCGAACTATTGGTTGCGGCCACTGCAGCACCACCACCAAATTGTGTGAAGTTGACGGTAGCTGAACTAATCGTATCGGTATTGTTATCACCACCAGCCGTGTTGTTCCAGGTCGCCGTAACCGTATCGCCAATTTTGTAGGCACCGCTGGTTCCAGTTGCGCCGGAAATACTGATGCGACCATCGGTAACCGTAGGCGCAATGCTATCAATGGTGGCATTAGTGCTATCCGCCGTAGTGTCGCTCCCGCCCGCACTCGTCGCCGTGACGCTCACATTGCGCGCAGTAAGGTCGATTGCACCGGCGGTGATTATGTAGGTGGCAGTCCAAGTTCCACTGCTATCCGTTGCAGTTACAGCAGCACCACCGCCGAATTGTGAAAAATCAACCGTTACACCGGTAACACCAGAATTATTATCGCCACCTGCAGTATTATTCCAAGTAGCGGTAACTGTATCGCCAATCTTGTAAGCACCACTGGTGCCAGTTGCGCCGGAAATGCTGATTCGGGCATCGCTTACTGTAGGTGGTGGTGGAGTATCTATTGCATTCGCGACGGTGAAACCATAAAACTCAAAGAACTCGGGGCCATCCGTTGAAGAATTACAAGCACTGGCACAATCAAAAAACAATTTAAAGCCTTTTAGCTTAACGCCCGAAAAAGACGCCAATTGTCCTGGTGCAAAGGTAAAGGTCTCTTTAACTCCGCTTCCGTTAACAGTCGAGGAGGTAACAGTTCCGCCATTCTGCAAGTAACCGACAATACGCAGATTAGTAAATTGAGCTGTATAGGAAGGATCAGCAGCCTCGCCTCCCGTTAATCCAGTTAACTCAAATGCAGTGGTATTGGTACCATCTGCGCGCAAATAAAAATAATGGTTAGTGCTAGTCTCACCACCATGCATGTAAGCAAAATTGCCAATGCTACTAGCTAGATTTTGAGTGACGCCATCACCACCCTTAGCGGTTAATCTGAAATGAGTTGTGCTGAGCTGTGCAGTTGCTTGCCCACTCCAACCTACAAAACCATAAGTGTTATTTGCAGCTGGCATCAGCACACCCGAAAAATCTGCCAGGGCTTTTTCAGAAAACACCAAAGTAGATTCAATATTTCCGCGGGTAACTTCTAAATCCCAGTCGCCCTGCAACTCGGCATTACCGGTTAAATTATTGGAGGCGGCAACATCCAAACCCGTGTTATTGCTAATGATATCCAGCAGCGCTTCACCGCTTTCATTCGCGGCCAGATCGCAACCGTAAAATAATAAATCGCCACCTTCACGCACCGCGCCTTTTAGCGCAGCAAATGCCTGCACTTCTTGCTGGATTGTCTCTGGGGTAATACGTGAATTGCCTAGCAGTATCACACCAGCTTGTGCGTGGGAGACCACATGAATAGCAGCGAGATTTTTGTGTCCCTCAAGTGTCTTAATTAATTGCGGTAATCCAGCGATAGAAGAATCTAACTCTACCAATTGAACACTAGGTTTAAGGGCGCGACGCAATACCGATTTATCAGCTTCAGCCACTGCACCATCAACAATCACCAGCTCACGCACCGGATGTGCACTCTGGATATCCAATTGATCGCCTGATAAATCAATTAGATCCTGTGGTAGAGAGGTGTCTGAACGCAATAATAGATCGGTCGATGCACTTATCGATGAACTCAAATAGGATCGCTGATAACTCGGCGCTGCAATAGCACCAGCACCATAGAGTCCGAATGGTAATAACAGCGAGGAAAGCCCACTAAGCAGTGCGTGTCTCATGATAAGTGATTCCCTTCATTTTTTGCGTTAGGTGCTACAGGTTTTTTACTTGCAATAATATTGGCTGCAGTGCCAGTACTATCTAGCCAGAAGTCCATTTCTTGATACTTCATAAATAAGTCAGGCGGTAAAATACTGCGCCTACTTTTGTATTCCACTTTCCGCTTAACGCTATGCAAACCTTTGACCCCAAGATTGTGGTCAAACTCATTTTCAGCATAGTCGACATTATTAAAATCGTGATCGAATTGCGGTTCGCCAATAAAACGATAGATTAACTCCAGCGTGCGTGCCGGATGCTGGGTAAGCAGATCATAATCCACTAATAGCAAGCGATTAGAAAACTCGCCGTAATAGGCTTCCTTGAGTGCGGTCCATGCACTTCCAACCGCACCACCAGCATTGATTAATGACTCGCAGCGGCTATAAACCGTCTGACGCGAGGCCGCATTGAACATACGGCTGTAATCAAATGGGTTTTTACGGTAAATCACTTCAAAACTATCCATAATCCAAGCCGGATTACGCACACAACAAATCACTTTAAAATCATCAACCAACTCTACCAATTGATGTAGACGGGCAGTCCAGTGACGGTTTGTGTCGAAAATAACCGGATGATTTTTATCTTGATAATAAGCATCAATTAATGCCCGACAAATGACCTTACGTTTATGTTCATCGAAAAATGAATAGGACTCACTACCAGCCCCCATTTGTTCGAGGGCACCATTCACAAGCCCCGCTACAGGGCTACTGATAGCCGCATGAAAGCGTGGATTTTGCCGAAGTATACCTGCGAGGAGCGTCGAGCCAGCACGTGGTAAACCTGAAATAAAATGTAATTTGTTTGGCATTAATGTGACTTACTAATTAAAAATGTTTATTAAAAACTTCCCGACAAACATGCCGGGATCATTCATCAATTAATTGCGTGCCGGAAATACACCATAAAGGGCAATACAATAATTCAATGCGATAAATGGCTGACGGTTTTCATGGGGTAGACCACCACCATTTAGACCTAAAGTCTGTGGTGCCATAGTGGTATTTAACGTACCTGGTGCTGCCTGCATATAGTTGACTATGCCACCACCACGTCCATCCTTCGCAAGATAGGTATTCGCTGCCGGAGAAGGCAAAGTCCCCTGATTATTCAAACCGGTCAGCGTGTGGTTGTGTGCTGGCATTTCAGTGGAGATCAGCGTCACCCCATTTTCACCAAACTGTTCGCCCCAATCCCAGGTTCTCAGCCCGGGGCCCTGACCTACACCAACTACGGTCTGCCCCTGCAAATTAGGCAATTGGAATGTGGTTGTACCATTGCCACCATAAGTAATTCCGATAATTGAAAACAACGCGGTATTACTTGCGATTGACAATATTTGGCCATTACACAGCGCCCAATTGTGGGGAGCGAAGCTGAATGGCAACAAACGGATTTCACCTATAAATGGATCCATAATTTCGCTCCTTAATTACGCGATGGGAAAATGCCTTCAATACATATGATGTAATTTATCGCTGTAGTAGGCATGATGTTATTGTGTGGTTGTGTTCCCCCTGAGGCTTGCACACTGAGTGCATTCATAACTTGGGGATCGGCACCGCTAGATGGCAAAGGAGCATAAATATTATCGGTATTACTGTGGGCAAAGACATTACCCATAGGGCTAGGTGATGTGGAGGGACTTGCAGTACTCGCCGACAAACTATGGCTGTGTGAAGGTATTTGCGGCGTTAATAAGGTAACGGATTCAACACCAAACTGCTGACCGATAACACGGGGAGTCAGACCAGGGCCATTACCCTGTCCAACCGGAAGGCGACCGCGCAAATCCGGCAATTGAAATGTTGTTACCCCATCACCACCATAAGTGGTTCCGATAATTGCGAAAAGAGTGCTTTGCTCACTAATACTTAATAGCTGACCAGCGCACAACATCCAACCTCTAGGTGCAAAACTACCCGCAAAAAGACGGATATCACCGATATAAGGATCCATAGTGATTCTCCTCTAGTTACGTGAAGGGTAAATGCCTTGAGTGGCAATGCAATAATTCATTACCAGTGAAGGCTGACAATTTTCATGGGCTTGATTGCCACCAGTACTGGATACCGTTGCAGGGTCCAACGCTTGTAAACTTGCAGCGGACCCATACAAATTGACCTCACCAGCTGCATTTTTGGCGGCGGCAATATTATTGCCTGCAAACAACGTGGTATCGCCGGCAGTAGAACTGGCCATCACAAGGTGATTGTGTACTGGCAGGTTGTTAGGTACTAGGGTTACATTTTCAACACCCGCCTTACTGCCCTGAGGCAAACCTGCACTAACATTAGGGTGAACTGGTACGCGACCACGTAAATCCGGCAACGCAAAAGTATTGATACCGTCGCCACCGTAGGTCGTACCCAAGAGTGAAAAAAGCGCTTGGTTGGTGTTGATTGGCAATAATTGCCCTGCACACAAAGTCCAATACTTAGGTGCCCAGTTGTATGGGAGAAGCTTAATTTCTCCGAGAAAAAAATCAGACATCCATGACTCCTTAATAAAAATAAACCTATCTATACATCATCAGTTTGATTACACACGCTTTCCTCTTCCCTCAAACAACACTACCTATGATGATGGCCACGATAGCCACTCTTGGGTAGGTGATATTTCAAAAGGTAAGAAACCCAAGCGAAGATATAACTGTTTCGCACGCATATTTTGTCGATCAACACTCAGACTCACACTCGCCTCTTTTGCTTGGGCATAGGCTTTTACCGAGTCCAAAATGACTGAACCATAACCATAGCCACGAAATTGCGGTGCGATGACAAAATCGACGATATGGACACCGTTAACAGAGGGATTAAGTATGATTTTGCCAATAGAAATTGATTGATATTCAATGATTAGAGTCACCGCTTGAGGGTATTGGGCAGCGTAACTCGCTTGCTGTAAGCGGTATTGTTGTTGCACTAACAGCTCTCGTTGCTGTGGGGGAAGCGGTAATAGAGACAGTTCCGTCCTTGCAGAACAAAATAGTACAAATACAAAAGCATCGTCATTTTTATACGCATAACGCAATGAATAGGCCTTAGGTAATACTATGTCTTCTACCATCAAATACATTCCCTGTAATAAGTAACTCTAACAGCGCGTTAATAGTTCTTTAATTCGTCGTGGCAGCTCGGGGTTAACGGGCAAAAAACTCAACAAATCGAATGACAGGTTTAAAGAGTGGCTCAGGGGAATGCGTTGGCAGAATAAAACGGCTAACGACTTGAAATGACATGATTGCATTTTCCATCCCTAGAATAAAAACGTTAACTTGCTGATATTTTTTAATATAGATAGTTGGCTAAAGCTAGTTCACATCACACAAAAATACAAGATTTATGTTAACCTTTAGTTTCAAAAAGGTGAAGATTAGACCAGTTACAATAACGGTGGATCTGTTCTTTTTGCTTAGCCGAAAAAAAACTTTGTTTAGATTGTGAATCTGCTACAAAGGGTTGCGTGGCTGTTTTAGAGTGTATTAACTGACATTGTTCGACTTGGCTGCACTCTTCTTTAGAGAGAGCCAACGAAAACCAGTTTGCGATTTTATTCGCTATTGCGGGTAACAACTCTTGATAATCCACGACCATCACTTGGTTGCGCTGACTCATCTCTAACCCATAACCCAATAACAAGCGCAATACCTTACATTGATAATCCAGTATCGACTCCCCCTCCTCTGGTACTGATAATTCAAGGAATAAAGGTCGAGACGGTTGTCGCACCATATGATATCCAGCAGACTTTTGCTGCGAGGCTAAGATCTCGACGGGGTCCCTAAGTAGCAATAACACGGGAACTTGAGGATAAAGTGATAGGATCAATGGCCAAAACTGCAAATCCCACGCATTCCATTTAATCAACAAATGCTGTTCAGGATGAAACAACTGACCTTGGGTATTAATGCAAAATATTAAAGCTGCGCGTCTTTCAGTGTCTGATAGGTTCCTATCCAATAGCACTTGAGTCAGCAAAGGCGATTCAGATAACACCCTGCATTTAGATAACCCCGCAAAACTGCGCGACACTAAGGTAGATCCACAGCGAGAGAGGTGAAATATAAATCCGGCAGGCTGCACTTGTTCTACTAGCCCAGAAAGATTTGGCGCAGGTAACAGAGCAGTTTGGGGTTTAATCAAGGCGGACAATAACTGACCCAGCACGGCAGAAATATGCTCCGAGTAGAAAGGATGAATCGGTTTTTCTGCGGCGGACATCCACTCTAATACTCTGCGTTTAGGGTCATAGTCTGCTGGCGCCCAAAACTGGCAGAAGAGTGAATAATCCGGCTCTATCCTTTGTCGATTACCAGTATGCAAGATGGCCAGTAACGTATCATCGCCACAGTCTGGTAAGTGCCAAAAAAGCCGCAAATATTGGCAAAAGTTGGTGAGAGTCATAACCTTGCCAAGCTCCCTCAGGGCGGCTGGATTATGAACTAACAACCAATAGCGTTGCTGTTGTTCTTTAAAATCAACCATTAGGAAGCCATAGGGTAAAAGTTAATGTATTGCACCATACGCGGTAACGTCCCACGATTAGGACTGGCGCCGTGGGGCAAGGCATGGTGCCAAATAATTAAATCGCCTGCTTTAGCCGCTATAGGTTTTACTTGCCAGCGATGCCAATCCTGTTGCTGAAGCTCAATATCAGACTTGTTCTGTTCGAGAAGCCACTCCTCTATCTTGAGATGAAATCCGGGGACACAACAGAATGCGCCTTGTTCCGCACTGGTATCGGTTAAATAAATTAACCCTTGCGTCGCAAACTTAACGGGTAGCTGTAGTGGCATATCCCAGTGCATATCCGGACCGGGGAAATGCCAAGTTGGCGTTTCAGGTGGATTAAAGCTGACTCTATCGGTTGTCATCACTAAATCCGTTTGCTGCCACAATTGTTCAAACACTTGACGAATTTTGGGGACTTGTCGATTCGCATCTAGTTGCGGATGGCGAAACAGTTGCAGCATGATTTTCTGCATAAACTCATGAGTTTGATACCAAGTGGTGGGATCTTGTTCATTGGCTCCTAACTGCTGCCAAATAAAATCTCGAGTTGCGGCGCATTGCTCTGCCGTGAGTACTTGCGGGATCACTAAGTAGCCTTCTCTTTGCCAAAAATTGAGTTGTGACTCACTGAGTACTGCCGCCGGATTTGAGTCTTCAACCTCCGCTGAATTGAAGTCTTCGACTTCTGGTACTATGACCGATGGCGTTAATCCATGGGAAATAGCACCTAATTGCTGATTAATCCCAGCAATATCCGCAGCTGTCAGCTTGGCGATTTGCTGAATGTAAGCGATAAAAGCTGACTGATGATCGTTTTGATATAAAGCTCTTAGACCCGGCTCTAGCCCTATTCCACAAAGATCCAGCAAGGTTTTATCTAAGTGCCATTCATTAGCCAGTTCAGTGAATAGCACTCCCCGTTTGCGTAGCTGTATCTTTTGCCAAAGCCGCTGCAAATGATAAATGCCTAAGCAGCTCAGATCGTCACTCGACACAAGCACAGGTTTTTGCTCTATAACATCAAACACAAAATCGGGATGAATACCCTGCTCATATCGAAAAGCAAGGCATGAGAGCGGCTTAAGCCAATATTCACGTCGATATCGAGGTAACGTGAGTTGAGATTGGTATTCGCTCAGCATGGAATTACCATAGACTTGAATGGAAGTCGTGAACTTAAGCGTTACCACACTCGGGCTGAAATCGGGCAATAGTAATGTACCAGCCAAGAAACTGCGGTCTCCACTGGCAAGCAAGCGTGCTGTTTGTAGGTTGAGCGCGAATAACGGTCCTAAATAATGCGTCTCCACAAAATCCTGCACAGTACGACACTCAAGCCAAGCGTCTAACTCAATATTTTGCGGGATGAGCACACCATCATCTGCAAGATACGCCTGTAAATGGGTAAAAATTTGCACTTGCGGCTCCTGTTGCAACAAGTGCTTCATGGTTTCGGAAAGAATCACATCAAACTTTACGACTGTATTTGGCTGCCAAAGCGTGGCGTCCGCACAGACACGCTCCACCACACGATCAGCTAAATCAAAGTGTTCAATAAGCTTGGTAACTTTATCTAACGAGGCTTGATGAATGTCGAGCAAGGTCACTTGAATTTGACTCGCAGAAAATAACGGCAGCAGAGGTAATAATAACCAAGCAAAAGGCCCAGTCCCCGCATATAAGATGTTCACAGTCTGCCCGGGATGAGCCTTTAGACGATCTTGTATTGCTTGATAAATCCCTTGTATAAAGACTCGGCCCCGCTCGGGATCTTCGGCACACTGCGCCGCGGTAGTGAGTGACACCGCCTTACCAAAAGGCGTATGGCTCGCCTCAGTATCCAAAAAAGACTCGGGGTGTAACTCCACTGCCGCAATTTGGCACAACTGCTTCAGCATGGGATCAATGAGCCGTTTAGACTCCCCTGCTGAGGTTGACAGCAGTAGCGCATTAGCAAACTGAGTTAATACAGCTACATCCAAACTATGCCCTAATTCAAGCTCTGATCTTTGCAGCATCGATTAACTCCCTTAACCAAGTATTGACCTCGCAATCAATCACTAAATTGATCCGCGCATCCTGCCCTTTATTTTCAACCCAATGGACTTGGTCGGCATTGATATACCAAAGCTCTCCGGCCTGCATGGGTACACGTTTATCGTCCACGTAAAAATTGAGTTGCTCATTCGTTTGCAGTGGCAAATGTAATCTTGCCTCGCCTTGTTCTAGGCAGAGTCCTTGATCTCTATGGGGTTTGATTTCTGCCCCCGCATGTAAGCGCATCAAACGCACGGATTTCACTGGGCAGGCTAAGGATTGCAGAAAATGGCATAACGCAGGGCTCGATTCGAGTTGAGGCAAATCTTGCCAGTGCTGACCGGTAGAAATTGAGAAGGCTTGCAAGATAGGATGAGCACCGCGATACTCTGCAGCACAGCGTAAGACGAGAACATCCCAACCACCCATATAATCACGCTGATTTACATGGGGTAACCAGTCTTGTTGCAGCAAAGCATTCAACTCTTGCTGTAAACTAAGGGAGTTTGAAACTTGAGCTAATAGGGCAAAAGAACAGATATCCATATCCAACCGCTTAATTTTCAGACTAAAAATAATTAATCATCCAAGACTAGCACAAAGATTTAAGCATACAAGTGACTCGAATCATCGTCATCACTGAGTATTACGCAGTGCAACAATCAATGCTAAGCGTTATTCAGTTTTGCAAAAATAGGAAATACCCATGTTTAACTGGAAGACTATCGATACGGTTCTGCTCGATATGGATGGCACCCTATTGGATTTGCACTTCGACAATCATTTTTGGCTGAATTTAGTACCGCAGGAATTGAGTCGACAGCAAGGTTTGAGCCACAACGAAGCGCAGCAATTAGTTGTGAACGCCTATGAGAAAGTCGTAGGCACGCTCGATTGGTACTGTCTCGATTATTGGCAGGAGCAACTGCAGCTCGACATTATGGGCTTGCACCGCACTTTAGTGGATCGTATTCAACTGCGCCAAGACAGCATGCCATTTTTAACGGCCTTGGCCTCTGCGGGTAAACGGCGCATCTTAGTGACCAATGCGCACCCCAAGAGTCTTGCCTTAAAGCTTGAACATACCGAGCTGGCCGCAGGGCTCGATGCCATGATCTCCAGCCACGAGACGGGTTACCCCAAGGAACACCCACAATTCTGGCTCACCTTGTTTAAGCAATTCAACCTTGAACCAAGTCGCTGTCTCTTTATCGACGATAGCGAACCCATACTCAAGGCCGCTAAACTTGCCGGTGTGGGTCATCAATTAGGGATTGCTAACCCTGACAGTAAAAAACCAATCAAAGTCTTTCATGATTTTCCCGCGATTACCGACTATCACTCACTACTGACTGATCTAACGCGATAAAAAAGCTACAAAAAAGGCACCTTAGGTGCCATCGTTTCTATTCATAGCGTTGTTTTATGATCGGATATTTAATCGCAACTCTCGCATTACGCCCTTCACATCTGAGCACTCACATTAAGTTTAAGTGCTCATCTAAAACAGCGCTATAACCCAGGAATCCGCCCCTGATATACCACAGGGAAATAACCATCCGCACCACGCTTACCTAAAATATTCAGCGACTCACGCATATCTTCCGGTTGCTCTGCCGTTTCTTTAATCTTAGCCTCAACCTTCACCATATTGCCTTCATCTAACTGTAAGGTACCAACAATACCAAGCTGGTTCTTGGTTTCATCTGTGGCCAATTGCGCTTTGCCTTCGACACAACTCAGTCCGAGTTCAATATTACCTAGAGGATAGTTACCAAACTGATTCTTAACATTGGTTTGATTCAAAAACAGCTTACCAGACAGCTGCTCGCACCAAGGCTTACCTTGCTCTAACGTCTCGACTAATAGGCTGACTTCACCGGATATTTCGGTTTTAAAAGGCAGTTTTGCATTGCCGAGTAAAAAGCTATCCGACGCTTCGAAACGTAAACCCTGCGCACTTAAGCCTCCCATAGACCAAGAAATTAATCCCTTAGCACTGACAGGTGTTGCGCGGCTGCCCACTTGAAAATCCACTTTCACTTTACCTAAAAATAGCGCCCAAGGACTCAGATCCCAACGCACTTGCTCTACCTGGCGCTGCGGCATACTTAAGGTTTCTATGCTGCCAGACCAAATACTGCCACTCACACCCGAAACACTGATATTCGCGGGCAATGGGGCTAACGCTATCGCAATCTTAGCGGGGAATAGAACGACTAAAAATATTAAATAAATCAGTACGCCTATGATGACTTTTTTTATCAAACTCACAGCTACACCTTAATTTATTGCGCTAATTGGATACGTCTCACTTTGACATAGCCAGGTACATCGGCCTCAGCCAAATCAACACTTTCGAGTGAAAGTCCTTTCTTCTGTACTAACTCACTCAAATAACCTAACAAGGCATCAAAAGGAACATCGTCCATCCACACTTGGATCTTATCGCCTTGGGGCTGCATGCGAGTAATCATTAACCCATAATTGCCCGCAGTTTGGTTAACCACTGAGCTTAAACTGCCCGACGTAGTTGGCTTAGCACCATTCTGCTTAAGACTCGCTATTTTATTCGCCGTTTGTTTTACATAGTTCAACGTCTGTTGTTGTGCATTGAGGTTACGTAATGCATCGGCTTCAGCATTGGCAATCGGCGTCCAAACACCCCAATAAAAAATACCAATGACTAAAAATACCGAGCAAAAGCCTACTAACTGCTGCTCGCGCGATGCGAGCCCTTGCCACCAAGTCCGCAAATTATCCATCTTATTTGCTCCTCAAGGTTAAGGTACTGGTGACTTGCTCTTCACCGCTATTCATAGTGCCGCCATCGAGTTGAAAACGACGACCAACAATCTCTTTAAACTTCTCGATCTGCGCGTAATTTTTCGCACTTACTTGCATGCGGATCTCGTTACGCGCGCTTTCGAATCTTAAGCTATTAGGTTTAAGTTCAGGCACTTGCTTAAAGGCATCCTGTAAACCATCGAGCATGGCAAAAAACTCGGCACCACTGCCCTGTCCCTGCAATGCACGTAATTGACTTTCCATCTGCGAACGTAGGTTAACAATGCGCGAATTTCCCGGGATCACTTGCTGATAAATGGATTCACTCTGGGCTTTAAGATCGGCAACCTGACCATTGACTTGATGTATAGTCAGCCCTTTATTCACTAAGGCCAGCACGCACGCGATGGCAATAACGATGGCCGCACTTTTCCACATCATCAACTGTTTGCTGTATTCACGCTTCGGCGTGTAAACGCCGCTCAGTAAGTTCACTGGCGCATGCAAAATACCGCGGGCCAACACTAACATAGGTAGCTCAAGTGACTGCGGCTTAAGCTCGACCCCCTCGAGTTGCATCTCGGTATAACTGGCGACAGAGACTTCGCCCTGTGCAGGCTTAAGTTGTTCTAACGCAATTGGCAACCAAGGCAGAGGTAAGCTCTGGCCCGAAGCTAATCCGGTACGCAGCAATAGCTCATTGCCAAAATTCATTGCCGCCCATTGGCACTCTTGCAATGGCAAGGCTAAACAATCAGGCACAATGCGCTTCACTTTTAAACCCGCTTCGGTCAAACAACTCAGCCAAGTCTGCATTTGCTCATGGGCCACTGCGACCACACTTAAGGCGTCACCGTCACGTGGACCAACAGTAAAATGCATAGCATCGACATCATCGGCTAAGGCTTCTTCGAGCATAAAAGGCAAGGCTTTCAAGGCTTGGCGTTGACCTTTTTCGGGCAAATGCACACTAGTGAGCGTCATTGCCGCGGCGGGCACTAACACATCGACGGGACGATTGCCCGCACGCTCAGTTAAGGTCGACAAACCTTGAGCATTGGCGAGCTCGCCAGAGGCGATAATTTCCTGTTCTTGCTCCGACCAAACGAGCCAAGAGCACGCTTGCTCTGCTGTTCTGCCTAAGCGAATAAATAGCCGTTCACTCACAGTTTTTCTCCACCAGTCCCAGTCAAGAAAGCGTGACTGAGCTCGTTGCTATTATTTTTGTCCACCAGATTCTGCCGGGTGAGCACTTCCATTATTGTTGGCCACCAGCATCAAACCCTGACGGGTGAGCACTGCCATTATTTTTGCCCACCAACATCAAACCCTGACGGGTGAGCACTACCATTATTTTTGGCCACCAAACTGACGGGTGAGCACTTCCATTTTATTGCCGCCGCTCTTTTTGAGCACACTTTCCATTCTAAATACGGCGTTATCAACCTTCGCCCCCGAGGCCAATAAAAAATATTGGCTATCGATGACAAAGCTCGACTTCATGGCACCTTCCCACTTGATCGATCCCATGGATGAGCTTTCATAAAAGTCATCTATCTTGGCAAAGCCATCGCCGGGGCGTTGGTTGATGATACTTTCTGCTTCGCCTACCGAAATCTGATTTTCGAGCATGCCAGCTAACAGTGCCGCTTGCTCTACTTCCAAGGTATTCACATTCAGTAATTGTCTGTCATTACCTGGGATAACGCATACATAGGGCAAGAGTTTCAAATAGATATCTTGGGTGTATCCCATCACTGCCCGTAATTCACTGCGATGATTCATCAGCGTATTGGCTGCACGGTAAGGCACATTTCGCGCTTCATATTCCGCATCTTCGGCACCATAAGGGCTAGCAGTGGTGTCTTCGTCGATATAATCTTTTAAGGTCTGGGTCAGACGGTCCGCACTAAAGTCGTCCATCCCTAAACTCACCAACAAGGCCTTATATTGCTTCGCCGCCAACGGCAGCTTAGGTTGACTGTTTTCCACCTCTTTCGTGGTCACAGACAAGGCATTTAAGTTAAAACAGGCGCGCATATCAGTGATCTTGCCAGCAATTTCACCGTATTCCGCCGGAAACACAACATCGGCCATGGCCCAATATTGTTGCCTGTGGACTCGACCTTCCGAGTCGTCTAAATCTTGTTTTAAAATCTTCTTCGCCAGTTCTTCGGCAGAAATAGCATACCAATAGGCTTGATCGTACTGGGCCAAGTTCAACGTTCGACGCATGGATAACTGATTACGGCCTGTGATATTTGTCGCGATGATCACCACCATGGCAACTATCAAGAGCACAACTATCAGTGCGACACCGCGCTGTTTAGACCGAGATTGGGTTCTCATTCGCGGCCCTCATCTTCAGGGTCGCCATCACCTGGATCACCAGAACCGTCACCTGGATCGTTCCCCGAGCCATCATCGACTCCATCACCATCTTTGTCTTTATCTTTGTTCGTATCGTCAGGATTTTCGTCTTTATTATCGTCATCCTTAGACTTTTCTGGTGCAACAGCACCCAGCGGCAACAAGAACTTACGTTGGATCTTGCCTAAACCTTCAATCTCAATCTCCATGGCGATCGCTTTAGGCAACTTAGTCGCCTCGACTTTGCGCTCCCACTTGTCTTCCATAAAGAAGGAATATTCCACCGACAGCACTTTGTCGATAATCACTGTCTTAATCGGCTCGGCGCCAAATTCAGGCTCAGGATAAGGAAAATACCAACGTTCCAGCCGCCCTTCATGCACCACATACGCCACAGACTGTAAGCTGCCCCGCGGTAATAAACCGTCGGGATTTAACCAGCCTAAACGGTAAAACACTAAGGCTTCCGATTCCGAATCTAAGATATCATTGCCCGTTTGGAAGACGGTTGAACCTCGACCACCTTCGAGTAATCTTGGTGTGCGCGCCACCATTTGCGCGAGATCACGCTCAATCGCACCAAAACCTTGCTGTAGAGCTTTAAGCCGAGTTGAAAACGCGCGCGTCACTTCATCGTTAGTCAGCACTGTGCTGAGTACCGCATTAGAAGCCAAACCTATCATGGCGAAAATCGCAATGGCGATCAGCATTTCCAGCAGGGTGAATCCCCGCTGCGCACTAGTTAGTTTTAAGGACATAACTGCTCACTTGTGCGGCAATACGCTGATAGCGTTCGTCTTCACTCACACTTATGCGGATCATACGAAAATTATCGTCCGTTGTTTTCACCACTTCTTTACGCCAATACCAATCCTTTCCTGCGAGCTCAACTTGACCTTCTTTTTTACCGATTTCAGGAAACTGTGGATCAAGTCTGGCATCGACCATCTGATTATCAGCCACCCACTGTGCCAAAGTGCGCGATTCCAGAATCGGCATGTTTGCCATCTGCTCGCCCAAACTTTTAGTGATAGACACAGCCGCAATCGAAAATACGGCAAGGGCCACAATCACTTCGAGTAGGGTCATGCCCTTAACGCGTTTCATCGGGGCGCCCTATGGTTAATCTGCCCAGCGCATCACCGACCACTAACGTTTCGGCCTGCTGGCCTTTGTTAGTTTTAGCGATAAACGTCAGCTCAAAAGCGCTCATTTCACCGCTCGGGAATAGCATGACCTGTGGCTCAGGGTGTTTCTTCTTATCATCGGCAGAAGGTTCAATCAGCGGTTCTTCGAACCAAGAATCGTCTTTCTCATCCTCTTGTACCAAAGGTAAACCATCGAGCACTAAGTTCAGTACAACCCCTGGCTCCATTTGCTTTTCAGATAAGAGTCTGTCTTTATCCAAAGGCTCCCACTTACCTTCTTTATAAAAAACAAACTGATAACTGGTTTTCTCAATCACAATACCAATAAACTGGCCACTTAAAACGGTTTCATCAAGCACCATTTCAGTGGCCGCAATAAACTGCCGCGCCGTTCTATCTAAGGCCTGTTGCGGCCCAGAATTGCCGATAGACATAGTCACAGCCGCAGCCGTGAGCCCCATCAACAAAATCACTAGCATCACCTCCATTAAGGTGAAACCAGCGTGACGCAGCTTTAGCATCTTATTGGAAATTCTGTAAATTCCAGTTACCGATGTCATCTTCGGTACCTGGTTGACCATCGGGGCCTGCACTGAAAATATCTAACTTGCCGTTTTCGCCAGGGCTTAACAACAGGTAGTTATTGCGCCATGGATCTTCTGGCAAACGTTTTACATAACCATCTTCACGGTAGTTACGTGGCTCAGGCGAAATCGTAGGCTTTTGCACTAATGCTTCTAAGCCTTGTTCGGTCGATGGATAAACACCGTTATCTAACTTATACATATCTAAGGCATTTTCGAGTGCAACTATGTCAGACACGGCTTTTTGTTGGTCAGCCTTATCTTTGTTACCCATCAAGTTAGGCACAACCATAGAGGCTAAAATCCCTAAAATCACGATAACAACCATCACTTCGAGTAAGGTAAAACCTTGATGTTTCTTGTTCATTTGCATCGACTACTTCTCCTAAAAAAATCCTATGCCAATCGACTTGGTCATAATCCATAAATTCAAAAATTAACCGCTAATCAAGTTATTCAAGGCTAAAATTGGCTGCAAAATTGCCATCACGATAAAGAGCACAACACACGCCATACTGACCACCAGCATAGGCTCGAATACACCCAATGCTATGTTGACGTTACCTTCGAATTCCCTGTCTTGGTTATCGGCGGCCCGCTCTAACATCTGCTCAAGTTGACCACTCTTCTCGCCCGACGCAATCATGTATAACATCATAGCCGGAAACAACTTAGTATTAGTCAACGCTGCACCTAAGCTAGTTCCTTCCCGCACGCGTGCGGTCGCATCGTCAACTGCGGCCCGCACTCGCATATTCTGCAACACTTCACTGGCGATACGCATACCATCGAGCAAAGGCACTGAACTGGCGGATAAGATACTTAACGTCCGAGCAAAACGCGCCGTATTTAATCCCTTACTCACGCGGCCAACAACTGGCATGCTCAATAAAAAATTATCGTACTTCATCCTAAACGCAGGTGACTTTAACATGCGCCGAAAGAGTGCGAACAGCAGCACTAAGGCGATGACCACAAACACACCATAGTTTTGAACAAAGTCAGAGGCCGAGATCAAAAATCGAGTCGAGGCGGGAAGCTCAGCGCCCATGTGCTCAAACTGTCCGACCACTTTAGGCACAACCGCTGCTAGCAGGATTGAAATCACCCCTATCGCCACTGTGGTCAAAACCGCGGGATAAATCATGGCTTGGGTCAGCTTAGATTTAAGCTGTTGGCGTCGCTCGGTATAATCCGCCAGACGATTAAGCACCACTTCTAAGTGACCGGATTTTTCACCCGAGGCCACCATGGCACGGTATAAATCATCGAAAATATGCGGAAATTCAGCCAAGGAATCGGCCAGACTATAACCTTCCACCACCCGAGAACGTACCGCCATAATCATGCTCGCGAGACGATCTTTCTCGCACTGCTGACCAACGGCTTTAAGGGATTCTTCAATCGGTAAACCCGCGGCCACTAAAGTCGCAATTTGGCGGGTGATCAAAGCTAATTCAGCAACTGAAATGCCACGTTTGAAAAACGAAAAACTGCTGCTCTTAGCTTTGGCTTCTTTTTCAGTAACAGGCAGTATTTCCAAGGGCATCATGCGCTGATCGCGCAGTTGGCTGCGGGCGTGCCTGGCGGTATCCGCCTCAATCACGCCCTTAAGCTGCTTTCCCTTGGCATCCAGTGCCTTATATTCAAATGCTGGCATAAATTACTCCTCGCGAGTCACACGTAGCACTTCTTCGAGAGTGGTGATGCCCGCGAGCACTTTGCTCATGCCATCGTGACGAATGCTCGGTACAAACTGACGAATATACTTTTCGATGGCTAACTCACCGCGGCCGCCATGGATCAATTCACGCACATTATCGTCAACCAGTAATAGCTCATGAATACCGGTTCGACCACGGTAGCCATTGTTACCACAGGATTTACAGCCATTGGCACGGAAAATACGTCTGTCGTCATCGGCGGCTATGCCCAGCAACTCACGCTCACGCGCATCGGGCACATGCTCGATTTTACATTTAGGACAAAGGGTTCGGATCAAACGTTGAGCCAACACGCCGAGTAAACTTGAAGACACGAGGAAAGGCTCTACGCCCATGTCTTGCAAACGTGTAATCGCGCCAGACGCTGTGTTGGTATGCAGGGTTGAAATCACCATGTGGCCAGTGAGTGACGCTTGCACCGCAATTTGCGCGGTTTCGAGGTCACGGATCTCGCCTATCATCACGACATCGGGGTCTTGACGCAAAATAGCGCGCAGACCACGGGCGAAGGTCATGTCGGCCTTAGTGTTAACTTGGGTCTGACCAATACCGTCTAACTCGTATTCGATAGGGTCTTCTACTGTGAGTATGTTGGTGTCTTTGGAGTTGATCTCCGTCAAACCCGCATACAAAGTAGTACTTTTACCCGAGCCCGTTGGGCCAGTCACCAAAATGATCCCGTGAGGACGACGAATAAGATCTTCAAACTTAACGCGAATACTGTCTGTCATCCCCAATTGTTCTAAATCGAGGTTGCCAGTATTTTTATCCAGCAGACGCAGTACAACACGTTCACCGTGGCTCGATGGCATGGTCGATACCCGCACATCCACCGCACGACCTGCGATACGTAGCGAAATACGGCCATCCTGCGGCACACGTTTTTCGGCGATATCGAGGCGAGCCATAACCTTAATCCGCGACACTAACAGCGACGACAGTTTACGGTTTGGCTTGAGGACTTCCTTAAGTACACCATCGATACGGAAACGCACCACAAGCTGTTTCTCGTAGGTTTCGATATGGATATCCGACGCTTCTTCTTTAATCGCTTCAGATAACAAGGCATTAATCAGTTTGATGATAGGCGCATCATCATCACCTTCAAGTAAGTCTTCGGTCTGCGGCAGCTCTTCGGCAAGGGTGAATAAATCCATCTCGTTGCCTATGTCTTCCATCAACTGCTGCGCTTCAGACGAGTTCGCCTGATATGCTTGAGTGAGTTTGGCCTCAAACTTCGCCACTTCGAGCTTAACCAAAGGCAAATCAACACCCGAATAACGCCGTGCTTCGAGCATAGCCGTTAAGGGTGTTTTACTCGTATAAAACAAGCTTAACGCGCCCGTTTCACCCAGCGCGAGCACCACATCGTGGCGGTGTGCAAAGGCAAAAGGTAAACGCTCTTTACTGCTCGAACGAAATACCTCATCACCTTCAGCTTCAAGGCCTAGCTCATTAGAGACTTGGCTGAGGTCATCGACTTGGGATAGTTGAATTTCACTCATTGGTTTTATCTTTGTTTTTGTTTTCATCGAGCGTTTTGAGCGTTGGATCCGTTTTACGCATCTGGGTCTCTAAACCTTTACCTTCTTTATAACGCTCTAAAATCTCATTAACTTCAGGTGGTAAATACTCAGACTGATTCCATTCATCTAGTACAGGCACTTTAGTATCAGGCATTAAGTTAACGCCACGCTCTTGCTGTTCAAGCTGTAATGCTCTGAAATAATTATATTTACGTCCAGCAATCCCTTCCATCGTGATGCCATCACGTATAATCGTTGGCTTGATGAAGATCATGAGGTTTTTCTTCGTTTTTTTGCTCGAAGAAGATTTAAACAAATGTCCTAGAATAGGGATATCACCCAAGAACGGTACTTTTTGTATACTTTCTTGTACTTCTTCGTTGATCAAACCACCGAGTACCACAATTTGACCAGAATCCGCCATAACGGTAGTGGTTAAGCGACGAGTCGCGAAGGAAATATCCACGCCTGTATTACCGTTAACCCCAGAAACTTCCTGTTCAATCGTCAGCTTAACTGAGCTGCCTTCGTTGATCTGTGGCACCACTTTCAGTTTAACCCCAACCTCTTTACGCTCAACGGTTTGGAATGGGTTACTGTTGCTCGAGCTGGCGGTAGAACCTGTCAGAATAGGCACTTCGTCACCCACAATAAACGAGGCTTCTTGGTTATCTAAGGTGGTAATAGAAGGCGTTGCCAGTACGTTTGAGTTAGTGTCACTCGACACTGCTTGAATTAAGGCGCCAAAGTCGCCCATGGCCACGCCCCAAGCCATACCGTTAACTTTGCCTAAGGCTTGGGCGAGTAGCGTTACATCTCCCTTAGTACTCGGGTTTTGACCTATCACCTGACCAGTGCTCGGGTTAGTGATGAATGTCCCTTCTTGATCTTGCGCCTGCCATACACCTGCACCAATTTCACCTATGGTTGGGCCTAAGTTATTAAACTGAGTACCACCACCCGCTTTCGCGGCCCATTGGACCCCAAAGCCGACGCTATCGCCTTCGGCGACTTCCACGATAATGGCTTCTACGAGTACCTGAGCACGGCGGATGTCGAGTTGATTAATCACGCTCTCGATAGTGCGCATCTGATCGGGTTCAGCACTGATCACTAAGGCGTTGGTTTCAGTATGCGCCATGATATTGATTTCATTACGGCGTTTACCACCTGCAGCCTGAGCGCTCGGATCTTTCTCGCCTTCCAACTTTTGGGCAAAACCGGTCAGCACTTCAACTAAATCTTCTGCTTTGGCATAACGTAGATAACGAACTTTTGTGTTACCTGTGCTGGCTTGTTCGGCATCGAGACGATGGATAAGCTCGACCACACGTTGGCGGCTCTTCTCATCACCGCTCACGACCACGGCATTGATACGTTCGTCAGCAACCACTTTTGGCGCTTGGCCTGGCAATTGAGATTGGTTAGCGGTAGCACGATAAAGTGTATCGATAATTCGTACCATTTCACCCGCAGAAGCAAATTCTAACGGCACGACTTGCACCGAGGTATCGCCTTGCTTATCCACTCGACGGATAATTTCGACTAACTTGTTCACGACAGCGGCACGGCCAGATAACATCAAAACATTGGAGGGGTCGTAGTTTACTACGTTGCCGCCACCCGCATTATCATTAAGTTGACGCAATAACGGCGCTAATTGCTTAGCCTCAGTGTTATACAAGGCCACGATACGCGTCACCATTTCATCACCAAGGCCGGGGTCGTTATCGTTAGCGACTCGAATTGCAGCGGTTTTGGCATCTTTGTCTTTAATGACTTTAATAACGTTATTTTCCATCTCGACGATGGCATAACCGTAAACTTGTAAGACGTTGAGGAAAAACTGGTAATACTGTTCATCGTTCAACAGATCATAACTGCGAACGTTGATTTTGCCGCGAATTGTCGGGTCAACTATGATGGTCTTATTCAGGTTTTTACCAACGATATTGATAAATTCTTGAATATCCGTGCCTTTAAAGTTGGCCGCATACTGTTCAGACCAAGCGAATTGGGAGGAGAACATGGCTGCACCCGCAACAACCCCAGCAATCAGCTTGCGTCGAATCCTTTTGTTATTCATTCTTTTTCTTTCCTCTAACGCGTGTTATTGCGGCAAACTAAACATGATTTCAACCAATTGTCCTTCCCGCTCAACCATAATAGAAACTTCGGTTAACTCGGGTAATTGGCTCATCATTTCTAACGCTTGACTCATTACGGTCAAGTCGTATCCATTAATCGATTTGGCTAAATCGTTAGCTTTAAAACCCGCCTGCTTAAACAAATTGGCGTCTTTCCCTGGATTCAAGCGATATCCCGCCACAGCGTCACCCTGTCTGACAGGTGAAATGGCAATATAATCGGTGATCTTACTGGGGTCGGCTAACAATTCGGTGCGGGATTCGGCGAGTTCTTGGGAGATTTCGGCATTTTTACGTTGATCGACACGGCTCACTGCCGAGCCAGTCTTATTAGTCTTAGCTTGTTGTAACTGTTGATTGGCTGGGCTTTGGCTAGTGTAAACTAAGCCATCGAGCATTAATGTCTCGTAACGGCCAGCGTTAGTAATGATAATACGGTCGGCATAGACTTCTTTCAGTGATGCCGAAGTGCCCTTGATTTTATCGCCTAAGCTGTAAGTCTCTTGGCTGCCGTTTGACTCAATGATTGCTAAGCCTTTCTGATCTGCTGTCGATGCAACAACGCCAGTGAGCTGAATAGATAGCGTGGTCTTAGGCGCGTCGGTCACAGTCTCAACAACCTCAGTTTTTGGCTTTTCAGATTTAGCATCTGCCTTACCAAAGAGACCAAGCTGCTGTAAACCCGCAAGATCAACCTGCCCAGCACCTTTACCCGTCAGGTTAACGGGCGTTGGCGACCAAGCACTGGGTGATGAGCTAGTAGGCACTAATTTCCATGTAATTTGCGCGGCTAACAACATGATCACAATAAAACCCAACCAGAAGACTATCCGGCTTAAGGGCTTATGGGGCATGCCAATGGCTTTTGCGATAACTTTATCTAATAAATCCATATTTTATGTGGACCCTCGATACAGGTCTCTGTTCTGATTATAATAATTAGGCGATTACCGTCTCATGCTAACCTAGGCAGCATTTGGCAACAAGCCCATAACAGCATTCAAATTGGCGAAAATAGGCCAATTATGCTAACTTTGCCCGCCATAAAAGGGTGTGAAGCACGCCACCCTTTAACATAATAGAAATGCTCTTCACGCATTTTCTTGCTCGGCATGTGAACTCATCGATCTTTTAGCTGGAGACACTATGACTCAAGGTCAAAGCGATAAAACAGACATTCGACTCGATAAGTGGCTTTGGGCTGCACGTTTTTATAAAACCCGTGCCATCGCCAAAGAAATGATTAACGGCGGCAAAGTACATTACAACGGCCAGCGTGCCAAATCTAGTAGGAATGCCGAGATAGGCGCCGTCCTTAAGATACGCCAAGGATATGACGATAAAGAGATCGTCATAAAAAAATTATCGCAATTACGCCAAAGTGGTGCGATTGCACAAGAATTGTACGAAGAAACCGCGACAAGTCTGGCTAAACGGGCCATTAATGCTGAGCAACGACGCCTCCACATGCTCAATAACCCGATACCCGATCAGAAACCAGATAAAAAGCAACGACGCCAGCTCATGCGCTTTAAAGACCTTTAACAGTGAGATACACGATGAACCAAGATACTTTACACCGCTACTTGTTCGATAATGCCGATGTGCGCGGTGAACTGGTGCAGTTACAAGACAGCTATCAACAAGTGATCAGCGCCCAAGAATACCCAGCCGTACTGCAAGTGCTACTGGGTGAATTAATGGCAGCCACCTCACTATTAACCGCTACATTGAAATTTAGCGGTGATATCAGCGTACAGTTACAAGGCAACGGCCCTGTATCTTTAGCGGTGATCAACGGTAACAATTTACAAGAGTTACGCGGTGTGGCTCGCTGGAATGCTGAACTCGCCGATGATGCTAGCCTCACAGAACTCTTCGGCCAAGGCTACATGGTCATCACCTTAACACCCGACGAAGGTGAACGCTACCAAGGTGTCGTTGCACTAGACAAGCCAACACTTGCGGCCTGTGTTGAAGAATACTTCAATCAATCTGAGCAGTTACCTACGGGAATTTGGTTATTTGCCGACGGCAAACAAGCGGCGGGCATGTTCCTACAAATTCTGCCAAGCCAGCAAGATCACAACGCCGACTTCGAACACTTGAGCCAACTGACGTCGACCATCAAGGCCGAAGAGCTATTTACTCTTGATGCAGAAAGCGTGTTACATCGCCTCTATCATCAGGAAGAAGTACGCTTATTTGATCCTATCGATGTGAGCTTTAAATGCACTTGTTCCCATGAACGCAGTGCCGGCGCGATCAAAACCTTAGATCAAGCAGAAATCGAAGCCATACTCGCCGAAGATGGCAAGATAGAAATGGGTTGCGAATATTGCCACGCTAAATACACCTTTGATGCCATAGACGTAGCAACCTTATTTGCTAACGGTCAAACATCAACAACCCAGCAGTAAAACGACTCCCGCTAAAAAATGGGCGCCCTATTTGGCGCCCATTTTTTATTCATACCTATAATCCCCTCACACATTGCACTCGGCTTAGGCTACAATCGCCCTCACTTTGTCACCTAGCACGACTCAGGCGATAAATAAAATTAAATCGGCAGACGATCGATATTAAAATAACCTTACAAATCAAATGGAGACCTCACTATGGCGGATGGATTAAACCGCGTTCACTTTAACCCCTCAACAGCACAACTTGTCGAATTTGCCCTGCTACGCGGCGAAGGTGAATTGACAGCCAATGGCGCATTAGTTGCTAAAACAGGCGCTCGCAGCGGTCGCTCACCTGGCGATCGTTTCATTGTAAGAGAACCCAGTTCAGAAGCTGATATCGAATGGGGCCCAGTCAATCAAGCTTTCGATCCAGGTGCTTTTGAAGGTTTATGGGCACGGGTTGAAGCTTACCTAGCCGATAAAGAACTGTTTGTATCTGATCTCGAAGTCGGTGCCGATACTGAACATTACCAACCAGTACGTGTTACTACACAATACGCTTGGCACCAACTGTTCGCCCGCAATCTATTTATCATTCCTGAAGAATTTAATCGTAAAGACAAACCAGTGTGGCAGATCATCAATGCCCCTGACTTTGTTTGCGTACCAGAACGTGATGGCACTAACTCAGATGCGACCGTGATTTTAAACTTCGCTGAACGTAAAGTGCTGCTTGCCGGCCTGAAATACGCTGGCGAAATGAAAAAGTCTATGTTCTCAGTGCAGAACTTCCTACTGCCAGCCCAAGGCGTGCTACCTATGCACTGTTCGGCCAACGTAGGTAAAGATGGCGACACTACGCTGTTTTTCGGTTTATCTGGCACAGGTAAAACCACACTTTCTGCCGATCCAAAACGCTTCCTGATCGGTGACGATGAACACGGCTGGGCACCCGGCGGCGTATTCAACATCGAAGGCGGTTGCTACGCCAAATGTATCGACTTAAGCCAGAAGAATGAGCCCGTGATTTGGGATGCGATTCGTTTCGGCACTGTGCTTGAAAACGTCGTTATGGACGAACACCGCGTACCTAACTACAAAGACAGCAGCCTGACGGAAAACACCCGCGCAGCCTATCCGCTGGAGCACATTGCCCAACGTAAAGAAGACAACTGCGGCGCTGAGCCACATGCGGTTGTATTCTTAACCTGCGACGTATCTGGCGTATTACCACCGGTTTCTATCCTGACCAAAGAACAAGCGGCATACCACTTCTTGTCTGGCTATACCGCCAAAGTAGGTTCGACTGAAATCGGCTCAACCTCGGCGATTCAATCCACCTTCTCAACGTGCTTCGGCGCACCTTTCTTCCCACGCCCTGCTGGCGTGTACGCAGAACTGTTGATGAAGCGCATTGAGTCATTCGGTAGCCAAGTGTACTTAGTCAACACAGGCTGGACTGGCGGTCCACACGGTGTAGGTAAACGTTTTGACATCCCAACCACCCGCGCCATCGTCGATGCGATTGTCAGCGGTGAATTGAAAGATGTGGAAACTGTCCACTTAGACACCTTGAACCTCGCCGTTCCTGTGGCAGTCACAGGCGTAGACAGCAATTTACTCAACCCAATCAACACTTGGGGCGACAAAGCGCTATATGCCGAATACGCCCAGAAACTAGCAGAAGCTTTCACTAAAAACTTCGCTAAGTATCAAGTGTCAGACGCTATCCGTAACGCAGGTCCAAAGGCATAAGCGCGTAGCGGCTCTGTTCGGTACGATTATTGAGTCAAAAATATCGTTCTATAAAAAAGCGCGGGTTCAGTCATGAACCCGCGCTTTTTATTTGCGGCTAAATTGATTTAGTGACGATGAAATCCACCCGCACTAAAGTCACTGCGATAGATTTTTATGTGTTTTATTTCTTATCGATTAGTTAAACCAAGCTTAAATTAATGCTGCGTTTTTATAATCGCCGATAACAATCATCATTTTTAGGAAGCGGCACCCAAATGGAAAATCATAAACCTGTCACTGGATTCCAGCGATTTCTCAATGGCGTCGAAGTCGTCGGCAATAAACTGCCTGATCCGGCGGTATTATTTGCGATGTTTCTGGGCTTAGTCTGGTTGATCTCTTGGGGATTATCGGGTGTCAGTTTTGATGAAATCGACCCTCGTACTGGTAACCCCATTCAAGTCGTCAATATGCTCGAAGGCGGCGCACTGACTGCATTTACCTCGAACATAGTCTCCACCTTTGTGACTTTCCCGCCGCTAGGTGTGGTGCTTGTGGCCATGCTGGGCCTAGGCGTTGCTGAACATACTGGCTTTATTAATGCAGGGCTGCGCTCCATTTTATCTGTTACCCCCAAGATGTTACTCACCCCGGTATTGATAGCCGTGGGTATTCTGAGCCATGTCGCGGTTGATGCGGGTTATGTACTCGTTATCCCACTCGGCGCGGTGATCTTCTATGCCGCGGGTCGTCATCCCTTAGCCGGTATTGCCGCCGCTTTCGCTGGCGTATCCGGCGGTTTTTCTGCAACCGTTGGCGTGCCATCCAGCCTTGATCCTATGTTAGCGGGCTTAACTCAGGCAGCGGCAAGATTATCAGCCGATCCCGCGGCCGCCACATTAACGATTAACCCACTGAATAACATCTTTTTTACTTCGGCTTCTGCCATTTTAATTATCTTAGTTGGCTGGTTCTTAACGGATAAAGTTATCGAGCCGCGCCTAAAAAACACTGCGGTGAATGGCGATCCCAGCACGCTCCCAACCCTAGATGAACTGCAACCCCATGAGCGCCGCGGACTCAAATTCGCCATGGCCGCCATGTTGTTATGTGCTTTAGGGCTGGTGTTTACCGCCTATGGTGACAACTCTGCCTGGCGTGGTACTGATGGCGCCCTAACCAGTGCTTCAGCGCCATTAATGCGCTCCATTGTGGCGATTATTTTTGTGTTTTTCCTCATTCCCGGCATCGTGTATGGCTATGCCGCTGGCACGGCAAACAACCACAGAGCCATTATTCAAGGCATGAGCAAATCCATGAGCGGCATGGGTTATTACATCGTCATGGCTTTTTTCTGCGCCCAGTTTATTTATGCTTTTGGTCAATCCAATTTAGGCGCATTAATGGCAATTAAAGGCGCATTGGCGTTAAAGGAATTAGCCCTTCCTATGGGTGTGACACTGGTAGGCATTGTGTTTCTCACTGCGTTCGTCAATCTATTAGTGGGTTCCGCTTCAGCCAAATGGGCATTAATTGGTGCCATTATGGTGCCCATGTTAATGGAACTAGGTGTGTCACCGGATTTGACTCAAGCCGCTTACCGAGTGGGCGACTCATCCACTAATATCATCACCCCACTGATGCCTTACTTTCCGTTAATTGTGGTGTTTTGCCAAAAATACGTTAAGGAATCAGGCATCGGCACCTTAGTGGCGCTGATGTTGCCGTTTTCAATCAGTTTTCTTTTACTTTGGAGCGGTTTCTTACTGGCATATTGGGCCTTAGGCTTGCCTCTAGGGATTGGCAGCTCGTTCTCCTTCCCCGCAATGCCTTAGGGCGTTCAAGAGGTATTCAGAGTGCTTGCGAAATTGAATTCATAATAAACAGGCGCTCAATACCTCAATAACCACTAAATGGTGCACAACTTATTACCTCGCCTTAAACACAAATGCCGACGTTAACCGTCGGTATTTTACCGCTAACAACACGTAATTTTATTTTATATAGAAACAACAAAATAAAAATAAACACTTAAATATCTATAAACGCATCTCGCTCATAGTAAAAGATAATAGCTTCAAGTAGTTCCTGTTCACTGGGCTGAGCTTTTTGCTGCATCAGGTTATCGATCACATCCTCAATCTGGTCCGTGTTTAGCAGATAACCATAGTCACTCCGGCCTAAGCTATCCTCAAAGGCATCGATTTCGTCATCCGATAGGTCTCTCATATCATTCACTATCGGGAATAATGGAGTGGTCAGTTGCAGGGATTCACTTTCATCAAGATCTTGATAAACCAGCCAATAACTTAATCCAGGTTGTTCGACGCACTTTCTTATCCAACACTGTAACGATTCGGGCGGGCCAAAAAATGAGGTGATGTTCATAATGTCCTCGAAATGGAGTTGTCATAGGGAAAACTGAGTGAGTCACAGAGTTGAATGGTCATGGAGGTTTTTTAGCTATTAACCACTCTCATGATTCATACAAGTAAAAGATGGGTGACCAACGACTCAAGCCGCCCCAAGAATACGAGAGGATATCTGCGCCCATCAAAGTAAAAATCACAATTCATCAATTCGGCAGTTAAAATTCCACAATTAAATAAGCTTTATTCATTTTTAAGCGCATAAATTTAAGCATTCCTCATTTAACGTTAACGTGATTTAGACTTTGGTTATTTTGAAACCAAGGTTGGTGATGTTTCACAATCCCCTGCTATGCAATTGTGGTACTTTACTCGGTCAAAAATGTCGGGCATTTGCCTTTAACATAGAGTGAACCTTTAGCCTAGAGTAAGCCTTAATCACTAAAGCTTGAGTCGTCTAGGTTCAAATCGTCTGTGCATGACACAAAATGCTGCGGCAACTGGGGAGTTTCGCAAGAATGAAGAGCAAGAGTTTATTAGGTAACATTGGTGTGCAAGTGGTTATTGCCATGATTATCGGCGCACTGGTGGGTTTTATCATGGGCGAGAGTGCAAGTGTGTTTGCACCACTCGGAACCATTTTCATCCATTTAATCAAAATGCTAGTGATACCACTGGTATTGGTTTCTATCATCAGCGGCGCGGCGAGCTTAGGTGACAGCCCATCGGCGGGTAAGATTGGCATTGGCACTTTCGGCTTTTTTATTGTCACGTCGGGCTTTGCCGTTGTGCTTGCACTCTTGATGGGTAATCTGTTCCAACCGGGTGCAGGCGTTGATTTTACCGCCCACAGCAGCACAGACTTGATGGAAGTAACCAAGGAACATGGCGCATTACCCGGGGTAATGGATACCTTTATCGGCATGATCCCAACCAATGTGTTCGAGTCGCTGAACGGCGGTAACATATTACAAATCTTAGTCTTTAGTATCTTCTTCGGCATCGCATTGACTAAAGTTAAAGGCGATGGCGCTAAGCCTATTTTGGCCGCACTCAACACAGTCGTCGATGCCTTTGTGTGGATGATCAACTGCGTGATGATCATTGCCCCTATCGGTGTATTTGGTTTGATGGCCGATTCTGTCGGCACCTTCGGTTTTGATGCACTAGAAGTCGTGTTTAAGTTATTCGCCGTGTTTGTGGCTGCGATTCTGATCTACGGCTTTATCTTCTTCCCATTAGTGGTACAACTCTTCTCAAGAGTGTCTGCGCGCCAGTTTATTTCGGCAATGAAGAAGCCGCAGGTGATGGCCTTATCGACCGCCTCTTCAATGGCAACTCTGCCAGTGAATATGGAAACCTGCGAGGAAGATCTTAAAGTCTCTAAGGCAACCACGGCTTTTGTACTGCCGTTAGGCGCCACCATTAATATGAGCGGCAACGCGATTTATTATGGTTTAGTGGCCATGTTCTTCGCCCAAATGTATAACGTTGATCTGTCGATGACAGCCTATGCGGCCATCATTTTCACCTCAACCTTAGGCGCAATTGGTCAAGCAGGTGTGCCGGGCCCATCCTTCTTAGTGGTGGCAGTGCTGTTAGCTGCGGGAATTCCTATCGATGGTTTACCTTTGCTGTTTGCGTTAGACAGGGTTTTTGACATGATCCGTACCGCACTCAATATCACAGGCGATGCGGCTTGTGCCTTGATCATGGATAAATACACAGAAGTTGACGTTAAAGCGGATAGTGAGCGCAGCTTAAGCTAACTCAAACACTTTAAATATAGGCTTGAATAGGCAATGCTTATTCAAGCCTTTTTTATATCTGCAGCACGGTATAATGGCCTGCCTCTACACGCATCAGTTAAGCCTATTTAACCTGAACTCGGGATAACGAGTGTCGAAAAATCTAAATTTAACAAATAAAATCAATGGTATAAAATTATTCGTTTAAAGCGAAAAATCTATTTCCTGACTGAGTGCGCAGATTTTTGCGCATATCAAGGCGCTCTGTCGTACGCCATAGCGAGCTATGGTTAGACAGAGCAACGCAGAGAGGCCCGAAAAGATGCCTATTCAGCGGCTCTGCTTATCCCGAGCTCAGGTTATTTAATCTGAGTGTTAATGTGATCTCTCCCGCGCCATCCACTAAGCTCAATTTGCTAGATTTCGCAATTTACATTTCTTTATGGCGCTATGGCCGCAAGTGACACGGTTTTTCTGCGATACTGCCACCAGATTAACAGCGCTAAGTTAGCTCAAAGGAATTCTGCCCTATGTCTGTATTTGCCCCAGCCACACCCTTTGCCGACTTTATCTATCGCCATTTCCGCTCAATCCACGCCCTAAAGCTCGGGCTAGCCTTACTCGTTGCTGTCACTATTAATGCCATTTGGGCGCCACCGCATTTTATTTGGAGCATGGTCACGATAGTGATCATTATGATGAGCTTACCTCAAGTAGGCGGCGCGATTGAAAAGTCGCTACAAAGGGCGATAGGCACTTGTTTAGGCTCAGCTTATGGGGTGATGTTAGTTGCCACTGTGGACAGTTATTGGCTAATCATGAGCCTGCTGATCTTAGCCGTTAGCTTGATTTGTTTTATCTCGGCCGGACGTTACAGCTATGCCTATTTAGTGGCTGGATTTACCATCATAATCGTGGTCGGCGACGCCAACCATGACACCTCTGAGGCACTATGGCGCACGGCCAACATCCTCTCCGGCTGCGTGATTGCTATTTTGGTCTCACTGTTCATTTTTCCGATTAAAGCTAAACAAGATTGGCGCTCCCAACTCACCCATGCCATCGACAATATGGCCGAAGTATTAGCCGAGCATCTTCAGGCACCCGCCAATCATGAGCTCGATTTTCGCGCTAGACTGGAGGCTGCGATGAAGGCCGTACTCACTCAAAAGAAACTGTTTTTCTCCTTGGAATGGGAAAGTCAAACCCTCAAAAAACACAAAGTGCTACTGTCGCAGTTAGCCAATAAACAAGTGCGCTTAATCACCTTACTCGAACTATTACCCTTAACCCGCTGGCAGGAAGAAGACAAAGACGCCTATCTGCAGATTAATGCGGTTGCCTCTGAGCTTGCCTTCTATTTGCAACAACTTGCAGAATTTGTGGCGGGTAAAGCTCAACAATTGCCGACACTGCCTGAATGCTTAGATCAAGAATTACAACACAGACTCCAGCTTGCCCTAGTCGCAGCCACTCAAGCATCAACCGCTGATCCAGTGACTGCCGTAAACGACCAAGTGCCGCAGGGATTTGCGCTCACAGGTTATAGCTGGCTAATTTATCAGCTCGCGATTGCCGTCGAAGCACTTTATAAAGACATTGCCATTATCGACATTGCCTATAACAAGCGGCCAGCTTCTCAGATAACGCCCAACAAAACGGCTTAGTCGATTTTACCATTCCGCTTAGTGCTTAAATCCATGTCAGAAATGCCGGATAACCCTTAGCCGCCCTTGCGTTAACGGGGCGTTTAATGAAAAGATACCGTCCTAATAAAAATTCGATAGATGGACTCTTTTCATGCGCTTGTTTTCTTTCTCCGTTATCGCCATTGCCTGTCTCTCTACGGGCAATCTGTACCCTGGGAATGCTTTTGCCAATGATGCGAAAACCACAACCCAAACAACTCCGGCAGCCACTATGGCGCAAGCCTCTACCACAGAAACATTGGCAGTTGGCTCCCCAGTAATCACAACGTCACAGGATGCAAGTCCAGCAGCGAATAGCCAAGCAACTGAAACTGCGACTAATGTACTGGCCGATACCACAGTTGCAGCGCCAGAAGCACAACCAGCGCCCATTCCTGAACGAGCCAACACCTTTGTCAACGATGCGATTTTACCGCCAAGCATCACTTGGCATGGCGCCAGCGAATCGCTCATGTTAAGTGTTGATAGCGAGTGGGCGACCCCCTTTGAGCAAAGTGGCAGTATTGAAAGTCCAAGCTACGATGCCACTATCGCTTGGCTCGACAAACTCGCGGGCGAGACAGATAAATTACAAAAGGTGAGCTTAGGTAAGAGCCCACAAGGGCGCGATATTTGGATGTATATCGCCAGCAGTGAAGGCATTAATGAATCGGCACGCCTCAAACAAAACACTAAGCCGACAGTGCTAGTGCAGGCGGGGATTCATGCAGGAGAAATCGACGGTAAAGATGCTGGCATGATGCTGCTACGTGACATTATCCAAGGCGATAAAAGTGCCCTGCTCGATAAAGCCAACCTCTTGTTTGTGCCTATTTTTAGTGTTGATGCCCATGAGCGCAGCGGCGAATTTAATCGGGTGAATCAACGTGGCCCTGTGAATATGGGCTGGCGCACTACGGCTAATAATCTCAACCTTAACCGCGATTATGCTAAGGCCGACAGCTTAGAAATGCAGCATATGCTGCGCGCAATCAACGTATGGCAGCCAGACTTGTATATCGACGTGCATGTTACCGACGGCATCGACTATCAATACGATGTTACCTTTGGTTATAACCTTGCCCAAGGCTTAAGCCCTGCGAGCTACCGCTGGCTCGAAAACAGCTACAGACCTGCAGTTGAAGCGGCATTAACGGAACAAGGCCATATTCCCGGCGCACTGATTTTTGCCGTGGATAACGCCGATATTAACAAAGGCATGTCGCTGTGGAATCCAAGCCCGCGCTTCTCTAACGGTTATGGCGATGCTCGCCATTTGCCCACCATTCTGGTTGAAAACCACAGCCTAAAGCCCTTTAAGCAAAGGGTGCTCGGCACTTATGTGATGTTAGCGCAAACCCTCAAAACCGTGGGTGAACAGGCGACAAAACTTAAGAGTGCGATTCAAGAAGATAAATACCGCGCCTCACCGCTAATCACCCTTACTTGGAAATTAGCACCATTAGAAAAAGGCTGGGATTTTAAAGGCATAGATTATCAACTTGAAAAGAGCCCCATCAGTGGTGCTGAAGTTGTGCGCTGGACAGGTGAACCTAAGCTTTACCCTAACTTGCCTGTGATGGCTGAAACAGTGCCCGACATTAAGGTCACTCGTCCGAGTGCTTACTATATTCCAGCTCAATGGACTCAAGTGATTGATCGTCTTAACGTGCATGGCATTCGCATGACCACGCTCAAAAAGCCAACCGAGTTGAAATTGCAGCAATATACTCTCAGCAATCCCGTGTTTAACACTAAGGATTTTGAGGGCCGCCAAACGATCAAAGCCGAGTCAGAGTTAACCAAAGTCAGCACCACTCTGCCCGCTGGCACCATTAAAATCAGTACAGATCAACCGCTAGGCGATCTGGCGATTTTACTGCTTGAGCCACAATCACCAGATTCTTTACTGCAATGGGGTTTCTTCAATCCTATCTTCACTCACACTGAATACATTGAAGATTATGCGGTAGAGCCACTGGCAGCCAAGATGCTGAAAGAAGATCCTAAGCTACAAGCTGAGTTCGACAAAGCACTGACCAATGCAGAGTTTGCCGCCGATCCTGAGGCACGCCTACGCTGGTTCTATGAACGCAGCCCTTACTACGATAACCAATACCTTAAGTATCCGATTTACCGTAGTCGCTGATCATCGCGATTACAAAACGGCAGTGATTAAGCGGGCTTACGCGCACTGATGCTATACACCAAGGGCACCTTCTGCCCTTGGTGTGTTAACACATAACGACCATCTTCTTGCGCTTCGAGCCCTTCAAAGCAGTTATAGGGGCTGAAATCAAATTCGTGGAAAAACTCCAACACTAAGCCCGCCTGCAATAACGCATTGATCACTTCAGATAAACTGTGCGACCAGCACATTAAGGTTTGCTGATCATCACCGGTATTTTCGGTATATGTGCCTTCCAGCTCTATGTCTGGCTCACCCCGATTAAAATAGCTATAGCCATCGAACAACTGCTGCGCCGGATGAAACTCGGCCATGTAAAACTGTCCGCCGGGTGTTAAACAGTCGGCAACCGTCTGCGCCCACAGGGTTAAATCCGGCAGCCACACAATGGCACCATAGGACGTAAACACAATATCGTGAGGCTCAACCTTGCTCGCCACACTGTAAACATCGCTACAGATAAACTCGGCGGACAACTGTGTCCGTTCTGCCAGCTTTTGCGCTTCAACAATCGCGACCTCTGACAAATCGACGCCAGTGACTCTGGCTCCCATTCGCGCCCACGACAAGGTGTCTAAGCCGAAATGACATTGCAGATGCAGCAAACTTTTACCTGCAACCTCGAGTTCACCTAGCTCAATTTCCCGCAGCGAAGTCTTACCATTAAGAAAACCCGCCACATCATAAAAATCAGAAGTTAAATGTACCCGAGTGCGCGCATCCCAAGCCGTTTTGTTCGTCGTTAAATAATCCATCTGCATCCCTTCTTGTATTTTTTTGTATTTTTGATTCCGCGTGACTTACGGAGCTTAAACTAACTTAATAAATGAGCAATTTCACTAATCTATGAGTAAATCACCCATGTAGCGGACATGTCCGCATAGTGAACCTCGGACACTTTTTAGCTTAACCAATTGATTATAAATAAAACTTAAAATTGGCATGGGCTGTGCAATGTCTTATTCATCGCAAGACGACTCAGCACTCACCCAAAAAATCGAGTGCCAGATAAACAAGGAAGCTAACATGTCACTACGCCCATTTATATTCACCCTCGCTTTTATAGTGTTTTTTACTGCTGGGGTATCGCTCACTGGCTGCATTCTTAATGTGAACGCAGCAGGCATGCCAGACTTAGACCACCAGCAACGCGAACTCACACTCGATAGCCAAGATTTACAAGGCCTGATTGCAGAAACTGGCGCAGGCAGCTTGGAAATTATCGGTGTCGAAGGCCTAACCCAAATTAAACTCGTCGCCGACATCTATAGCAATAAGGACGACAATGATGACAGCAAAGTCATTCTCACCCTTGAGAAAAAAGCCAATAAAGCCAAGCTCAAGGCCAACTTTGAGCAAACAGATTCTAACAATGACTCGCCCTATATAGACCTAAAACTGCAAGTCCCTGCGAACTTTACACTGGATATCGATGACAGTTCAGGGTCTATTTTGATCAGCAAGATGACGTCAGACATGAACATCAAAGACGGTTCGGGGGAACTCACTATCAACGATGGTAACAATATCAACATAGAGGATGGCTCAGGTGATATTGAAATCAGCCAAATCAACGGCAGCCTAACCATTGAAGATGGCTCTGGTGCCATCAAGGTGACCGATATTCGCGGCAATATCGCAATTGATGACGGCTCGGGCAACATAGAGGTCGCCAATGTGAAAAGTGCAGTGACCATCACAGACGGCTCAGGCAACATTAATGTCTTTAACACTAAGGGATTAACGATTCTTGCGGCAGGTTCTGGCGATGTGACATTTAACAAAATCGACGGCCCAGTGAGCATGCAATAACGCGCCGTTTTACCCCTCTACTCCCAAAGGCTTTACCCACTTCCCGGCGTAGAGGCTGATGTTGCAACGGTTCCCAGCCAAGATGTCAGTCTTCTACCCACCCTTTTAAGCGTATGCCCGACTTATGCATTTATGCCACTAACCCCTTGTAGTGGCATTTTTTATACCGAAATTAAGCTTGAGTTTGCAGAAATGACGTTGATTTTATTCAGACCGTTACGCTTTAACCTTGTGGATTTGCTAAGATTGTCAGCCTTCCCACTTCAATAGTCGAAAAGTCACACTGTATTGCCAGTAAGGTCGAGAATATGGATCAGTTTTCGGAATACCAAAAAGAAATTGAAGCGCTTTCTCTATCGGATAACCCTAGGCAGATAATGGAAGGACTAGGGGATATTTGTTTTAATGGCGAATCTTTTTATCGCAACGGCAATAAAGCCCTAGCCAAACACATTTTCAAGTATATTTACGCCTTAGATGCGCGATCAGACTATTTCTCACACGCCAGAACTGTCGCAAAAGCCTTTCTTATAACCTTGGGAGAAATTTCCCCTATCTCCCTAGAAGAGGTTATTTTACAGATAAAGCATGAGCATGCCTCATTAGCTGCACATCAATTAAATCTGCTGATTGCAAAGCGTCTTTTTAGGGAATTTAGTCACCATCAAGACGCTATCCACATCACTATGCAATATCTCACCAAAGCCGAGGCACTTACCCCTCTGAGCAAGAGTGACCTTCGCTTTAAAGCTTTAGTCAGCTCAAATAAGAGTGAGTAAAGGGATAGCGTGACAGAATAAATCATCAGAATTTAGAGCCGTTTCTCAAAAGAAATGCAAAAATATACCAGAAGAGATCAACGTTCTGAATTCGACAACCCAATTTTAATTAAGTGATAATATGGACATTTCATCTTTTAAGAAATATATAAAGTTAGCACCAGAAAATGTTTCAGAATGGCAGAGGTGGGAAAATTCATTACCTACCTTCGATTCTATATTACCAATATTGGATTATGTATATAACGCTGAGTGGCAGCGAGAAGATTGGAAAGCCATAATGGCATTCATTCGGAAAGGTTATGTTGAGCAAAATGAATCATCTGAATTGGTTGACGGGATTAAGCATGTAAATATATTCAACTCCAAAGTCATTAATCTAAAAGTTGATGTCGCAATTTCATTAAACTGCTCCATTGTTCGTTCATTAGAGTCAATTAATTTATGCTCAGACTCAGTTGAATCATTAAGTGTGTCCCATGCAAGCAAACTCTCTGATATTACCGGAAACACCCAGAATTTAAGCTACTTATCTTTAAATAAATGTCAAAAGTTAGATTTTGGTTCTATCATTTCAACGCTTGACAGCGTAAAAATTTTAGACCTCAGTGGAAACCCACAGTTGTCCAGTATTGACGAATTACGTGGAAATAAAAATATTTTTGCGTTGTATCTTGTTGAAACAAATGTAATTAAGACTAAAGAGACAGTAGAAATATTGGCTTCGATACCAAACTTGAAAAAACTTTGGATTAAAGCAAACAAAAAGGAGTTGGAACTTTTAAGAGAAGCCCTACCAGGGATTGTAAATTAAGCATAGAAAAAGGCCGGACATGTAGTTCGAGAGCGCGAAAAGATCTGTGTAAGTGGCATTCTTAGCCTGTTGAATGGAGTTCAGAATACCAATAGCAGACAAACTTATCGCTCAGCAGAAGAAAAATCGACGCTCCCCAATGCAGACCAGTCTTTGGTGGCAAAAAAGTCTTAAACACTTGATTTATTATGGAAGTTAATCGTTAAGCTATTAAGCACTGTCATTCTAGTGACTCGCCGCCCTTTCGTTTAACAAGAAGTGTCCCTATAGGCTCAACGGCAGCATCTGCTGCATACGGAAGTGCAAATGCCGCGATCACCTAGATGTGAAAGAGCGGCCATGCCGCCAACGGTCACTTCCATGACAGTGCTTAATTCCGCGAGCTAAATCGTATTCTGTTAGTCTGAAACAGCACCTAAGCGTGACATGAAAACCGAACGAACAATCTCAGCAGTCATACATCTTTAAGCAAGTTAGCCACGATCAATAGCTTACGTAGCAAAGTTTAACAATGGGTGTCTCGACAAACTTTGCCTACTGTAGGCTTTCGCCAGCTCATGTATTAGTCGCACCAGTGGTAGTCGAGTAATGCCTATTACTGACTTTCGAGTCAAAATTTAACAATAGGTGCCTAGATAAACTGCTACTACTTACCAATATATTCGGAGACAAATTCCTCAGGAAACCTAGTTTTGACATATCTCTTATATGCTCTTTCATCAAGTAAGCGGTCGCTTGAAGGATTATTCCTTATGAAAAAACTTTTGTTATCCCAAACAGGGAATGGGGAAGGATTTACATCAACCATAAGCACAAACAAATTCATACCAACATCTACAAGACTCCATTCAACCAAATTAGAAATTTCCCTCCCCAATCTGTTGAAAACAGTATCTTTGAACTTAAGAAGGAAGTTGTCTTGAACGTTAGCGACATAAGATAAGTCCTTTTGTAATCCAAGAATTTTACCATAATCATCAACACCAACGAGTAACGTTCCACCTCTGGAGTTCAAGAAGGCCGCTATCGTCTTTGTGCATTCATATTTAAGCTCCTTTTTTATTGACTCCAATTTAACGTCATACTCGAATGAAGATTTGAACTCAAGCCGCCTCCCTTCCTTATCTTTAGCAAGATGAAGTATTCTTATGGCATTTTCACTCAGTATATCACTGTTAAAATTAAGAATTTTCGCAAGATAATCTGAATCTGATTGGCCGCCTCTAGCAGTTAGGTTTGAAGCGTGTTTGATTATTTGATTGATTTCTTTAGAGCCTAATGGATACTTTCTGCATACTTCGCTCACTTTTTTATAAGCTTGTACGCAGAGTTTATAATAGTTTGGTACGCATTCTTCGTAATGTCCGCCACTGTTAATGTAATTAATCAATGCATCAACATTGGTCTTGCTTTCATCAAACAAAACATCTAAACAAAGTCTAGAAGCAACATAGAGCCAATTTTGCAGTGACTCTGGAAATAGCTTTTCATATGGCAGATTTATTGAGTCTTGAATCGCTAAATATGCCTTATATACATTTGGGTAATGATGAACAATTTCACGTATCTCAGCCAACATAAATTTTTTTTCGCGAACTCTAATAAGTAGTATCCATTCGCAATAAAAATACTGAATTTTTGGGTTGGAAAAAATGCGCTCATGGTCAGACAGAAAGCGCCTTGCACCCTCGATAAAATATGATGCCATCAGTGATACCCTTTACAAAATTCAAGCAAATACATCCGAATAATCAGATATATATCAGATATATATCAGATATATATCAGAATATAAAACGACATGCTAACCAAAATTCAGAATTACTTTCTAACATTTGATTCGAGGTAAACAGAGTTTATCGGGACACTCGCTGTTAAATTTTGCAACGTAACGACAGAATTGGGATATGTACATGCTAACAGAATACTCAGTGGTTAACGGGATTAAGCACTGTCATGGAAGTGACCGTCCGTGACATGGATGTCACGATCGAGCATACAGGGATGTACTTGCTGCGAGTCACTGTAATGACAGTGCTTAATCATTGTATACAAATACCAATGACTTAATAGGATTTTGCTCTTTCATATCGCACTATGTTCGACAGACTCAATCAATGCCAGCTTTTGACTGCGACTCAGCTTTTTAACTGCAATCTCACGGCGTAGTGCATCGCCGTGACTGCCAACCTGCTCTTGATACATCAGCGTTAACGGACCTTTACCACGCAGATACTTAGCGGATTTGATGCCACCCGACTGATGCTCGCTAAAACGCCGCGCCACGTTGGTGGTGACACCTGTGTATAAATGCCCGTTGGCGCAGCGGACTAGATACAAGTACCAGAGGGGTGCTGACTTTATGGGTGTAGGCTTCTGTGGTGCAGGATTTAATGGTACGGGATTCAGCGAAGCTTCTGTCACTGCATCTTTGGTAGCGACAGCGCTAGTCACTGGGGCAAGTGTGTCTGCCACCAGTGACTCATGTTGCTGTAAAGCGCCTCTGTCAGTATTGCCTAGGTTGACGGCTGATCCAGTCACTTGCGAATGACCTACTTCGCCATACCTAACAGACTCAAGAAGAAGGCATATTCTTGGGCTGTGTCTTGGTATTGGCGATAGCGACCACTCTTACCGCCGTGGCCAGCTTCCATATCCACATTGAATAACAACACCTTATCATCCATCTTGTACCACTTATTCTGTACATCGCGCAGTTTAGCGACCCACTTTGCAGGTTCAAAATACTGCACTTGGGAATCATGCAAACCTGTCGTCACTAACATGTGTGGATATTCTTGCTCGGTGACATTGTCGTAGGGCGAGTAACTCAGCATGTAATCGAAATAGGTTTTCTCGTTCGGATTGCCCCACTCGTCATACTCATTGGTCGTCAACGGAATCGACTCGTCCAGCATAGTCGTCACCACATCAACAAAAGGCACATGGGCTGCAAGGGCGAAATACTTATCCGGCGCTTGGTTAGCAATCGCGCCCATTAGCAAACCACCCGCGCTGCCGCCAGAGGCAACTACCTTGTTTTTGTCGCCATAACCTTGCGCCGTTAATGCCGTTGTTACGTCAATAAAATCATTGAAGGTATTCTGCTTATTCAACAGTTTACCATTGTCATACCAAGGGCGGCCGAGCATTTCTGAGCCGCGCACATGGGCAATGGCATACACAAAACCGCGGTCAAGTAGACTGATAACGGATGAAGAAAAATCGGGTTCTACTGTGTAACCGTAAGATCCATAACCGTATTGATACAGAGGGTTAGTGCCATCTTTCTTGAATTTATCTTTGCGATACACCAAAGAGACAGGCACTTTCGCACCGTCGCGGGCCGTCACAAATATCCGTTCGGCACGATACTGGCTGGCATCGAAGCCGCCTAAAACGTGATCTTGTTTCAATAAATCCCGTCTATCGGGATTCACCAGTGAATATTCGTATACGGCTTCTGGCGTCGTTAGGCTGGAGTAAAATATGCGTAACTTATTGCTGTCTTGCTGGGAATTAATCTCTAAACCCATCACATAAGCAGGCTCATCAAAGCTCAACTCGAAGGGCTTTTGACCATTGAGCGGCATCACTTTAATCCGCGTTAGGCCGTTTTCACGGGTCTGAATAATCAGATAATCCTTGAGCACTAACTCGTCTTCGATACGGGCATTGGGATTATGCGCAACCACTTCTTGCCACTTCGATTTATCCGCCGCATCTTTGATGGCAACTTTCATCAAACGGAAGTTAGTCGCCTGCCAGTTGGTGAGAATGTAATAAGTATCACCCAGCTTAGACACACTGTATTCGTGACCTTCTTCCCGCGCTAATACTGGCTTGAATAAACCTAAAGGCTCGCTGGCATCGAGAATAGACACTTCACTCGTCGTGGTGCTTTCTTGGAACAACACAATTTGCGACTCATCTAAGGTTTTGCCGAGTGAAATATAAAATGAATCGTCTTGTTCTTCATACACTAAGACATCGCTCGATTGCTTAGTGCCCAGCTCGTGGCGATACACTTGATAGCCCAGCAAGGTTTTTAGATCTTTGGCGATATAGAACACATGCTTGTTGTCGTTCGCCCACACTACGCGACCTTCGGTATTTTCAAGCACGTCGGTGATCATGTCGCCCGAAGCCAAGTCTTTAAAATAGATGTGATATACACGGCGGCTGAGGACGTCTTCGCCAAAGGCCAACATGGTTTCATCTGGGCTGACACTGGCGCCGCCTAAACCATAAAACTCATGGCCCTTAGCTCGCTCGTTAACATCGAGCATCACTTGCTCAACACCATCGGCACCCTTACGGCTGATCAGCGGATATTCGCTACCCTCTTGGTATCTGTGATAGTAGCTGTGCTGATGCCATTGATACGGCACACTCGACTCATCGGCGACTAAACGCTCGGTTAACTCTTTATAAAGACCATCTTGCAACGGCTTTAATGGTTTGAAATAAGCCGCGGTATAGCGATTCTCAGCGTTGAGATAGGCCAACACTTTAGGATCTTTGCGCTCATCATCACGCAGCCAATAGTAATCATCGGTACGCGTTACGCCATGTAAAGTCATCACATGGGGAATTTTTTCAGCAACCGGGGCGGGTACTTGCCCTTTGGAGGTCGAACAAGCGGATAACAACATAGCAATACCTAAAGTGAGTAGCAGAGAGCGCATTTATACGTCCTTATGACGTCCATAACGACCGTCGAAGAATGCGACGGCAAGTCAATTAGCTTATGTGTTCAGTATGATAGTGGTCAGGTGTGCACTAGCGCAAACATTGAACGCGAGAAGTTGCCATTCGCGGTAAATAAGAGCAACATAACCGCGTTTTTGAGCGCAAATGGCTCAAAAGCAAATTCTCAGGGCGGGGTGAAACTCCCCACCGGCGGTAAATGGGTAACGACTAAGTGATTATTTTGCTGAGCGACACCCAAAGCCCGCGAGCGCCCGAAATCACTTTCGGGGTCAGCAGATCTGGTGCCTTAGATTTTGCCTAGTGCAAAACTGACTATTCCAGAGCCGACGGTAATGGACTGTTTGCTTTAATGGCGACAGTGCTGAGTCCGGATGGAAGAGAATGTAAGACAACACCTTGCGGTATTTAAGTGCAACGCGCTTATGTATTGCAGTGTTAGCCTCATGTTTTGCAATAACTTCACCCCAAGTGAAGTGATATTGCTACAGCAAAATCGAGCCTTTTGGTTTGATTACGTTGTATTTCTGCACGCCCTGATTCTGGATATTCCAATGTCGTTTATTTAAGGATATTAACCATGAATCAGTCTTTACTTGCTCCTTTTGGTACTGCTATCGAACGCGTTGAAGCGGGTCTTAATGCCCTGCGTCAAGGCCAAGGTGTGTTAGTTGTCGATGACGAAGATAGAGAAAACGAAGGCGATTTAATTTTCGCTGCCGAGACGCTGACTAACGCGCAAATGGCCATGCTCATCCGTGAATGTAGCGGTATTGTTTGCCTGTGTTTACCCGATGCAAAAGTCAAAGCCCTCGAGTTGCCCCCTATGGTGGAAAACAACTCGAGCCAATACGGCACGGCGTTTACTGTGAGTATTGAAGCTAAAGTCGGTGTGACTACAGGGGTTTCTGCCGCCGATCGCGTGACCACCATTAAAGCGGCGATTGCCGATGGCGCTAAGCCAAGTGATCTCGCTCGTCCTGGCCATGTGTATCCACTTCGCGCCCAACCGGGTGGGGTATTGACCCGCCGTGGTCACACTGAAGGCACTATCGATTTAATGCAACTCGCGGGCTTAAAAGCCGCTGGCGTATTGTGTGAAGTCACTAACACCGATGGCACTATGGCGCGTTTACCCGAAATTATTGCCTTCGGTGCGCAGCACAATATACCCGTGTTGACGATTGAAGATATTGTCGTTTATCGCAAATCATTGCTGGCCAATGTCGGCTAGATAACATGCCAATCGCCTGAATCTAGGGCATTGATTTAAATAGAAGGACGTTTAGCTGCGGCAAACGTCCTTTTTATTTAAATAGATTTACCGTTAACAATCGCGTTCAACCTAATGCACTAAAAAAACCGATAAAAGGTAAAGTTAAACAAGTCATTCTTTCGAATGATGAAATACTGCTTCACATCACAGACAAAGCAAATGCTTGTTTGATAGGTGCAAAATAGGTTAATAAAAATAGTCTCTTAGCATGATATATAACAATTTGCTTAATTTCGTGACCTAGATTAGATATCCATAAACTAAAGGTCGCGGTGGCTGGCCGCCTATGTTAAATATCCTCACCCTGTGCCTAGTCCTATTTGTAACTCGGATTCAACGTTATTACGTTGAATTTTCTTTTTCTGCCTAGGTGAACGAGTGGAGTGATCTTTAATGCCGTCAGCGCTACACCATCTCAGTTTGAAGCAAAAGCTCATTCTGTTTTCGTTAGTCCCATTATTAATGATGAGCTTTTTCATTCTGACGCGCATGCATGACTTGATAAAGGAATCACACTCGGCCAAGCACAATCATCTTGCGGTACAAACGACGGTACAAATCACTGAGCTACTCTATCAGTTGCAAAACGAATATGGTCTAAGTACAAATCAGCGACCAACCGATGAAGTGCTATTACAGCAACAAGCGACTAGGTCAAAAGCACTCGATGCATTACTGAACAGTGAGCCTTTAGAGCATCTTCTGGAGGCGCTCGACCCTAAAAGTATTGAAGCAAACAAAATGAACGCATTGTTGGATGCGCTCAAACTCACAGGCAACAAACTCGCTAACGTTCACCAAAACCACACAGACGAAACACTGAGTCAGTTTACGGAACTCTATAATCAATTCCACACTCAGCTTTTACAGCTCATCCAGTTATTACAGTTACAAACCAATGAAATCAGTCAGTCCCGTGCCTATACCGATCTATTGAACCTACTTATGGTGCAGGAGTTGGCCGTAAAAGAACGAAGTGCCATCAATCAATTACTGCTCAGCAAGTCACTCAATATTAATGATTACCGCACCATAATCTCCTTTATGTATGAATATGAGCGAGCCGTGATGCACGCGAGTAATGCATCAATTTCCGATAGAAGGTCCTTACTACAAAACCTACAAGATTCGCCAGAAAATCAACGCATTCTGCAAATCAGCAAGCAAATTGAACAACAAACTCGCATTAGCGCTCTGGCACAAAATATTAATGCCTACTTAGGTTACGGTGGCTTAATGGGCAGTTTTCAGGACTATTTGCTTAAGGGCGATGAGATTTCACTGCAAAAATTTAATGCAGCACTTGCGACGATTCAGCTTAATTTGGATGAACTCAGTCACGAGACTCGTTCTCTGCCCGAATTTAAGGCGGCGCTGAAAACCATTGAGGACAGCATAAATCAATACCAGTTCAGCATGGTCAAGTTGCAGCAACTGCAGCAACAAGGTTTGCCGATGACGAAGATCAAAGCCATCGCGCAAGTCCCAGCCAGTGAGGACAAATTAAGCCAAGCGATGAGCCAACTATTAATGCCACCACATCCAATTGATAGCCAGGAGTGGTGGGATCTCACCACTCAGCGTATCAATCAACTACATTTGCTGGCGCAAAATATCACCAAGAACATGGCGCAGCAGAGCGAATATCAACAAAACCACACCTTAATCTTACTCGGCTTATACTTATTCTCGGCTTTGTTCACCGCGACCATCACACTTTGGCTTGGACAAAAGATCATCCGCAATTTTATGGATAAGATCACTAAGATTGCCAATGACATGCAGCAAATGGCAGCAGATCCACAGCTCAATATTAATATCCAAGTCTCAGGCACAGATGAACTCGCCCGCATGGCCCGTGCCATGAACCGTATGATTAGCGAACGGCAAAAAGCGAACCATGCCCTAAGCCGCGCTGCAGCTGTGTTTGACTATTCTGCCGAAGGCATAGTGGTGACAGATGCCGACAACCATATTGAACTGGTCAACCCCGCGTTTTGCCACATTACGGGCTATTCATTGGAAGAAGTAAAAGGCCGCAGTCCCTCCCTACTCAGCTCTAGCCGTCATCCTAAGCACTTTTACACCGCCATGTGGGAATCACTACAAAAAGAAGGGAAATGGGAGGGTGAAGTTTGGAATAAACGCAAAGATGGCCAAGTATATCCCGAGTATCTAGCGATCACTGTGGTGCGAAATGAGCAAGGTAAAATAATCCAACATATTGGTTTATTTATGGATATCAGTAAGCGTAAGCAATATGAGCAGGATCTTTGGTATCAGGCCAACTTCGATGGGTTAACTGGGCTGCCTAATCGTAAGCTGTTCAATGAACGACTACAGCACGAAATCCATGTGGCGCAGCATGACTCTCGCAAGCTGGCTATCTTGCTGATTGATTTAGATCAATTCAAATATATCAATGATGTACAAGGACATGCCACTGGCGACTTATTACTTAAAGATGTCGCAAAGCGCTTAGAAGGCATTGCGGGGAAAACCGATTTTATCGCACGTATCGGTGGCGACGAGTTTGTACTTATCTTGCCACGACTGACTAACGAACTCGCCATCGAACACATGGCAACCCGAATCATTGAAACCTTAGGTATGCCGTTTAACTTAAATGACCGCGAGATCCAGATTTCGGCCAGCTTTGGTATTGGCGTCTATCCCGAAGATGGGTTAGATACCGGCTCACTCACCCGCAATACCGAAACCGCCATGTATCAAGCCAAAGACGCAGGGCGGAACAATTTTAAATACTTCACCGCGGGTATGAATCAAGCCATGTTCGCCCGGATGGAGTTAGAACAACGTCTACGCCGTGCCGTGGCACAAAATGAATTTGCCCTGCATTATCAACCTATCGTGGATATGCAAACGGGAAGTGTCTGCAGCGTCGAAGCCCTTATCCGCTGGCAAGATCCCGAGCTTGGGTTGATCCCGCCGGATCAATTTATCCCATTAGCCGAAGAAACCGGACTGATAGAGCCTATGGGCGAATGGGTGCTCAACCAAGCCATGCATGATCTGAGGCAATGGCAGAAAAGTGGCTTAAATATTAATGTCGCGATTAATGTTTCCAGCCGCCAATGTATCAATACACGCGGCATGGGGTTCGACCAAGTGTTGCAAGAGTGCTTCAACCGCCACCACGTCAACCCACGAAATGTGCATATTGAGATCACTGAAAGCATGCTGATGGGCGATGCCAGCCATTGCTTGAGCACGCTCGAGTCTATTCGTCATTTAGGCTCGCAAATCTATATCGATGACTTTGGCACGGGTTATTCTTCCCTGAGTTATCTAAAAAAATTCCCGATTTCAGTGATTAAAATCGACCGCAGCTTTGTGGAAAATGCCCTCGAAAATAACTCGAACGCCAACTTAGTCAAAGCGATTGTCATGATGGGGCAAAGCCTAGAAATGGAGTTAGTTGCTGAAGGCATAGAAACCGAAGCACAGTGGCACTTCCTACGAGATTTAGGTTGTCACTTCGCTCAAGGGTATTTGATCTCCAAACCGCTCCCCTTCAACGAGATCACTCCCTTGCTACGCATCAAGCACACAGCGCTGTTGAATGATGGCTATCAAGATAAATGCGTGAATATCTAAGCTTATAAAAAATAAAACAATAAAGAGCAAAAAAGCAGCCTAGGCTGCTTTTTTGTGGCAAATAAAACGGACTTAAGCCTGTGGTTGGCCTTGGCCGTTCATTATGCTTTCGCCACCCTTAGAGGCTAGCTTAGCTAAATCTTTATCGATAAAGAACAGTGCCTTACCATCTTCGCCCACTAAACGTATCTTATCGACAATCGACTTAAACAGCTTTTCTTCTTCGTGCTGCTCAGCGACATACCATTGTAAGAAGTTAAAGGTTGAGTAATCTTGATTCGAAAATGCGGCATGGGCCAAGGCATTGATCTGACGGGTAATCAGCTGCTCATGCTCATAGGTTAATTCAAACAACGCCAGTAAAGAATCGAACTGTGACTGCGGCGCCGCAATCGCACCTAACAAAGGTAAGCCACCGGTTTCACTCACATACGTGAACAGACGACGCATATGGCCCATTTCTTCATCCGCGTGCTCACGCATAAACTTAGCTGCGCCTTCAAATCCCTGATCTTCACACCACGCACTCATTTGCAGGTATAAATTTGAGGAGAAGAACTCCATATTAATTTGTTCATTCAACTTTTCGATCATAGTTGCAGACAGCATAGTAAATCCTCTTTTGCATTCGAACTGAATCATGGGGGACATTGTCATCAAGGGGGTCGACAAAAGCAACAAAATTTACCTTTGGATTTCTTGCTAAGTTAATGATTCATTGATAAAAATGATTTTAATTTGTTCATCGACTCGCGTTCAACCCTCGAATTAGCGCAGTAAATTGTGTGACTTCTAGCGAGGTTATCGCCCAAAGTGGCAGAAAAAACTGACTGGCCTATCACAGAAACTCACATGCAAATCATAGCCATCCCAGATCACCGTGGCATAATAGCCAGTCATAATCAGGTGGAAATTCATTCAGCGTCATTACGACCCATTGCATATAAGGCAGACCCTAATGTCCGTAACAGCCGATCCTTGTTCGCAACCTAGCTTAATGCATCCAGATCAAGCTATTCCCCTTTTGCTCGAGCAAGTTAGCCCAGTGTCAGACACCGAAGTCGTATTGCTTCCCCATGCCCTTGGCCGCGTCCTAGCAGAAGATTTAGCTTCCTGCATCGATCTGCCGCCCTTTAACAACTCCTCTATGGACGGCTATGCCTTCCGTTTTGTCGACTTAAATACGCAAACCAATCAGACCGCATTGCGCCTTATCGGCAGTTCCTTCGCTGGCCATGGTTTTAAAGGTGAAGCCAAACCTAATACCTGCGTGCGGATCATGACAGGCGCGCCTGTGCCTACAGGTTATGACACAGTGCAAATGCAGGAAGAAGCCGAGGTTGAAGGAGAGATTATTCATATCCGCCACCCTAGGGCGCAAGGCGCCAATGTGCGTTGCCGCGGTGAAGAACTCACCCAAGGCACTAAAGTGCTCAGTGCTGGCATTCAAATTGGTGCCGCCGAACTCGGGGTGTTAGCCACGATTGGCGTTAGCCAAGTGCGAGTTTATCGTCAGCTTAAAGTGGCATTTTTCTCCACTGGCGATGAACTGCGTCCCGTTGGCAGCGAATTAGCCCTAGGACAAATTTACGATTCAAACCGTTACTCGATCCAAGGCTTACTCAGCCGCGCTAATGTGGAATGGCTCGATTTAGGCGTGATTGCCGATGATCCTGAAGCCATACGCCAGGCATTTCGCCATGCTGCCAGCCAAGCCGACATGGTATTAACCTCGGGTGGCGTGTCGGTCGGTGAAGCGGATTTCACTAAACAAATTCTTGATGAGGAAGGCAAAATTACCTTCTGGAAACTCGCCATCAAACCAGGCAAGCCCTTTGCCATGGGCCGTATCGGCAAAGCGATATTCTGTGGTTTACCGGGGAATCCCGTGTCTTCTATGGTAACGTTTTACAAACTCGTTTGGCCAATACTGAACAAGATGCAGGGGTTAACCCCAGTTGCACCTTTGATGTTAGACGCTACGCTCACCACGCCTGTGCGTAAACAACCGGGCCGCGTCGAATATCAACGGGGCATTTTAAGCCGTAATGCACAAGGTAAACTTGAAGTTGCCATTACTGGTAGCCAAGGTTCTGGCATGTTGACTTCGATGAGCTTAGCAAACTGTTTCGTTTTATTGGAGCAATTCCAAGGTGATACTCCCGCTGGCACCCAAGTGACTGTCGAGCCATTTAACAGCGTGCTTTGCTAGGAAAATCCCAATGAATGTGCCAAAAGATATTCTCAGCGACAGCGAACTCTTAAGATACAGCCGCCAAATATCCATCAAGGCTATGGATATCGACGGTCAAGAACGCTTAAAACAAGCCAAAGTGCTGATGATAGGCGCTGGCGGTTTGGGCTGTGCCGCCAGCCAGTACCTCACGGTTGCGGGTATTGGTGAGCTGACACTGGTCGATTTTGATACAGTTGAATTATCCAACTTGCAGCGCCAAGTGCTGCATCAAGATGCCAATGTCGGCCAGCCTAAAGTCGAATCGGCTAAACAGAGCCTCATGCAGCTCAATTCCTTTATTAAGATCAACATTATCAATGCAGTATTAGATGATCATGAGATTGACGCCCTAGTCGCCGATCACGGCCTAGTGCTCGACTGTACCGATAATGTCAGTGTGCGCGAGCAACTTAATCTCAGCTGTTTTAAGCATAAAGTGCCCTTAGTGTCTGCCGCGGCAATTCGGATGGAAGGCATGGTCACTGTGTTCGATTATCACAGCGAAACGCCTTGTTATCATTGCTTTAGCGCCCTATTTGGCGAGCAACAACTGAGCTGCGTTGAATCGGGTATCCTAGCCCCTGTGGTCGGTATGATAGGTTGTTTGCAGGCGGTTGAAGCTATCAAAGTGATTACTGGCATGGGTAAAACCTTAGCGGGACGCATTTTGATGATCGATGCGATGACGATGGAGTTTCGCGAGATGAAGTTACCGAAACAAGCCCGCTGCAATGTTTGTGGCACTGAAAAGGCTTAGGTTGTTCTCGATTGAAAAATGGCTTTATTTACAATAACTTAATTGCCACCGCTTAATTTGCCGTCATATAGCTCAACACTGATGACGCTTAATGGCCCGTTAAAATAAGGAAATCATAAGGAAAACATATGGATTCGGAAAACAGTGTATTTGACCGCATGACCACAGACGACCCCATAGTTGGCGCAGGTATTTATAACCTCGTTATCGGCCTCACGCTGATTTGGGGTTTTGCCGTTAACTATTGGATGGTCACCAATATCGACCCAGAGGCGATTGCCAGTGTTAATCCTTGGATTTTCTTTATCGGCTATTTCGCCTCCTGTTTCTTTGGGATTTATCTGTTCCAAAAATCGACTAATCCCGTTGTCAGTTTTATTGGCTACAACTTTGTAGTCGTGCCCTTCGGCTTAATTATCAATATGGTGGTCAGTCAATACGATCCCGAATTGGTGACTGAGGCCATTCGTATCACAGGGTTAGTGACCATAGCCATGATGTGCTTAGGCACACTCTTCCCCGCCTTTTTCCAAAAAATTTCCGGCGCACTCACGATTGCTTTATTGCTCGTTATCGTCGTCGAACTGATTGAAGTGTTTATCTTTAATACTCACCACGGCATTTTAGATTGGATAGTCGTGCTGATTTTCTGCGGTTATATTGGTTATGACTGGGGAAGAGCGAATCAAATCCCTAAAACCATAGATAATGCTATCGATAGCGCCGCCGCTTTGTATATGGATATCATCAACTTGTTCCTACGGATCCTGCGGATTTTAGGGCGAAAATAACTCACCAAGGAGTGTCTATGAAAATCAAATTCCTACTTGTTACTGCTCCACTTCTGGCGAGTGTGGTATTAGTCGGATGCAGTGATACTGAACAAGTAAAAATAGCCAATCCCGCCTCTGAGTATTGTGTCTCCATTGGTGGCAAATTAACAATTGAGAAAACCGCTGAAGGTGAACATGGGATCTGCACCTTACCCAGCGGTGAAGCAATTGAAGAGTGGGCGTTATTCCGTCGCGATCATAAGGAAGAAAAGCCGCAGTAACAGTGGCTATTTTTACCTTTAATAAAAACAGGCGCCATTAGCGCCTGTTTTGTTAATAGTACTTAATTGGGTCATACCCAACAGTCTTAACGGGCTAAGTGTTCACCGCGCCAGATTTTGCGCTTAACTGCTGACTGGAAGCTCCACGCTAAAACCCGCGTAATTTTATTGCCCTGCTGCATCTCAATCGTTTTCACAGTATCGACTTTCAACTGCGCTAAGGCTTGATAACAAGGTTTCAGGTTTTCCTTCTTCGACACTAGACTGCTAAACCATAAGCATTGATCTGCAAACATTTGGCTCTCACGGATCATAGTCGCTAGAAACTGTCGTTCACCGCCTTGGCACCAAAGCTCAGCCGCTTGACCGCCGAAATTCAGCTTAGGGGAAGACTTGACCAAGCCACCCCGATTGAGCTGCAGATTATTCACCTTACGCTTTGTACCTTCGCTCGCCTCAGCCATAGAGGCATGAAATGGCGGATTGCACAGGGTTAACGCAAAACATTCTCCGGCTTGAATGATTCCCTTGAAGACCGCCTTGTCATTTGGCTGTAATCGTAAACCTATCTGCCCTTGCAGCACTGGGTTTTGCTCAATAATACTCTGCACATTACTGAGTGAATGGGCATTAATATCCGAGGCGACAAATTGCCAACCGTATACTTGGCAACCCAATATGGGATAAATACCGTTCGCGCCAGTGCCAATATCTAATACCCTAGTTTTATCCAAAGCAAATACATCATCGCCTTCGGCTAGAAGGTCTGCTAAATAATGTAAATAATCGACTCGACCGGGAATAGGAGGACATAACGCTCCATCAGGAATATCCCAAGATTCAATCCCATAATGGTGTTTCAGTAGCGCCGCATTAAGCATCTTAACCGCTAACGGATCGGAAAAATCGACCGATAAAGCCCCATAAGGCGTGGGTCGAACAAAGGCTTTTAGCTTAGGGAATGAACTCATCAGCGCCGGAAAATCATAGCCGTTCAAGTGTACATTTCGAGGATGCAAAGCTTTTTTGATCTCAGCACTGCGCCTGTTTTTGACCGACTTGGCTTTGCCTTTCACCTCAGTTCTAGCCTGCTTTGGTGCTTTAGTTTTTGCATGACCAATGTTGGCTGTACTCGTTAGGCGTTTCGCAGTCACTAATTGGACGGGTTTAACGGCAGGTTTTGACATAATAGCTCTTGTAACGCAATGGGCCGACCTGAGTCAGCCCATGGAATGGGGCAGTAAATTAATCGTACAGATAAGAGGTGAACAATAAGTTTACGATCAAGGGTTTACCAGCTTCTTTGGTGATCAAATTGTTGACCATTTCAAAGCACTCACGACGAATCTCTTCACGACCCGTGAGTGACTTAATCTTCTCTTCCGATTGATTGCCTAACACTTCAACAATTGCGGCTCGTAATAATGGATTATGGAGCTCAATTGTCACTAGATCATCTGGACTCTTTACCATTAACTCAACGCTAATCTTCACAAAACCCAATTTCTTGCGATTAGAAATGTAGTTAGTGACAATTTCGGGTTCGAAACCATAGTAGGCATACTCACCCGTAGGTGGGGTTGCTGCTGCAGGTGCAGCTTCTTTTTCATCGGCCGCATAAACACTGAAAACACTTGTAAACAGGATAAGACAGACTGAGAGTAATTTTTTCATAGCGACTTACGGCTCCCTAAAACAATAATGATAATGGAAGAAACTTCCCAATCTATATAGCCAAACAACCTGAAGATGCAGTATCCGTATCTGGAAGTAGCTTGGGTATATATGCTCGCGTCGCGACATGCTAGACTGCCGACGTTTGTTTATATTGTAACGAGTATTTAATGAATGTGACTAGCTTAAGCTTTCCCTATGGTGAATCTATTCAGTGGTTTTCAGCCGATCTAGCCGACAAACTCCCCAAATCGCCCTTGAAAGAATGGTTGCTTGCCACTGGCAGCCTAACGCAAAAACTCAAAACTTGCTGCGCTCAATTTGAAGTAAAGATACTAGGCGAAGGACTGCATGCTCCCTTAGAGGGCGAATATCCCCAGCAAGGTGCTGTATGGATCCGTGAAGTCTTGCTTTGCCTCGACTCGATACCTTGGGTATTTGCCAGAACCTTAATCCCTGAAAAATTAATGGCCGAGCGCAAAATGGATTTCCTTAGTTTGGGTACTCGCCCCTTAGGTGAATTACTGTTTAGCCAAGATAACTTCATCCCCGGTAGAATCGAAGTGGCCAGTTTCGAAACCTGTAGTCGCCTTGCCCACTTAGCTGAAAGTTTAGATCAAAGTGTCGAACATGCACTCTGGGGACGCCGCCGCTATTTCCATCACGGTGAGCATGAAATGATCGTCAGCGAAATCTTTCTTCCAGCGGCCGAGCAAGCTATCCGTCAGTTGTAAACTTTAGACTTCATCCAAAGCTTAGTCAGATTTTAGCCTCAAGACAGATAAAAAATGCCTCTAGATCAGAGGCATTTTTGTTCGGGTTTCAAACAATCAACTTAGTGGACATTTAACTTAGTGCACATTTAACTGGCGGCGCCAAGTCAATAAGCCAAGGAAAGCAAGGCTTAACCAACCTAAGCTGCCGCCACCTGAACTCTCACTGGCCGGCGGAGTTACTGGAGGCGTAACAGGTGCAACAACCGTTACCGTCGAACTGCTAATCGCCTTAGTATTTTGCGCATCTGTCACTGTAAGCTTCACAGTATAAGTGCCAGCCTTCGCATAGGTATGGGTTGGCGCCGTGACAGTGCTTGTCGTGCCATCACCAAAATCCCAAGCGTAGGTTAATACTCCCATACCACCATCAACGTTACTGGTGAAGTTCACCGCTAATTGACTAACTGTCTTACCAAAACTGACAGTTAACGGCGCTATAGCATCAGAGTTCGCATTAGCAAGACGAATAACCGCAGTACTATTGTTGCTGGCTTGAGATAGTACCTGCATTGTCAACCCTAGCTGCTGCAACACCATACCTGACTGTGGCTGTAGTGGCGCACTGTAATCAAAACTGTCATCGAACAGGCTGACAGCATCGCGATGATTGTCCTCCAAATAGAAGGTTTGATTTACTGTACTAAAGGCCGCATCACGAATTTGTACGTCGGTAGAGCGAGTGCCAATCATATTTTGGTCAGCATCAATCACGCCAATCAAGCCATGGCCAGCGTGGTCTGAAACGTTATTGTCACTGTAGCTAAAATTTTCTAACCAGAGTAAAACTCCGGGATCAAAGCTTTTTGCTTTCAAACCCGCATCGACACCATTATGGCTACGCAGCTGGATAATATAACGAGACTGAGATTTGGGATCCGGACGAGAATCCTTAATCCGGCTATAGCCGTAAAACGTCATTTTATCCGCGACTTCAGCGTTATCACTATATAACTCAGTGGTATTTTGTTTAATGCTGATGTTATCAATAGCGATCCCTGACTCAGAGGTATAATCATCAGTGACATAGTTGATTTCGACAGCAACAGATTTTCCAGAATATGCTGATAAATCATATTCTAATGTTACCCAAGCATCGCGACCTTCCGCCTGAGCAAGCGCAGACGATTCACCAGTGATGATATGACGAGCACTATTCATTGCATTGTTCGACTTAGTGTAATTACCCGCAATGGCCACACCATCCACTTTCACCTGCATGTAGTCATAGTTAGGCTCAATACTCCAACTAGCCTTCATACTCAGAATCAGTTTATCTGTGGTTACGGCAGGTAAATTAACATTAAAATTCATGCTGTTATTCAGCATATTTCCTTGGCCAGAATAGTACTGATAACTGCCCTGATAAGGTGTTTTAAAAGGAATTAACACAAGAGGGAGCGGAATAGAGATCTGATTAACCGCCTGATGATTAACCGCCTCATTCAACGTCACTTCCATGCCTGATTTGGGAATGCTATCTAAGGTGATTTCACGTTCATTCAACCACTTACCTTTGTATCTTTTCTGTAGATAAGATCGAGCATAAGGACTAAAACCACTCGGCTGAGCGCCAGGAATAGCACCAGCCCAACTACCACCAGACATTAAAGACCATAGCCCCACAGGCGAGCCGTCTTTCTTATCATTTTCAGAGGTATCGTACTCATCAGGCAGACCTAAATCATGGCCAAACTCGTGGGTACACACGCCCGTTGCCGCATCGATAGGCTGGATTGTATAACCGAATACTTTTTTGTTCGTACCAGGAAGCGCATAACCATTGGTTGCTTGGTCGACATAATATCGATGCGACCATATCGCACTCGATCCTAGTTTTCCGCCGCCGACCTCTTCGCCTACGCTAGAGTGGAAAATCATCACATGGTCGATAATGCCATCGGGCTCATCGTAATTACCGTTATTGTTCAAATCATTTTGGTCTTCAACATCATAACTCGCCAACTCAGCTGCAGACATATTTGCAACAGCTTGAGATACGGCTTCTTTTACCAATTCAGCGACCTGTGAATCACTACGGGTATCTGGATCATTAACACCATAGTATTCGGCATTTTGCGAGGCGGTATACCAGCCCTTCACATCCCCAGTAAAGGAGAAGGTTTGCCCAGAAACCGCTTGATAATATTGATACCCCGAATCTAACGTCTGCCCCTGTGGACCTTTGAAGCCCGTAGGCGAAAAGAGTAATTCCTTGTAGTGGGACGCAGGATAACTCGGGTAATACATGTCTGTATCCCCCGCTTTTAAGCCATTGTTATCATGTTTTAGATCAGCAAAATCCACTAATACCGTGAGCACTTTTACGGTTTTCTTTACATCCGCATCGGCCTGTAAACGCTGTGCGGATGAGCGCATCATTTGCGATGACTTAGCTCTTTGTAGACGCGCATGTTCAGCTTCAACTTCGATGCGCGGCGCTTTAGGTTGTGCCAAAGTGGCGCGATGAATATAAGCTTCTATCGCCTCCTGCTTTACGCTATCACTGGCATCGGCGGCCACTTCGCCACGCTTAATCAACCAATATAAAATTCGATCTTTATTAATCACCCCCGCATCTGCAGGCGTATGATTCGGAGCCGCAATACTCGCGCCGCTAATCAATGCCAACATCAGTCCAAACGCTGTTACGCCTTTTGTACTTCGCATTTTTAACATCCTTCTATAACAGCCAACGCCGTTTACGCTATTCAATTTATTGAGACTAGTGTCTCTTTGCATTAAGACAAATTACCTTTAATTAGTAACCTACTCAGGGTTTATCCGTCTTCAAGTGATAGAGACAGAGTTTTCGACATTAGCAGCACTGCACCTCAGTAACAACTTGATACACCTGTTCGCAGGTAAGATTTGCACTTTTGTCAGCAAATATTCAGCAAACCTCTGTGCTGACTCAATTCCAAGCCAAATCTCAGCCATAAAAAACCGCATTAACAACGTTAATACGGTTTCGTTTTGATCAAACTAGATAAAGTTAGCCAGCGGTTTTCAGATAGTTTGAAATACCGTCGAGGAACATTTGCACTGAGATCATGACCAGCACCATACCCATCAAACGCTCGACTGCTGTGAGCCCCTTTTCCCCCAGCACACGGGTGAAAAGTTTATAAAACATTAAGATCACCGCACTCGCCCCCCAAGCTGACACTAACGCTATGGTCCAATCGCCCATACGTGAGCTATCGGTATGCGCCAGTAAAATCAAGGCTGCAAGAATCGATGGGCCAGCCATCAAGGGAATAGCCATAGGCACGATAAAAGGCTCTTCTCCCGCGGCTAATCCAACGACACCACCGGGTTGGGGGAAAATCATCTTAATCGCGATCAAAAACAGAATAATACTGCCTGCAATACTCACAGATTCGGAACGAAGATTTAAGAAACTTAAAATGGCTTCACCCGCATAAAGGAAAGACAACATGATCACTAAGGCGAAAAGTAATTCGCGGATCAGTACCTTACGACGTTTCTTGGGATCGATATGCCGTAGAATCGACGCGAAAATCGGCAAATTCCCCAAAGGGTCCATGATCAGAAACAACATTACCGCAGCAGAAAATATATCCATTTAACGTATCAACACCCAAGCCAACATAAGCCGATATTATATACCCAAACAATCTGAAGATGCAGGATTCAGCGGGAATGTAACGCACTTTAGGCAAGGCGGTTATTTGCGGACCTAGTGGGCTAAGTTAAAAATAACCAACACGGCATAAAGTACGTTACAACCCGCCGGAACGGAGCGCCTAGGGAGCTCCACTTCCGTGTTGCAACAATTCAAAAGGTGGCCGACATTCTGTCATTGATGCGCCTTGAATTGAAGCACCCTAGGCGCTCTGAAACTCATATCTTCAGGTAGCTTGGGTATAGTACCTTTTCTCGAGTTAGATCTGAAAATTTCTCCGCAGAATGGCCAAAGTGAATAAAATTCTCCCCTTCAAAACACAGTATAAAATGTCAGTTGAGTAAATTGCCTGCAAGTCACTGCTCACTTTGCTTTACAGCTGGTATACTATGGCGTTTTTTCAGCAAATTTTCCGTGGAATCCATGCTCTATCTTCTTGCTAGCTGTATCGCACTCTTAATTGGCCCTCTGTTTTATCGCTACTTCTCATCGAGTAGTGGCTTACAAAAGGGGCTCGATGGTTTTATATTCGTCTCATTAGGCGGATTAGTGCTGATCCACATCTTGCCAGAATTACTCGAGCATGGTGGCATGCTTGCGATCGTCTTTGTACTCCTCGGCATCTGGGGGCCTACCGCCAGCGAACGCCTATTTCACCGTTATTCAGAAGTCACCCATAATTTTACGCTTTTCTTGGGTATTGGTGGCTTATTACTGCATACCATCACCGATGGCACCGCTATGGTTTTGGCGCAGCAAGACGATAACTCCATTCTGCTAGCTCTTGGTGTCATACTCCACCAATTACCCGTCGGTTTTGCAGTATGGTGGATACTTAAACCCCATCTCGGAACACGTTGGACACTTATGATCTTTGCAGCCCAGATGCTATTTACAGGCATAGGCTATTTCGCCGGTGAGCAACTACTTCCTTATTTAAATATCGATGACACTGTCTACTTACAAGCCTTTATTACAGGCACAATTCTGCATGTGGTACTACATCAACCCCATGGTCAGCATGAAAGTGATACGCAAGGCAAATATGAATACCAAGCTGGCATAGGTAGTTTGCTCGGCATCGGTTTACTCGTGATGCTGCTATTAATGGATTCAGGCGGCCACGAACATGCCCACCATGATCACAGCACAGAGCAATTAATAACTTGGCTATTAAAGCTCGCACCCGTGTTACTGCTGAGCTATGGTGCGGCTGCGCTGCGCTTTAAATTAGGTTTGACGCCGCAGGATAGCAGTTTAGCCCGTCGCTGGTTCCAACGCTTAGCTGGGCCTGAAGCCTTAGTGATCACAGCTCTACTTCTTGGTCCTTGGTTAGCATTATTCCAATTGCTTGTAGTGTTTATTCTGAGTGCGTATTTAAGCCATGCTAACGTCACCATTACCGATCCACACACTAAATTACCCAGCAATTCACTGCGTTTCGGCTTTGCTCATTTAGTCGATCGCAGCGCACCTTGGATTTTACTTAGCCTAGTATTAGTGAATTTAATTGGCCACCCTTCAATGCCCTTAAGCAATCCATTGCTACAGGTTGTTGTGCTATTACTTGTATTTTTACCTATGCGTTTCTGCAACTTAGGCGCCGCCGTACTCGCTCTTGCACTGGCTTATAGTGGCTGGAGTCCTATTGCGATTATGATGCCGCTGATTGCAGCACCTGTACTCAACATAGCTCAGCTTAAGTTAATGACATGGACGCAAAGGGCAATATTACTGAGTATTATTGCGCTGAGCTTAGCCGCAGCATTACGCTTGCCACTATGGTTCTCCTTATTTACCTTGCCTGAAGTCGTGAACTTAATTGCTCTACTGATCCTCTCAGGGGTGTTTGCCGCCAGCTTACTGCGCTTAGGTCCACGTAAATTTTTACGCCGCTTAATGCTCAGCAAACCTGCAGTTCATGCGCATAGTCACGCCCATAGCCATTCCCACGAGAATACACATACTCACGAATCTAGCGCTTCGCACACAGACGAGCAGAAACCTGTTGTGACACCTAGTGCCGATAAACATGCACATGAACACACAAAAACAGATAAGCACTCGCACCACTAACGCTGTTCATTTGTGAGCAGACAGGCTAAGTTAATCTACCTTTGGATTAATTTAGCCTGCTATGTGCATACTCTTTGTCGCCATTAATGCCCATCCTAAGTATCCCTTAATCATCTGCGCCAACCGCGATGAGTTTCATCATAGACCAACTGCGCCAGCGCATTTTTGGCCGCCGGAAGAAAACATACTCGCGGGTAAAGATCTGCAGGCCGGTGGCACTTGGTTTGGCATCAATAAACAAGGACAAATCGCAGGCATAACCAATCTGCGCGTTCCGCAAAAGAACCCTGAAGCCATGCGTAGTCGTGGCGAGCTAATTACTATGACGCTCAACTCAGGGTCGCTCGTGTGCCCTAATTGGCTCGTTGAACATAGCGACAATTATCAGCCGTTCAATCTCATCTTCGGCCAAGGCACTGACTTATATTGTTTTAACAGTATCAATAAAGACACAGTAAAACTTGCCGATGGATTTCATGCCATTAGCAATGGTGCACTCGATGATATTTGGCCGAAAATGGCGAAGGGACAGCAGGCGTTAGAAGCGGCAATCAGCCAGTCCAGCAGTATAGAAGTGCAAGTACTGTTACAACTAATGAAAGACGATTCCCAGCCGCAAGATAATGAGCTGCCTAATACGGGAGTCGGGATCGAGTGGGAACGGCGTTTAGCTGCGATTTATATTCGTCACCCCGACTATGGCACCCGCTCCACCAGCATTCTGCTTGAAGATGCTGAGGGCGGTATGCATTTCACCGAAGTGAGATACGATGGCAAAGGTAGACAGCTTGGACAGCAGGATTTCCATTTAACCCTGCCCGCCGAGCCGCCAGCCAAACCAGACTGTTTATTATCGCAAATCTAATTTGAACTGCAGTGCAGCACTGAGTGTAAAGGACACGGTTTAGTCTGAACTGTGGTCCATAGTGATCACCCAACGATCGTCGATTTTTTCAATCAACAGAGTAAACACGCCCGTTGGGGCATCTTTTATCCGCCGTAAATCCCAGCGCCCAACAACCATAGCGGCGTAATTACTGAGCATTTTGATTTCTTTGATAGTGAACTTCAGTTCACCAAGCGCTTCTTTATTTGGATAATTTTTCTTATAGGCAGCGAGAGTTTCTTCCCAGCCAAAACGAAACTTACCATTAGAGACAAAACGCAGTTGATCACTCTTCCAATAGCCTTGCATATAAGCATCGAGATCGCCGCGATTCCAGGCGTCTTCTTGGCCTTTGAGCATCTGCGTAATTTCATCCGTCGGCACCGCATTAACATGACAAGTCAGCAAGAGTAACAGTGCCGCAAAAACACGCTGCCAGATAACCTTGTTTAATAGTCCATTTTTCAACATAGTATCGTTCCCCCACAATCAATCAGGTTAAACTGTACTATAACGAATTAAGTACAGACTATCTTGTTTAAGCCAGTTTAAAATCTAAAAAAGCTGATGATATTATTAATTTTTCGACTCTGGGCACCGAACTATGTTTACACCACTTTGCCGTTGGCTACTTAAAACTTCAGGCTGGCAGATAGAAGGCCAACTGCCCGACTGTGCTAAATACATCATCATAGTTGCGCCGCACACTAGTAACTGGGACTTCATTGTCGGCATTTTAGCCCGTGGTGCCCTAGGTATCCGCATTCACTTTCTCGGCAAACACCAACTCTTTATCCCGCCTTGGGGCTGGTTTTTCCGCGCCATTGGCGGCAGTCCGGTGGATCGGCGCAAGAACAACAACTTAGTCGATGCCGCCGTGCAGCTGTTTGAGTCAAAATCCGATTACAAGTTAGCGCTAGCGCCAGAAGGCACCCGCGGCCCAGTGACGCGCTGGAAGTGCGGCTTTTATCATATCGCCAGCAAGGCCCAAGTACCCATTACTCCCGTAGGCTTAGACTTTAGCCGCCGCACTGTCGTTATCCGCACGCCACTGCAACCCAGTGACGATATCGTGACCGACATGCAAGAGATTTTGAGCTTCTATCGCACCATTAAAGGCCGTCATCCTAAGGTGATCCCTGATTTTATAGCGAGTGCTAAACATTAACATTTATTCCATTTAGAGCAGCAAATATGCAACCCGAAACTTGGTTACTCTATCTCTTTGCCATTGTATTGATTGGGATTTCACCCGGCCCTATCGCTATGTTATCTATGTCCCATGGGATCCACTTCGGCAAGATGCGTAGCATAGCCACAGGCCTTGGCAGTGTTAGCGCCGCTTTAATCTTAATGATGGCGTCAGCGGCAGGACTGGGGGCGATTATTAGCGCCTCAGAATACGGTTTTACCCTGCTCAAATGGTGCGGCGCGGCCTATTTAGTATTTTTAGGTATTAAGCTGTTATTGACGAAAAACCAAGGTCAAGCCCTTGAAGTTAGCCCGTCAGAGGGCAAAGGTACGCCTGCGCAGCTTTATAAGCAGGCGTTTCTAGTGGGGATCAGTAATCCGAAGGATTTACTGTTTTTTGCCGCCTTGTTTCCGCAATTTCTCAATCTTGCCGCGCCGCAATTACCGCAACTGACCATTCTTGCAGTCACTTGGGCCGTGGTGGATTTTAGCTTTGTGATGATTTATGCCTGCATGGCCAATGTACTTGCGCCCAGCCTAAAGGCGAGCAACAAGCTGCATTGGTTTGACAGAACCAGCGGCGGTATATTTATCACCTTAGCCGCGATTCTGATCAGTCGAGACTAACCCTCGACCTTCACCGATTTTAAACTGCGAATATCGTTACCCGTTGGCGCTTGGAACGCCTGCAGGCCAAACTCAGGTAATACAGCAAACACATGATCGAAAATATCCGCTTGTATCGCCTCATAAAACGCCCAACGAGTGTCGTTAGTGAAGATATAAATCTCGATCGGTAACCCTTCAGTGGTCGGCGCTAGTTGGCGTACCATTAAGGTCATATCCTTGTGGACTTTATCGTGACGCTGTAGGTATTCCTGCAGATAAGCGCGGAAAGTGCCGACGTTAGTCAAATGGCGGCCGTTCACTTTCATATCGAGATCCGACACTCTGGCATTCGACTCACGAATTTCGTTTATTTTTGCGGGGAAATATTCTTTTAAGCAATTGATCTTACTGAGACGTTCGCGCTCTTCCTCGGTCAAAAACTTTATGCTGTTGATATCGATATTGATCGCGCGTTTGATCCTGCGACCGCCCGACTCAGACATACCCCGCCAGTTGCGAAACGCATCCGACACTAAGGCATATGCAGGGATCATAGTGATGGTTTTGTCCCAGTTGCGCACTTTCACTGTGGTCAGCGAGACTTCTTCTACCGCACCGTCGGCGCCGTATTTATCCATCTGGATCCAGTCGCCTTTACTCACCATACGGTTAGCCGCTAACTGAATGCCCGCCACAAAACCTAAGATAGTGTCGCGGAACACTAACATCACAAAACCCGTTGCCACACCTAAGCCGCTGAGGAAGTACACAGGTGATTGATCGGCCAAGATTGAGATAGAAACGATAATCCCAACAAAGAATAAAAATAGCTTAGTTAACTGTACGAAACTCTTAACAGGCAAGCGCCGACTCACCAGATTCACATCTGAAATTTCATCAACCGCATCCATACCTGCATACATAGCGCGGATAATCAGCACCACTAACCAAATACTCAGTAATCGGTCGACTAGCCCGCTTAGCAGTGGATGCTCAGTCAGCGCGATTGGCACCAATAGATTAAGTACGATAGCGGGCACAAGCATGGCCAGCTTTTCAAGTACCTTATAACGCATGAATACATCGTCCCACGTCGCCTTAGAGCGCAGGATCACCATATTCACCGCACGAATCACCACGCGTCGGACAATAAAATAAGCGATGCTCGCTAACAGTAAGCAAGCAATGACCATAACTGTGGTCGATATTCCATCAGAGGGTTGGCTATCAATCCCAAAGCCCGCTAACCATGCCGAAATTTCGAGCCTTATTTCCTGATCCACAATTTCACTCCAACGTAGGCGCTAGCGCAACAAACCCATACAAAGGTAACTGCCGAGTTGACCTCGGTTAAATGTCACCCTAGAAAACACTCAAATCAAAACACAAAATATTTACAAATACTTATTTTAAAAGAGATTTTAGCATTTTGAATTGACCCCGCACACAGGAAAATGAACAATATTTCCCCTACCCCTAAGGAAACCATCCCATGTGTCGTCATTCATATACGCTTGCCTGTCTTAGCATTGGACTCCTGAGCCTATGCCAACCGCTTCAAGCGGCCGAATATAGCACTTCTAAGCAATTAGTTAGGCCAGATAAATCAGACGAAACTGCCAATGCACCTTATATCGCCCTTATGCTCGATTATATTCCCGCCACAGATAATCTCTATGGCATTACAATCGCCCCCTATCATTTCGATAATAATTACCAGCAATGGGGTTATTACCTAGGCTATGCCCGCAGTCGTGAAACCGATATTATCGTGCCAGAACCCGCGCAGTCCTATCGCCAAGAAAGCCTCTTCCGCTTAGGCTTAAGCTACAGCTTAACGGCAGATTTAAGCTTTTATGCCGGCGGCAGTGGCTATATCAGCACAGTGTCTTACACGAATAACATTTCACCCAAAATTGTCGATGGCAAACCCACATGGGAAGAAGATAAAACAACCCGTTGGGGCGCAGAAGCTGGGCTAAGATATCGAATCACTGAGCACTTCATACTGAGTGCCGGTTATAACTCCAGCACAGAATCCACTATTTTAAGCATAGGTTACGCGGGCTAAGCTCCTAGCGATTGGGCTTGAGCTATTTATTGCGTTAGCTCGGCTCGCGCCTTAGCAAGTTCAGCCTCGACTTCGGCGACTTTATTGCGTTTCTTGTTGATTTTATCCATAGAACGACCTTCTTCTATGGCTTTGGCCAATTCGTTTTGGCGCTCGGTGAGTTTTTCCTCTAAGGCCTCAACTTTAGCGACTCGCTCGGCGTATAAGCTATCATCGTCGCAATGGGTTGAAACTTCGTCATAGGCCTTTTCAAGTCCCGCGACTTTATACTTATTACCTGCCGCTTTTGCTTGGGCAAGTTCGGCACTAATGGCATCTAATTTCGCCGCGCAACCCACTTTCGGTGCTTCAGCAGCCAAAGTGACAGTGCTAAATGCCAATCCAATCACTAAGCCATAAATTCCATGTTTCATCTGCATCTTAATCTCCTGTTACTTTATTCATTGAGCATACCGCTCATGTACACCTATCTAATAGTGCCACAGTCAGCTAGCTCAATCTGTACTAGCGTTAAAATCTCGCCATTAATCCACTTTATTCATCAAAACACGACTTAGACAGTGACTAACATGCGGCAAATTGTTTATGTTAGGGCAGAATATTGACTCAGACGGATATCGGAGCCAGAAAATTAATGCACACTTCATTACGCCTTAGCGCACTTAGCTCATTGTTATTGCTAACATCATCGGTTATGGCGGCCGACGTAGCCAATATCACCCTAGAAAATGGCGCCCAAGTCAGACTCAAAGACGACTTTACCTGGGAATACGTGATCACTGAAACCAAAGCCGCGCCCAATGCCTTAGCCGCTGCAGCCGTAGCAAGTGCATCGAGCAATGTTGCCAGTGCCGCAGTGACCACTCAAACTGTTGCTGCGCCAGTCACCACATTGACCGCCACTGCGATTACCCAACCTGAGCTATTAGGCTCAACGGCAAAAGATGGGATCAAAGTCAGCTTTGCTGAAGGTCAATGGAAAGGCGACAAACTCGGACTCAGCTTCGATCTCGCCAGCACCAGCAATGAACACGTTACCTTAGTTGAAGTTGAAGCTAGCTTCTTCGCCGATAATGGTACTTTGCTCAAAACCGAAAAACTCGAAGTGTGGGAAGCCATTTTCCGCATGCCTGAGACCTATCTACGCAAAGGCGAACAGCGTAAAAGCAGCGTCATTTGGGTCGAAGGCATAGATAAAGCCCAATGGCAGAAGCAGCTCATTAACCTCAAAATCACCGAAATTAACTCACGCTAACATGGCAAAGAAGTAAGGGATTGCGAACCCGTTTTCAATCCCTTATCAACACTTTTATCAAATGTTATTGCTTTGTAGAGCCTGTGTTCGAGTAGAATGACAACACTAACTCTCCCCTTATTTTGAGCCCACGAGCAAGATGCATAATCTGATATCCAATCCAGCATTGTACCTTGTTGCTACGCTCTGTAGTGTCAGCCCCTTGTGTTATGCCGACACAGTTTTTTTGCTCAATGGCGATAAAATTAGCGGTGAAATTAAAGAGTTTAACGATCAAAATCTCATCATCAACACCAGTTATGCCCCTAAAATTACCATTCAACGCAGTGCTATTCTCAGCCTCGAAGTCACAGATACTAGACCTTGGAGTGTCAGTCGTTCCATACAGGACATAAGTATTCAAGCCTCTAATGAACATGGCATGGTATTAATTAATAACCAGCACACTCCCGTGAGTGAGTTGAGATTCTCGCAGCACTATGCAAACTCAGATTGGAATTTTAACGGTAGTGTAGAAACCACACTTGATGTTACCAAAAACAAGAAAAATAGTCAGAAGCTACATATCAAAGGCGATATCACAGCGGAAACCTTGCAATGGCGACATAATATCAAGACCGAAGTGCGCTACGAAACCGAAGATGACGTGACTAAGCGCAACACCCTCGAAGGACATTATTCATTAGACTATCTGCTCAATGAGCATTGGCTGTTACGTCAGGAAGATTTTTATGAAGAAGATAAACTCGGCATCGATAGCCATAGTTATTATGCGGGGCTCGGTCCTGGTTATCGCTTTTGGGGTGCTGGGCGCGATAAATTAGACTTCGTCGTAACCTACAACCATTTTTGGCTTGAACAACAGTCCTTTAAACTAGAACTAAATGCTTGGGCGGCCTCACTTAACTATAAACAATATTGGTTTGGTGGCATTTTAGAGTCCTATGCCGATCTGCAAATTGCTTTCCCAGATATGCCTTCGATTGATTACATCTCAAACTCGACAGTAGGACTTAAATATCTACTAACTCAGCGGATTTATTTGTCATTTAAATATGACTTCAACGACACTAAAACAGTGATAGGCAATACGAGAGATACCAGCTACACCTTAGGATTAGGGGTTAACTTCTAATCCTGGCTCCCGATACGCTAACCTGTGAGCCATAGGATGTTCATCATTCAATTGCAGTAAATCCCATAAGTTACCGTAGAGATCTTTAAACACAGCGACTGTGCCATAGTCTTGTTCTTGCGGCTCGCGCGCAAACTCCACGCCATCGGCGACCATACGTTGACAATCCCGCCAAAAACCACCGGTATTCAAGAATTTAAACAGGGGGATATCCAAACAATTTGAGGATTCAGCTAGCTTAGCGAGCAACGGTTTTCCTCGCATTATATCAGCCCCTCGATTGAGGGGCTTTCTATCATTGATTAGAGACTTCCAGCATTATACAGCGGCGCCCAAGCGCACATTGTACGATTGTTACTTACATCAAACAGATTGAAACGACTACAGTTATTGTCATAGTTGTAACTACCAATGTTGATTCTATATTGCCCCAAATACACACCTTGCAACGACACATGGCGCCCATCCTTTAATAAAGAAAAATGCAAATGGGGCCCAGTTGAACTCCCACCTTCACACAAGGCTGCATTTTTATTATTTGCATAAATGCCCATCACGGTATTTTGGTTTACATATTGACCATTACGCACTGTAATTTGATCCATATGATAATAGTTAGTCGCCCAACCATTAGCATTGGTCACCCGAACTTGGCAGCGAGACAACACATTGACAGTCCCACCATGTGCGGAAGCAACCGAATAAGTCGGACTCCCCCATTGCGGCCAATCGTAGGATACATCGATTGATGATAGCGGATAGCCAGACCCAGTATGCGAATGAGCACCATTGGATTGCCATGAATATCCCTGTCGCCAAGGCATTTGCAGCATGTTACTGGGTGGCAGACTACTCACGGTAATATTCGCCAATGGGACGACTTGTTGCATCGACTGAGTTGAATCAGCTACAAGTGGATTTTTAGCAACTGAACTCATTAACAACTCACGGTCAGTATTGCCAAATAATAATCTAAACTGCTCAATGAATGGGTCCAATCCCAAAGCGTGCTCACCCGTCATAACGGCATGTTGCTGTTGCTCTATCCTACGACCGTTTAACAAAGCCAATAATGCGAAACTCGATGCGTTAACTGCGTCGGTACTTGGCGGGTATAGGCCTTTTAATTGAGACTCTTCATAGGCATAAAAACGTTGTGATAGCTGAGCCAATACATCTTGGAGTTGTTCCTCAAAACCCTGTTTATCCGATAATGTTCCCAAAGGTCGGTTAAGCGCTTCAGCTGTCGGATACGAAATTAACTGAGATTGCATTTCCATCAAAGTCAGTATGACTTTGGGGTTAATACTATAATATCCAGCCCAATGCGTAATCGCCTCTTCTTTATCAATTAAGTCAGGAACATTGACGTAAATAAAGTCAGCTAAATCAAACTGCGACGCATCTACGCCATATAAAAATATCAGATTATTAAATGGCAGTAATACGCTAGGCATATCTACCATTTTTATTTCTTCTGCATCAATATGATACTGACTGGTTGGCATATCAGATGCCATCGATGGTAACGCTATTATCGCGGAGACACTTAACGCGCGGCCTATCCATAATGCCGTGCAACGTATTTTAAAAAAATTCATACTTATCAGATTCCTTTAGTAAGTCACTCAGATTAAATATTATTTTAAAATGCCAGCTTGCTTTAGACGTAATGATATTCACGACTAAATTTTTATAGCTAGAGAACATTAAAGAAGCTAAGTGACAATAATCGCCGATGCAAATAAGTGACGTATAAAACTGTCAACAAAAACTGACGCTCATTAATTTAAATGTGAGTTAAATACTAAAGTACGAAAAAAGTGAATAGGTAATTATAAGAACAAAAGAGTAATTTATTCGATAGGCATTGAATTTTTAATAAAAACTTTTGAATAAAAACATAATGGCATTGGCCGATCCATTATAAAATCTATCCGTTCCATAAGAATAAATTGAAATTTACAGTGAATGCCCAATAAAAATGATCAATAACTGATAATTTTCGAGGAACTTAACAGAGGTCAAACACTAAGAGTATTCCTAGTGTTTGACTGCATTAAATAGCTTGCGCGGTAATTCATACGAAATACTGAATCTTAACTCATTCGCTTAGCCATGACATGATTCGGATTCAATTGCAGTAAATCCCATAAGTTACCGTAGAGATCTTTAAACACTGCCACTGTACCGTAATCTTGTACTTGCGGCTCACGCGCAAACTCCACGCCATCGGCGACCATACGGCGATAATCACGCCAAAAATCATCGGTATTCAAGAATAAAAACACCCGACCACCCGCCTGATTACCGATAAAATTGAACTGCTCAGGTTTAGACGCCCGCGCTAACAAGAGAGACGCGCCCTTAGAACCCGGTGGGGCAACAACGACCCAGCGCTTATCTTGCTCAGCTTGATAAGTGTCTTCGACTAATTCGAATTTTAATTTATTCACATAAAAATCAATCGCCTCGTCGTAATCTCTTACGACTAAGGCGATATGCACGAGAGCTTGTTTCATGGCGACCTTAAATCAATCCTATTTGGTCACCAGTTTACAGGTCATTTCTGGTGCTTCGTAGCCCCAAACCACTTTAGCTTCGCCTTGATGTTCCCATAGGCTTTCATTGCGGCCTTGATACTTAGCGCCGCTGCCGCTGGGTTGCACAAACATTAATGAAGTACTATCACCATGTTCAGCAATCAGGGTGGCAGGTTCGGTTTTAAAATAAGTCACGACCACTTCGTTAGCTGGATTGCCGTCACAGGCATAAAACACTGGGCCGGTCATGTCGACTAAACGATATTGTGCCTGCAGTTCGGCAATGCGGGTTTGATAGCTAGATTCAATACACGCGTGCTTATCGTCGCTCTTCCAGCATTCATTACGGCCTTTCACCCAACCACGTTGCATCGCCTTTAAAGTAGGAGGTTGTTCATTCTTCGCTTTTTCAAGCGCTTGGCTATAAACCTTAGCTAACTGGTTATCAAGTTGGTTCAGCCCTGCATCCTTACAGACCATGTCTTCAATACTGCCAGCATTCACTTTCGTGCAGTCAAAAGAAGGTGCATTAGCCGCCATTACTCCCGCACTTAACGCGCTAACCATCACGCCTGCGGCACAGTACCATTTGAAACCCAATCGATTACTTATCATCTTATTTGTTAACTTAGCCATCTCAATTCCTTTGTATTTCTGTGGTTTGTTTCAACGCTTGCCATAGCTAACCCTATATAGGCTTAACCGAGCCTGACTCAAAGCACTATGCCTTGAAGAACCATGCCTTAAAGTGCACTCATAGTAATGTAATTTACTTTTATCTCGGTTCTAACTTAAGACTTAACCCTCAGCCGATATGCTGCGAAAACACCTAATTCTAGTGCGCTGCGAGGAAAATGCCCAGAGACTAAGAGCCACTTACCAATCTGTTCCGCCTGCATAATCGGACTCTCTAGCGCTAAAAAACCACAAAATTCTGATGAAATCGACCTACTCCAATTTGCGCATAGCTGATTAAACTAATGACAAAACGGTTAATTTTTTGCTTTGCACGCGATAGTGGTTGAATTTTCGAGTAAAATTGACTACTTTCACGCCGTTTGTCTCTTCACAAGGAAAAGGATCAACATGGAACAAGTTATTACCGCAGGGAACGAGAATCCCATTCAAATGACAGATATTGTCTATTCGAAGGAAAAATCGCTGTTCACTCTGTTAGCTATTATTTCTGGGATCGTCTGGGCGGCATTGATCATAGGCACTTTTGGCATGGCGCTGCTCTATGTGTTGATGTTTTTCATTATTTATCTCTTTAGCCACTCCGCCTTTATCAGCTACTTAAAAGGCACGGCTGTCGAAATCAATGCAGAGCAGTTTCCTGAATTACATAAACAATATTTAGCGTGTTGCGAACGTTTAGAAATGCGCGAGCCACCACGCGCTTACTTATTGGCAGCCGATGGCATGTTAAACGCACTGGCGACACGCTTCCTCGGTCGCAACTATATAGTGCTATTTTCATCGATTGTGGATGCGCTTGAGTCAGATAAAGATGCGCTCAACTTCTATATCGGCCACGAGTTAGGCCATATTCGCCGCAATCATATAGGTAAAGCGCCCTTCTTAGTCTTCGCCACTTGGTTACCTTTAGTCGGTGCGGCTTATTCTCGCGCCTGTGAATATACCTGCGATCTCCACGGATTACGTTGCTGCAACAGCTTACGTTCAGCCACAAATGCCGTTGCTGTGTTAGCCGCTGGTGTCGAGCAATGGAAACGTATGAATGTGGATCAATATATCCGCCAAGCCAGTGAGTCGAGTGGTTTTTGGATGTCGCTGCACGAGCTTAATGGCAGCTATCCTTGGTTGACCAAGCGCATGGCGAGAGTCCAAGCCAAAGCACAAGGAGTGGAATATGCACCGCCATCACGCAGTGCATGGGCCTATGTACTCAGCTTCTTTATGCCACGTTTAGGCACAGCGGGCGGTGGATTGATAATCTTCGCTGCGATTATTGGTATTGCTGCAGCAGTCGCGTTGCCAGCGTATAAGGACTATCAAGAGAAGATGGGTGCCGCCACGAGTTATGAGGCGCCAACCACGACCGAAGCCACACCAGCAGCATTGAATGTACCCGATGCGGCACTGGCCATTGCCAGTATCGACCAGCAACATCAAGCACTGGCACCGATCACTGACATCTTAGTCGGCTACTATCAAACCAACAAAGCTTGGCCAACCGAATTGGATGTGCTTGGACTCACGGACGAGCAGATTGCGACATTTAATCTGTACACAGATGGCATAGTCGGTTTTATAGGAAGCGAAGCACTCGGGGATTATCAAGGCTATGAAGTCTATCTATCGCCTCAAGTTGATGAGCAAAATAATATCACTTGGGTTTGCAGCAGCAACGGTATTCCGGATGAATATCTGCCAGTAGATTGCCAAGGCTAAGATCAAAAAGCGCTGCAAATGCAGCGCTTTTTAGTTGAGGACGAGTTAGCCTTTTTGAATCGTCATAGTCCAAGCAGCATCGCCCTTCTGGGCAAAGTGTGTCACCTCATGCCCAGCTTCAGCCGCCCAGCGGGGAATATTCTCAGTTGCTTGGCCACAATCGTAATCCAGTACCACTTTATCGCCAGTCTCAAGACTCGCAATTAAGCGTTGTAACTCAATTAAAGGAAAAGGGCATAGCTTACCCGTTGTGTCGAGATACTGTTCCATATACAGCTCCTTTATAAAAGTTAAATCTGCGCAAGACGCATTGGCCTCAGTAGCGCAAAATAGTTAAAGCACCAACTGCCAAATAAAATAGCAGGGATAAATAGCCAGCCTTGCCACGACAAATAAGCCGTGCCAACGAGCGCATTACCAAGCATGCAACCTCCGGCAAGTCCGCTCCCCACGCCCATCAACAGGCCACCAATAAACCCAAATAACGCCACTTTATGACCAGGGTAGCGCCAGCGCTGCTCAGCACTGCCCCGGGCAGCGATAAAAGCGCCTACAAATAATCCCAAGAGAAAATATCCAGGCCAACTAAAGAACTTAGTGTTACCTGTGGTGACAAGATCCCATAACTGCGCACTCGGGCCACTTATCCCAACACTGCCTACACGGCCACTTTCAAGACTTGCAGGCCATGCAAGTAGCGCCAGTAAACCAATCAGCAAAGCACTTACAAAGGGATGCCAGCGCGCTTCAAACAACCAATGAGCTAAACCCGTTTTACGGGGTGCCATCAGTGCAACCGGACGTTTGCGGCGTTTGAGATAACCCAATGCCAACCACAATGTGAGTAATACGAGGACAAGCACGATCACCCAAGGGGAAACGCCCAGAGTTTGATAGAGCGTTTGGTCCTCAAGTTGATGCTGTTTAAAAGGTTTAAGTAGACCTTTCACCTCATCAAGACGCACTAATTTACTGGCAGCAATAAAACCGAGAACGGCCATCACACTAGCAGCCAACCCTTCGGCAGCGCGGTAATAGGCGCCAGTGGAGCAGCTTCCCGCTGCTGCCATACCCACACCAAACAATACACCACCGACTAAGGTTGCCAACCAAGGGAAATGCCCTTCTGGCAATTTAACCCAACCCCATTCGTAAAACAGGAACAGCCCTAGACTTTGGATGCTGATGGCAATCAAAATAGCGATCACCATGGTAAAGTCTCGTTGCAGATAGGTATCGCGGATCCCGCCCGCCATACAAAATCTACCCCTTTGCATCACAAATCCCATGGCTAAGCCAATACCTAAGCCACTGAGAATAGTCAACATAGTCCTATCCTCAACGCTGGATCAGATAACGAATAGTCGGACCATTCTGCTCAATTTCCAGCACTTTATAACCATGATTTTTAGCGTCGAGGGGAATGTTGTTAATAGACTGCGGGCAGTCACTAATCACCTCGAGAATTTCACCGGGCTTTAACTTTGGCATAGCCTCAAGGGTAGCCACTGCGGGATAAGGGCAAGGTTCACCCACCATATCGAGTTGATAATCTGGAATATATTGAGCCATTACGCCGCCTCCGCTAGCAATTGTTCATCACGCTTCGCCTTACGGGCAAAGAAACGTTTTTCCCACAGCAACATAGCGCCAAAGGAGAGCCCCAGCAGCACATAGGTCAGCAATAATCCGCCTTTATCGCCAAAGCTGGTCAGTAAATTAACTTTGTCCCAGTTCGTTGCTAATGGCTGAGCGATATCATCCCAGTAATACGCCAGTAAGGTTGAACCCAACACGTTACCTAAGCCCACCCACCAGAAATGCACTTGGCCTTCGACTGCACGATACATCCAACCCGTTTCACAACCACCAGCCAGTACAATACCAAAACCAAACAGTAAGCCGCCGATCACCGCATTAGGGCCAGCCCACATGATCTTAGGTGGCACACCCAGTTGCACATAGCTGTAAATACCTATCGCACTGACCGCCATGCCTAAGATAATCGCCTTCGCCATGTGAGTACGACCAGTGATCCACATATCGCGGAACGCTGAGGTAAAGCAGATTTGGGCCCGTTCGATTAATAAACCAAAACCAACACCACAGAGCATAGCAATGCCGAGTTTTGGCGCATTGAACATAGTTAACAACCCCCAACCGACGATGCCTACAAACACCAACATACCGATGCGGAAACGACGTCTAGCTTGGTTTTCGTCCTGCTTGATTGAAGTCGCTTTATTTACCTTTTTCAGTTTTATCGGAATACGGAACATAGGTAGTAAGGTAAATCTTGCACCAAAGTAAGAACCTGCCGCAGTCGCCAAAGCAAAGAACCAAGCATGTAAAGAGAACTGCGGAATACCCGTGAAGAAGGCGGCAAGGTTACAACCCATAGCTAAACGGGCACCAAAGCCAGCAATAATGCCGCCGATCAGTGCCTGAGCAATACGGATACGGCTCTGTGGCATACGCAGTTTGACGTTATTGGCCCAAAGCGCAGCAGCAATACAACCGCCAAACATACCGATAATCATCATGCCGTCGATACGATCTAGAGGAGAGCCCTGCAGACCTATCACTTTGAAATAACCCCAAGTTTCTGGTTCTGCACCTAAAAACTGCAGTAAATGACCACCCCAACGAGTGAATTCCCCAGTAACGGCCCAGAAGGTTCCGGTCAAACCAAAATAGTAAGTAGAAAGGATACCCGCAGCGATAACCGCTGGCATAGGCGCCCAAAAACGGACTAAATATTCTTGTTTAAATTGTTGCCATGTCATGTCATTACCCTAATGAACGAGACTATAAAAAATAAGCGCAATGCGCTTATAACCTGTGTGCCAGAGTGATTGAAGTCGTTCGACAACTTCAATCACAAGTGGCCTCACGCTTAAATGGCTTTAGCTAAGCTGACACACTGCTGCCCCAACAGGCGATAACCGTGGGTGTAAAGCGTTGCCCTGCCATTACGGCAAAAACCGATAAGCGTGATATTGCTTTTCTCTGCTAATTCCAACGCCAGTGAAGTCACGGCGGACATAGCAAACAGAATTTGGATATTGGCACTAGCGGCCTTTTGCACCATCTCAAAACTCGCGCGACTGGTGAGCAATACGGCCACTGGACGTTCCACATTGTGAGCGGAAAAGGCGCCAATTAGCTTGTCTAGTGCGATATGCCTGCCTATATCCTCATAGGCGGCGATGATCTGTCCTTGATGGTTAAGCCCCATGGCCGCATGAGTGGCGCCCGTCAGCTTAAAATGTTGTTGATTCTCTTTAATTTGCCCAAGTGCGACCTGTAAATGTTCGATATCGAATCTGGCATCTGAGTCTACCCGCATCACAGGCTTGACGGCCTCTTCGAGCTGGGCGACGCCGCACAATCCACAACCTGTGCGCCCCGCCATATTGCGCCTTTGCTGCTTGAGTTCCATAAAGCATCGTTGGTTGATTTCCACTTGGATCAACACACCTTCACTGGTGAACTCGAGCTCCACCCCTTTGATATCATTGATATGGGAAACGATACGTTCAGATAACGTAAAACCAATAGCGAAGGCTTCTAAATCTTGAGGACTCGCCAACATCACGGTATGGGCTATGCCGTTATAGACCAGTGCGATCCGCACCTCATTAGCTAAGTAGTCTGTCAGCTCAGATGCCTGTCCCTGTTCTAAAAGGGTCACTTTTCTTTCTGTGACCACTGCATGTGAATGATATTCCATAGCGACCCTCTAAACTCATAAATTCAAATAAAAACAATAAGTTTGCTTGTATATTACGACTCAAGTCACAAACCTATTAATGAAATGCAAATACACTTGATTCATCTTTACGCATTTTCTACTATCCCTAGGTCTTCTATTGGAAGAACGTCGTCTCCGGTGAGGCGTCCGGATTTCAAATCCGGGTAGGGCTGCCAGCAGTCCTGGGTAGGTTCGACTCCTATGTTCTTCCGCCAATTCTCATGGGAAAAAAACAACTCGGCATCCCGAACTTCTCGGCTATTACTGCGATACTTCCTACGGGTAAAACCACTTCTGTCAAAGAACTCAAGCAGTTGAATACTCACCTTACGCCCAAGCCCAACCATGTCTTTAAATTCTGCCGTTTCGAGCTTGCCGTGTTCTGCAATATGAGTACGCACTAAGCTGGCGTAGTAACAGATTTGCTCGCTGAGCAAATATCTGTCCTTCACCACAGCAGTAATAAATCCCTGCTGCACCAGCTGGAAACACAGCAGCCTTAATTTGGCAGGTTCTAGCGCAAGGTATTCGCCCATTTCGGTGACCCATACAGGGGCGGTTTGCTGAGCCAGCCAAGGCGCAAGCGCCTGCCAACAATGCTGAGCCTCAGCATCTAGCACTATTTTGTGCTCGGCCAATTGCAACAGGGCGCCACGCAATACCATGCGTCCCTCTTGGCAAAGCGTGTCGAGCACTTTATTGGCTAATTCGGGCGGCAAAGCGCTATGGCTCATGCGTTGCAGGCGATTACGTCCCAACCCAAGTTGGTCGGGATGCTGTTGATGGAACTCGCTAAGTAAAGTAATAAACTGTTGTTTTTCTTGCTCAAGTAAACTTGTCGCTATAGCAAATGCCCCAAAACGGACTAAACCCGCTTGGGCTAACAGCATAGCCAGCCCTTCGTCAGTTAATTGCCAACGCCACGCGATTTCATCAAGCTCTAGCGCCTGAGTTTGGCCGAGTAAAGCCACCACATGGGCAGGATTATCCAAGCGTGCTAATTGCAGTAATCTCGCGACTCGTTCAGGCGTACGTTTCTTACGATTAGGGACTTTCAACGCCAACACTCGCCCCGCACCTAAAGTCTGTTTACCCCCAATGTGTCGCAGGACAATTCGATCGTCCTGACATAGGAGTAGTGGCTTTTCGAGTACTAACTCCGCCAGACAGAAGCCTTCTTCATCAGCTTCATTTAACAGGGAAACTCGACCTAAAGTATGATCGGCGCCATGGTGACAGTGGACATTTTGCCAATGCACTAATGACTCACAGCCTAAAAAATCGAAGGCTCGAATGTGCACAACGGGGCGGCTACAGAGCTCTGCTTGAGGCAAACTGCTCAGCCAATCGCCACGCTCTGGCTCCCTATGGTTATCGACACCCGTTAAATTGAGTGCTACGCGTGTACCCGTGACAGCCCTTTGGGCTTCTTGTCCCTGACAATGTATGCCTCGCACTCTGAGTTTGGCCTTTTGCCCTGAGCTAAAAAGACTATCCCCCACACATACGCTGCCGCTGATCACTGTGCCCGTCACGACACAACCCGCACCTTTCACACTAAAGGCGCGATCGAGCGTCATCCTAAAGCTGCTGGCATCCTCCGCTCGCTTTGACTCTTGCTCACCTAAATCAAGAATATGCGTCTTCAGCGCCGCCACGCCATTGGATGCTAAGTCGGCGGTTCCATTCGCCGACACTTCAAAAACACCACTGGCCTCAATGCCATACTCGGCCAGCAAAGTAAGTCCATCGGCGACAAGCTGTGCCGCCGTGCCACTATCAACTAAATCCCGCTTAGTTAGCACTAAGGTCAAACTGTGCAAAGGTAAGAGCGCAAGAATTTGCAGATGCTCACGGGTTTGCGGCATTACGCCATCGTCACAGGCCATCACCAACAGGGCGTGTCGAGCATGACTCACGCCCACCAGCATATTGTTGATAAATTTTTCGTGGCCGGGCACATCGATAAAGGCAAGGCGCGAACCATCTCGAAGTGGCATAAACGCATAGCCAAGATCGATCGTCATACCACGGCGTTTTTCCTCCGGCAGACGATCGGTATTCATCCCAGTCAAAGCGCGAATAAGCGTACTCTTGCCATGATCGACATGACCCGCAGTCACAATGATCACAACTGCACACCTAACGTACTCAACTCGGCGAGGAGTTCAGCTTCACTATCAAGACCGCGCAGATCTAACCTGAGTTGGTCCTGACTCATGCGACCTATGATAGGCCGTGCCGCCTGCTTAAATTGTTGTTCTAACAAACTTAAACTACCGCCATTGAGTGCGGTAAAACACAACGCCACTGAGGGTAAAAAAGTATCTGGCTGTGAGCCACTGCCGACTTGTGTTTGGCACTCGACTAACTCAATGCGATAACAAGGTTCAAAATGTGGAACCAAAGCTTGCTGTAAGCGACGACCAATCTGCCATAACGTCTCTTGGCTACGGGCAAATTTCGCCATAATAGGCAGCTCAATGTCTAAGGTTTCAGGGTTAAGATAGTGGATCAATGTCGCTTCTAACGCCGCCAAAATCAGCTTATCGCAACGCAGGGCGCGCTTTAGTGGATGACTCTGTAACTTCTTAATCAGCGACTGTTTGCCAACGATCAAACCAGACTGAGGGCCACCCAATAGTTTGTCGCCGGAAAAACTGACTAGATCAACCCCATCGACTAGCATGGCTTGGGGCGTAGGTTCTTGTTTTAGGCCAAAGCGGCGCAGATCCGTCAGTGAACCGCTGCCAAGATCTGAAATGAGTGATATGCCACGCTCACGGCATAACTGACCCAGCCTTGCCTCCTCCACTGCGGCAGTAAAACCACTAATATGATAATTACTGGTGTGGACCTTCATTATCGCAGCGGTATTTTCAGTAATGGCCTGCTCATAATCCTTAAGGTGAGTCCGATTGGTGCTGCCGACCTCGACTAAGGTGCAGCCCGCTTGGCGCATAATGTCAGGGATGCGAAATGCGCCGCCAATTTCCACCAACTCACCACGGGAGACTATGACTTCTTTCCCCGCCGCCACCGCAGAAAGCATCAACAAAACCGCAGCGGCATTGTTATTCACGACACAACAAGCCTCGGCATCTGTTAAGCGCTGGATTAAAGCACTGATTGCATTATCCCTGTGACCACGTTCACCTGCCGCAAGCTCAAACTCCAGCGGTGTGGGGTAGCGCATAACAGAAGTCACGGCTCGAATTGCCGCTTCTGACTGTTGCGCTCGGCCAAGGTTGGTATGCAATATGGTGCCAGTGAGATTCCACACAGGTTTTAAGCTGTGCCTGTAATCATTAGACAGTCGATCAACCAAACATCTGTGCAATTGCGCAAGCTCGCCACACCATGTCGGCAAACGGTGCTCGCGGCCGATTAAGCTGCGCGCCGCCTTTAACTGGTTATCCAGTGCGGCCTTTACTGCCGCTTTGCCGTAGGACTGCTGCAATACCACAAAACTAGGCTCTGCAAGTAGGCTATCCATTGAAGGCAAAGCTCGGTACAGAACTTGTAGTGTTTCAGGTGCTTGGGTCATCATCTGTGTCATTTTGTTTATATTATTGCCATTGGTTTATAAAAAGCAGGAAGGGATCAGCAACCCGACTCCCTCCCGCATTTGTTTAAGCTATGTGGCTTACGTGGTTTCGTGGGCCAGTAGCAGTGGGTTCAGTGTTGTTGCACCAAAGCCCTTAGCATTTAGCTCACTGTCTAACATCAAGGTTGCGAGATCGTCTGCCGCCACATCCATAGACGGCGAGTTTTCGACGAACATCATCTTGGTATAGCCATGACATTCATCGCAGCTTTCGATCCGCACTTGAGCCTTGGCATCATCTAGCGACCAAATCGTCATCTCTTTGTCCTGACCGCAACTGGTGCAATGGGCACGAATGTAATGCCATTCGCTCTCGCACAGACTGCAATGCAGGTAGCGCAAACCAGCTCGGGGCTGATCGACAATCACACTCGCCACCGGATGACATCCACAAACGGGACACATACTCTGCTGCGCCACCTTGCACGGATCCATCCGCTTGATGACCATAGGTGCCCAATGCGACCAATAAACGCCCATCGCCGCCCAGATGAATAAGCTAAAACGGGCAGGCACTTCACTGACATGCCCTTGGCGTAGTGAACGCCCCCACGAACTCAGTTGCTCGGGTGATTGCTGCATCAACAAACGCACTACCCGAGCTATGGATTCATCCACCTGCGGCAACAAATCACTTAACAGTTGCTGTAGCAGTCCTTGCCAATAGCTATCTGCCTCTGAGCCCAACAGAGAAAGCGGAGTCGCCTCATCTTCCCCCCAAGCGAGAAGCTTACCGAAGTCAGCCTCCTGCGCTAACCTGGCCTGTATAGAGACCAAACGGCGACATAGCTCAAAGTAATCAGCCAGCGGCGAGTCCTTGGCCAATGACAGCAAACGCTGCGCCCTTCTGTGATACACAGCTTGGGGATCTGCCGCTTTTAACGGTTTAAGTTCCAGCGGCGATTCGCTGCCTTGGGCCAGAGGTATCTCGGCTGTATGACTCATTAATGTTTCTCCACGTCCGAATGTTCATCCAACATCACAGGGTGATGTTTGCGGCACCAAGCCTTAGAGACTTTGCCGTAAAGCATGCCCTTAACCGACCCTTCTACCCATGTCGCCATCCAAAAATGTACCATCACAAAAATCAACATGATGAGCGCACAAATGGCGTGCAACAGAATCGCCCAACCCACCACAGTGGCTGAGAAATAGGGCGCAAAGTAAGGCTGCCACATGATGATTCCCGTCACCGTTAAAGTGATAGATGTCAGCACGAAGGCGCGAAACAATACCTTTTGCCCAGGGTTGTAATGGCCGATAGGCGGGATTTTCTCCTCGTTCTCGAACATCACATCCTTAATGGCGAGCATCCAAGCGAGGTCGTGCTTTTCCCATTTGTTGTGTTTGTAGTAACGCACCAACATCAACATCAGAGGTAAGCACATCATCAAGCCCGCAATGGGATGAATAAACTTCGCCAATTGCGGTGTGCCCGCTATCGCCCCAAGCCATTGAAACGACGGATAGAAGAAGGAAAAGCCAGTGAGAAATGTCACTAGGCCAACCGCCACAATGAACCAATGACAAATGCGATCGAACAGCTTGTGACGCACTATCATTTCTTGCTTATCATGCTTGCTCATTTGTCGGCCCCCTCTTCCTGCTTAGCCTCTTCCTCTGGCGGTTGATAACCCGGTTGGTCTTCTTCGACTATATTGCGACCGACGGTGATCTTATGCAGACAAGCGACGGCGGCAGTGGCAAGAATGCCCATAGTGCCTAAAGGTTTGACCCAGTTCTGCCACAGAGTGAGTGACAGTGGGATCTGCGGGTTATCGGGCATGTTGTAGCTTTCGGGCTGATCGATATCGTGCAATATCATCATCATACCCGTACCACCTACGCCCTCAGGGTTATAAAGTCCTGCCTTAGCAAAGCCCTTTTCCTTCAGTTCTTCGACCCGTTTTTGCGAGTAGAACAACATGTCCTCACGGGTGCCAAAACGCAGCGCCCCTGTGGTACAGGACTTAACGCAGGAAGGTTCCAATCCCACAGCCAAACGGTCAGAGCACATAGTGCACTTGTAGGCCTTGTTATCCTTAGGATCGATTTTGGGCACATCGAAAGGACAAGCACTGGCGCAATAACCGCAGCCGATACATTTGTCCGAATCGAAGTCCACCACACCATTGGCGTGCTGGATAATCGCGCCCGAGGTCGAACAGGCCGTTAAGCAGGCAGGGTCGGCACAGTGCATACAGGCCGAGTGGGTAAATTGCCAACGCAGCTTGTTGCTTTCCATCACCTCATGGAACTCCATCAGGGTCCAACATTGGCCCGATAGCGACATAGGGTTTTGGTAACTGCCTTGGAAAGTACCTACCTCTTCCCGTAAATCATTCCACTCAGAACACGCCACTTGGCAGGCTTTACAGCCATTACACTTAGTGGCGTCGAACAGCTTGGCGACCTTTTCTGACGAATTACGCCCCTTTGCCGCAGGCGTCACCGCTGAAGTACCGGAGCGGCGGATAATGTCTTGTGATGCCATAATCAGATCCCCTCCGCTTTAGTGATGTTAACCAAAAATGCTTTGAACTCAGGCACCTGTGTATTTGCATCCCCCACTTCCGTGGTGAGTACGTTACAGGAGTAACTCTTACGAGTGAGTGCATTATGGCTGCCGTGACGGGGTAACCCGACGGTATGGACTAACTGGCCATTTACCTTTAACGGCTGTAGCCGTTTAGTCACTAAGGCTTTGGTTTCAATGCTGCCGCGTTTAGAGCTGACAGTGACCCAATCCCCATTGGCGATACCTTTTTCTGCCGCTAACATTTCATCGATTTCGACGAAGGTTTCAGGCATAGAAATCGCAGCTAAACGAGCATGCGTAGACCAGAAGTTAAAGTGTTCAGTTACACAGTAAGTAGTTGCCACATAAGGGAAGTCCTTATGGGAACCTAAGGTTTCCTTCACACCCGGTAACATACGTACCGCAGGGTTACTGGTGACCTTGTGTAACGGGTTCAACCCAATAGGCGACTCCATCGGCTCGTAGTGCTCAGGGAACGGACCTTCGGCCAATAATTTAAGGGCGAAGAAACGACCCACACCTTCGGGTTGCATGATGAAGGGGCCAGCGGATTCCTGTGGTGTTAACTTCATATTGAAGTCGCCCACATCGATACCGTGCCACTTACCGTCAACCCACTCGACGATAGTGCGTTTTGGATCCCAAGGTTTGCCGTTGATATCGCAAGAAGCGCGGTTATACAGCACACGACGGTTTGCTGGCCAAGCAAATGCCCAACCCGGAGTAATACCTTTACCCGAAGGATCATGGTTGTCACGGCGAGCCATCAAGTTGCCTTCTTCGGTCCAAGAACCCGCATAAATCCAACAGGCGCTGGCGGTACTACCATCGGCTTTCAGTTCAGCAAAACTACTGAGCTGACGTTGAGTCACGAGATCCTTACCGTTAAGCTCGCGAGCGATTTCTTCAGCGTGCGGTGAGTGAGGATTGTGGTAATTCCAGCTCATCGCATGTACAGGCTCAGGCAACTTACCGCCCTCTTGTTTGTACAGTTCACGCATTGCCATTAAGACGCCAGAGAGAATCTCAGCATCTGGCTTAGCTTCACCCGGCGGGTTAGCCCCCTTCCAATGCCACTGTATCCAACGGCCAGAGTTGACGATGGAACCTTCTTCCTCGGCAAAACATGTCGTAGGTAAACGGAACACTTCCGTCATAATTTCAGCGGGATTGACTTCATTGAAGCCATCGGCATTTTGCCAGAAGGTTGCGGTTTCCGTTGCCAAGGCATCCAACACCACCATGTACTTAAGATTACTCAAGGCTTTGAGTACCTTATTACGGTTTGGCATAGAGTTAATGGCGTTAACACCTTGGATAATGTAGCCATTCACTTCGCCGTGGAAAGCCATATCTAAGTGTTTAGTAAAGTCGTACTGCTTGTCCCATTTCGGCAACCAGTCATAACCAAAGTCATTTTCAACCGTAGCGTTATCGCCCCAAAAGCTCTTCATTTGCGAAACAAAGAATTTAGGGTAATTTTGCCAATAGTTGGTTTGACCCGGACGCAGAGCGACAGGGGTATAGTTGTGGAGATAGGTTTTAAGATTAATGTCTTTTTCGTTCGGTAACTTGAGGTAACCGGGCAAGCTTTGACACAATAAACCCATATCGGTCGCGCCTTGCACGTTCGAGTGTCCGCGCAGAGCGTTAACACCACCGCCCAACACCCCAATGTTACCCAGCAGCAACTGCACCATGGCCATAGAGCGAATGTTCTGCGCCCCTTTACTGTGGTGAGTCCAACCTAAGGCATACATAAAGGTCGCGGCTCTATCGTGGGTATGAGTGCTACCAATTTGTTGGCAAACGATCTCATAGTCCGCAATCGGCGTACCGGTAATATTGCTTACTGTTTCAAAGTCATAGCGTTCTACATGTTGCTTCATTAAGTTCCACACACAGCGTGGATGTTCGAAGCTAGGATCGATTTTCGCGTAACCCTGTTCGTCTAACTCGTAATACCAAGACTCTTTATTGTAGCTATCTGTTTCTTCATCGAAACCACTGAACAGACCTTCACTAAAAGAGAAGTCTTCGCGCACTATGTAACTGGCATTGGTATAAGCCTTCACATAGTCGTAGTTCACTTGTTTGGTTTCAATAAGATAGCGGATCACCCCGAGCAGGAAGGCGATATCTGTGCCCGAGCGGATCGGCGCATAGTAATCGGCCACAGCGGCGCTACGGGTGAAGCGAGGATCGACCACCAAAAGTTTAGCGTTGTTATGTTGCATAGCTTCTGTAACCCAGCCGAATCCGACAGGGTGAGCCTCTGCAGCATTACCGCCCATAATAATGATCAAATTAGAGTTTTTAATATCGATCCAGTGGTTGGTCATGGCACCACGTCCAAATGTCGGAGCAAGACTTGCTACCGTTGGAGAGTGTCAGTTACGCGCAATAGTATCGATTGCAACTAGGCCCAGTGCCCGTGCAAATTTCTGGGTGATATAGCCGCCTTCATTCGGCATCGCCGACGAGGTCATCATCCCAGTGCTAAGCCAACGGTTAACCGTCATCCCAGCAGAATTCTTTTCAATCAAGTTAGCATCACGGTCATTCTTCATCAGACGGGCGATGCGTTGGTAAGCTTCAGTCCAGCTGATACGAGTCCATTCATTACTGCCTGGCGCACGGTACTCAGGATATTTAAGACGATTAGGGCTGTTCACATAATCCACTAGACCAGCACCCTTAGGACACAAGGCCCCGCGGTTGACTGGATGGTCTGCATCCCCTTCGATATGGAAAATACTTTGTTCGGCGTTTTTGCCGTTACTTCCTTTGCTGTACATCAGCAATCCGCAACCCACTGAGCAATAGCAGCAGTTATTGCGGGTTTCTTTCGCGCTAATGAGTTTGAATTCTCGAACGGCCGCATAGGCCTTTTCGGACATCAATCCCAACGCTGAAATTGCTGAGGTGGCAGCTCCGGCAGCACACAGTCTAAAAAACTGGCGTCTGTTCATTGCGTCCTCTCACACTCTTGTCGTTATGAGTCTAGTGGTTGCTGTGGTAAAAATGGCAACCGATTGAGTGAGTCCTACTAAAGACCACACTTAATTTAAGATTATCCCCAAAGAAGAAATAGATAACAAATAATGACATGAGATCAAGATCTCAAATAAACAACCACAGAACTTAACTCCAAAAAACATTTCAAATAAAGCACCAAAGACCAATAAATGATAATAAAAGCACAATTTAAGGAATTAAAAACTAATAAACCACAAAAGACAATTTGTCCAACATGACAACCCCATATTGTCCCACATAATAGAGTTATGGTTATTAAAAATGATTATATGCATTCAAATATGCATAATGATGGCGGATAAAAACACAAAGGTAACGGTTTCTAGATGGATAGACAGCCACAAAAACTGACAATGTAAAGATTAGGGCAAAAAGTGCAGAGTCTGCGGTGTTAAACACACCAAAATGGCAAAGACAAAGATCGAGGAAAAGCAGATAAAAACCAAAGAAAAAGGTACAAGCAATCTGCCTGCACCTTAAATTTTGCCTTTTAACGCTTATTTTTAGCGCATTGAGGCGCAAAATCTGGGCGCGATAACAAAAGCGCCTCAGTGCAGCCTATTCCCGCGGAGTAAACACCTGTTCAGCCATTAAACTAAAACAAACGCCTAAAAGCTGGCTAGCGTTCCTGCTGGCAGATAAGTGTTAAAGCTCGCTGTATACAACAAATCTGTCGCGGCTTCGATATCTGGCGCGAAGTATCTGTCTTTATCGTAATAAGCGACGACTTCACGTAATTCGGCTTTAGCCTTAGCTACTGCGACACTTGGGGCTAAAGGAGCGCGGAAATCTAAACCCTGAGCCGCCGCTAACAATTCAATTGCCAGTACACCACGGGTATTTTCGCTCATATCGCGCAAGCGGCGCGCCGCAAAGGTCGCCATAGAAACATGGTCTTCTTGGTTTGCCGATGTTGGCAAGCTGTCAACTGATGCCGGATGAGCGTAGGTCTTGTTCTCAGACGCCAATGCCGCCGCCGTCACTTGGGCGATCATAAAGCCCGAATTCACCCCGCCGTTTTTTACCAAAAATGGCGGCAGTTTAGATAGGCTAGAATCGATCAATAACGCAATACGACGCTCGGCAATGGAGCCCAGTTCAGCAATCGCAATCGCCAGATTATCCGCCGCCATAGCCACGGGTTCGGCGTGGAAGTTACCGCCAGAAATGATATCGCCTGTATCTTGGAACACCAGTGGGTTATCGGTTACGCCATTGGCCTCTGTGCCTAACACATCGGCCGCGTGACGAATTTGGGTCAAGCAAGCACCCAGCACCTGTGGCTGACAGCGCAGTGAGTAAGGATCTTGCACCTTTTCACAATTAACGTGACTTAAGCTGATCTCAGACTCTTCACCCAGTAGATGACGGAAGACCATGGCCGAATCGATTTGACCTTTCTGACCACGCGCCGCATGGATGCGAGGATCAAACGGGCTACGGCTGCCCATAGCCGCTTCGACACTCATAGCACCGATCACTGAACTTGCTGCGAACAAGTCTTCAGCGTGGAATAACCCTTCCAGCGCCAGCGCAGTCGACGCTTGCGTGCCGTTAAGCAAAGCGAGTCCTTCTTTGGCCGCTAAATCGATTGGCTTAAGGCCAGCGATTTCTAAACCTTCGGCGGCAGAAATTAACTCGCCTCGATAGCTCATTTCGCCTTCACCCAGCATAGGCAAACACATGTGCGCCAGTGGCGCTAAGTCACCCGAGGCGCCGACTGAACCTTTTTCTGGCACGCAGGGATAAACTTCGGCGTTCACTAAACTGATTAAGAAGTTAATCACTTCTAAACGAATGCCTGAAAAACCACGGCTTAATGAGTTGATTTTTAACACCATCATCAAGCGCACTGTGGCATCTTGCATGTATTGCCCCGTGCCAGCGGCATGTGACAACACGATAGAACGTTGCAGCAATTGCAGATCTTCGGGCGCTATCTTGGTATTGGCCAACAAGCCAAAGCCCGTGTTGATGCCGTAAACAGTACGGCCTTCATCCAACACTTTTTGCACGATTTGCGCACTGGTGTTGATATCAGTAATAGCATCTGGTGCGAGTTCCAGTGTCAACTTATGACGGCTGATTTCGCGCAATTGCGCTAGGCTCAAGCTGCCCGGCGTTAACACTAAGTGATTCACAGATTTCATATTTTTAGCTCCAAGCTTTTAGTTATTATTGTTATTGAGTCGTTAGCATCGGCTAGTCTTGCATAGGTAAATCGAGGCCCTGCTCCTTGGCGCAGTTTTTCGCAATCTCGTAGCCCGCATCGGCATGGCGCATCACGCCTGTCGCTGGGTCGTTCCACAACACGCGGCCAACCCGTTTTGCCGCCGCATCGGTACCGTCACACACAATGACCACACCCGAATGTTGGCTAAAGCCCATGCCGACGCCGCCGCCGTGGTGCAAAGATACCCAAGTTGCACCGCTAGCGGTGTTGAGTAGCGCGTTCAATAATGGCCAATCGGATACCGCATCTGAGCCGTCCAGCATAGATTCGGTTTCGCGGTTCGGGCTGGCCACTGAGCCAGAATCTAAGTGGTCGCGACCGATTACCACGGGCGCCGACAACTCGCCATTTTTGACCATTTCATTGAAAGCTAACGCCAAGCGAGCGCGATCTTTTAAGCCAACCCAGCAAATACGCGCTGGCAGACCTTGGAAGGCGATACGCTCGCGCGCCATGTCTAGCCAATTGTGCAGGTGTGGATTATCTGGGATCAGTTCTTTGACTTTAGCGTCGGTTTTGTAGATATCTTCGGGATCGCCAGATAACGCCACCCAGCGGAACGGGCCAATGCCTTCACAGAACAGTGGGCGAATATAAGCAGGTACAAAACCTGGGAAATCGAAGGCATTTTCAACGCCCATTTCAAACGCCATTTGGCGAATGTTATTACCGTAATCGAGCGTGGCTGCACCCGCGGTTTGCAGGTCGAGCATGGCTTGTACTTGCACCGCCATCGAAGCTTTCGCCGCTTTCACTACGCCCGCTTCGTCGGTTTTACGCATGGCGGCGGCCTCAGCCATAGTCCAACCCTGCGGCAGATAACCGTTTAACGGATCGTGTGCCGAGGTTTGGTCGGTCACCACATCTGGGGTAACGCCGCGGTTAACTAATTCAGCAAACACATCGGCGGCATTCGCTAATAAGCCCACTGATACTGGCTTACCAGCTTGGTTCGCTTCTTCAATCATGGCTAATGCTTCATCGAGCGAAGTGGCTTTTTTGTCAACATAACGAGTACGCAGGCGGAAATCGATGCGGGTTTCGTCGACTTCACAGGCTAACACTGAGAAGCCAGCCATAGTGCCCGCCAGCGTTTGTGCGCCGCCCATACCACCTAACCCGCCAGTAAGGATCCATTTGCCTTTAGAGATGCCCTCAAAGTGCTGTTTTGCGACCGACACAAAGGTCTCGTAGGTGCCTTGGACTATGCCTTGAGTGCCGATATAGATCCAAGAACCCGCCGTCATCTGACCGTACATGGCCAAACCGAGCTTGTCTAACTCGTTGAAATGCTCCCAGTTCGCCCAGTGTGGCACTAGGTTTGAGTTAGCAATCAGCACGCGCGGTGCATCCGCATGGGTGCGAAATACGCCCACAGGTTTGCCCGATTGCACTAATAAGGTTTCGTCGTCTTCGAGGCGTTGTAAAACTTCGATAATTTTGTCGTAACAGTCCCAATCGCGGGCGGCGCGGCCGATACCACCATAGACGACTAAGTCTTCTGGGCGCTCGGCGACATCGGGATGTAAGTTGTTCATTAACATACGCATTGGCGCTTCAGTGAGCCAACTCTTACAGCTTAATTGCGTGCCATGCGGTGCAATAATGCGGCGGCTTGGGTCGTGGCGCTTATCCATTGAATTTTCCTCTTTCAACCTGTGGTGCTAACTCATATTCGCTAAGTCGCTAATACGGGTTAGCACTATTGTTTTTATTGTGTTTTTATCTTTTAACTTATAAGGGTACAGCTATCAAAGTTACTGATTTACATCTGTTAATCACGCCACTGGCGTTACTTGCTAAAGGTTAAGTGGCCGCCGAGTTTAAAGCGGCTACCTGGGTGAACTAATTTTGCGAAACTCACGACGCCTTGGTGTGACCAAGTGCGGCGTAAAATCTGTAGACAGGGCTCAGTGGCGGGGATTTCGAGCCTTTGCTGTAATTCTTCACTGGCGATAATCGCTTCAATCGTGTGATGCGCCTCGGTCAGCGGTGCCACTTGGGACAAATATTCGTGGGGTGTCTGCTGGGTAAAATCCTGCCATAAATAATCGGGCACCAACTCGGGATTCACATAACGCTCTTCGACTTGCAATGGTAAGCCCTGCTCGCAATGCACTAAGATCGAATGGAAGACTGTCGCACCGTACTCAAGTCCAAGGGAAATTGCGACACTCGTACTCGCCACGACTTGTTCTAACACCCATTGCTGCACGCTATAGCCGTGGCCACGGTCTTTTATCTCATCGGCAATATTGCGGATCGCCAACATAGACGACTGGGATTTACACCCTGCGACAAAGGTGCCTAGCCCTTGAGAACGCTCAAGCACACCGCTATCCGTCAGTTCGGTTAACGCACGTCGCGCCGTCATTCGGCTGCAGGTAAACAAGTCGGCCAGCTGATTCTCGGAAGGCACGCGGGCGTTTTCTTCCCACTCGCCAGATTCGATAGAGGAGATAATGTATTGCTTAATTTCTGCAAACTTAGGAATAGCCAAAACACATCCTCTTAAATTCAGCTTCTTGTTCCTGTGCCCTTGCGAAAGTCATGCTTGCTAAAGGGGCACAGACGAAGGCGACAAAGACACGGGTCTGTCATGCCACTTTCAAACGGTGAAAATAGCGGCTACAATCCTAGCTTGTATATACAAGTAAATACAAGCTAGCTCACATAAATTTAATAAACCGTTAATCACTTGGTTAACATCTGCCAGCACAGCGAGGGGAATACATGTCTTGGGATCAGGTTTGGATTGACGTTAACTTAGCCACAATGGACCCTTCCATATCAGCACCTTATGGCGCGATCACCAATGCGGCTATCGCAGTTAAAGATGGCAAAATTGCTTGGCTTGGCCCCCGCAGCGAACTGCCCGCCTTCGATGTGTTGTCCATTCCTGTTTACAGAGGCAAAGGCGGCTGGATCACCCCAGGATTGATTGATGCCCACACCCACTTAATCTTTGCCGGTAATCGCGCCAATGAATTTGAGTTACGCCTACAAGGCGCGAGTTACGAAGAAATTGCCCGCTCAGGTGGCGGCATTATTTCGACCGTTAAAGCCTGCCGCGAAGCAGATGAAGCAGAATTATTTGAACTCGGCCGCCAGCGCTTAAACGCGCTCGCCAAAGAAGGGGTGACTACGGTTGAGATCAAATCAGGTTACGGCTTAGATACTGAAACTGAATTGAAAATCCTGCGTGTCGCCCGCGAGCTCGGCAAGCATCACCACGTAGATGTGAAGACCACATTCCTTGGCGCCCATGCAATTCCGCCAGAATATAAAGACAATAGCGACGGCTACGTCGACTTAATTATCAATAAGATGCTGCCCGCAGTGATCGCCGAAAACCTCGCCGATGCGGTAGATGTGTTCTGCGAGAATATCGCCTTTAACCTTGAGCAAACCGAACGGGTACTCTGCGCAGCCAAAGCGGCGGGCTTAGAGATTAAGCTCCATGCCGAGCAGTTAACTAATATGGGTGGCAGTGCACTGGCAGCACGTCTTGGTGCTAAGTCTGTAGATCATATCGAATATTTAGATGAGACAGGCGTAAAAGCCTTAAGTGAAAGCGGCACCTGCGCCGTACTACTGCCGGGCGCCTTTTACTTTTTGCGGGAAACCCAAAAACCACCTATCGATTTACTGCGCCAATACGGCGTACCTATGGTGCTCGCCAGCGATTTCAACCCAGGTTCATCCCCCATTTGCTCAACCCTGTTAATGCTGAATATGGGCTGCACCTTGTTCCGCTTAACGCCAGAAGAAGCCTTAAAAGGCCTCACCTTAAATGCCGCCAAGGCACTCGGGATTGAAGATAACGTCGGCAGTTTAGTCATTGGCAAACAAGCCGATTTTTGTCTGTGGGATATCGCCACGCCTGCGCAGTTGGCCTACAGCTACGGCGTCAATCCCTGCAAAGATGTGGTGAAGAATGGCAAGCTAGTTCACCAGTAGCATAGTTCCATCAATAATAGGTGCATCAATAATAGGTGCATCAGCAGCAAAAACGGCATAAGCGAAACGTTAGATAAGGTCGCAAAATCAAACTTGGCGACCTTATCTGAATTTAAACACTGGCCCCATTTTCTAACTGCTCATCTTCTTGTTTTACCAGTTTATGCTCACCTTCGTTACAACCTATTTTCCAATAGCTCGAGGTATAAAAATGGCTCTTAAGCAATGAATGCGCTTGCTTAAAGTATCTTCTTAGCGCGCGCATGCTATTAAATTCACAGGCAATCCATACGGCGGGCTCGCCAGCAAGCCAAGGTAATTGGGCAATTCGCTCGACCAAAGGGCGACCTTCGGGATCGGTTTCAGGATTGATCACCCAATGCAGCTCAACATGTTCAGGATGTACTAAAGGCTGAATGTCGGCTTCGCTCAATACTTCAATCACAGCGTAACCCACGGCATTGTTTGGCAATTGTGCCAGATTCACGCTGATAGCGGGCAAGGCGGTCATATCACCTGCGAGTAAAAACCAATCCGCCTCAAAGTTGATCAGTTTTTTAAGCCCGGGTCCGCCGATTTGAATAATATCGCCCACCTGCGCCGTTTTCGCCCAACTCGATGCGGGGCCGTCGGTATCGTGCAGTACAAAATCCACATCGATTTCATCATTGCGTTGCTGACGGATAGTGTAAGTTCGCATTAATGGACGCTCACCCGCTTGTGGGAATAACAACTTGATATAGGCACTCTCTTGATCGGCAGGAAATCCAGCCAATCCCGCACCGCCTAAGGTGATACGTAGCATATGCGGGGTGATATAAGTCGAGCGGATCACTTCTAGCTCACGTGGTGCAGGTTTATTCATTATGATTTTCTCCTATTGCGTTTTCTGCCGTTAAGCGCAACTCAATGGCTCCTTTTCCAGCCGTATCTTTTGGCTTACTAGATGGTCTTTTTTGAGTAAGGCAATCAGTTTCACTTTTGGCGGCAGCGGCATCATCCACACTTTTACTGATCCTATTGGCAAGTTTAATAAAAGTATCAACTTCGTCTGAACTGAGCGCCTGCGTCATGCGCGCCACGGTTTTACGTTCTGAGGCATTGATCTGAGTCATGATCTTTTCCCCCTCAGCCGTGGGTCGCAGCAACTGGCTGCGGCCATCCTTAGGGTTGTCGATTTTAGTGATCAACCCACTCTGCTGTAGCTCATTGAGAACACGGGTAATTTGCGCTTTATCCCGCTGCATACGCAGGGCGATAGACTGGGCTGTCGATTCAGGATTGCGACACACGCCCTTCAAGGCTCGGATATGAGTGACAGGTAAATCAATCTCTTGTGCAGCAATATCGCTACGCAATTGCTTTTTGTAGGCATGCACTAATCTGTGTAAAGTTTCACTGAGTGACAATGACGACATAGAAGGCTCTCGATATAGTTGACTGTATCAACAATATCGAGATTAGTTGATTGTGTCAACTAAGCAACCCTGTACTGAGTGTGCGGCAATGTGCAAATAATCAGAAAATGATTAAGCACTGGCTTTCCAGTGACGCGCCATAAACTCATCCTTGAGGGCTCGACCGTGACATCCCTGTCACGAACGGTCCCTTACATGCCAGTGCTTAATCTCATCAACTCCCGCGCATATTAACGATCTAATTTAGCCATTAGCCTTATGCAATTTGAGTTACAGGAAACTGCGCCGCCATCACAAACTCGTTATGTTGATAATGTGGCATCATCAAGATGGCTTGAATCAGTTCTTAATGAATTTGATTCATTTTAGGGTAAAAAAATGCCCTCCAATACCCGATAACAGGGCTTAAGGGCATGTTTTGGCGGTGTGATGAATCAGTCTGGGGTTGAGTGATTCACTGACATGAACCAGAAAACTTAGTGAATCAATCCGCCAGCTCTTGCGATCCCTACAATACCAATCAAAATCCAAAAACCATTAAGTAACGTGTAAGCGGCATCTTTGCGTAAAGCGGCACACCATGTTAGCAAAACAGCATCTATCGTGTTGAAAATCCAAACAAACATAAAAGGACTTTCAGGGCCAAGCCAACTGACAAGTGAGAAACTAAATATGCGCATTAGAACACCAACCATTTCAAAGGTCCGCATGTTTGCGTTCAAAAATGCATTAAATTTTTTATAAGACAATTTATTACTACTCTTTTATTTATAAGCAAATTCTTATCATGTAGAACGACATAAAAGAACGACTGTTACCAACGCAATCCCTTTGACACGGGTAAATTGCGTGAAATTTTAGTATGTAAACCAGACGAGGTAAATCTGATTCACGGATTTTAACGAGGCAAACATGTATACACAGGTCTTACCTAGATTAATCACCAAATTTACATCTCAATATTTTGATTTTTATCCACAAAAAAATCAAAATATTGAATAAGCAACAAAACATAGACAGGCTTAATCTGCGATATTGTGCACTTCTGGGATAAGTAATTTATTTATAATGTCGACTCAACATGAGAATAGGATAGAAGGTATCACCATCAGCACACTCACAGCCGAATATACTCAACCCAATGTTTAAAATAGAGAAAGATTGCGATACCAATAAACTTGGCGACGATACTAAATCGAGTGAACCAACTTAACGAGCTATCTATTATTACACTTTGAAGAAAGCTCAATGACAAACGACCCGACATAGGCGCAGCTCGGAAACTTGAAATAATCAGTGTATTTATTGCTTTATGGATAATAACAACTGACTCACCAGCTCAAAACATTGCACGAATGACTAACCGTCAACCTGAAACGCTGCTAAATTACAGTCCTAAACTCGCACGATTAAGGAAGCTGCATGCTCAATCCTGAACACAGTTACTGGCATGACACGCTTAAAGCCATTCGTCGCTGCGGTAGAAAACTCATTGAATTTGAACTGCTATTTACCTTAGTGTCGGCGGGTATTATCGTCCCGTCTTTTGGCTGGCTATTGCGCCATCTGATTGCCAAAACGGGCAATGTCACCATAACCAATTACGACTTGATCGCCTTCGCCATGTCTCCCTATGGCTTGCTGTTTATGGTCATTACTCTATTCAGCAGCTTTACCGTGTTTTTTACCCAACGTGCTGGAGTCACGATTCTCGCAGCATCTGGCTTATACGATATTCCCATTGGCCCAGTGCGGGCGCTGATTTTCGCGACTGCGCGCTTACCCGTATTTATTCGCCTTGGTAGCATTTATGCGGCTTGCTTGTTGCTGCTCAGCGTACCTTTTATCGGGTTAGGGTATCTGATTTTCAGCGTATTTCTACAGGGACACGATATTAATTACTACTTGTATTTCAAGCCTATAGACTGGTATCTCGCCTTAACGAGTATGGCCTTCTTAGCGATAATCTATGTCCTTGTTGCCTTATATCTGTGGGCTAAAGCGGCCTTTTCACTGACGATTATTGTCAGTGAAACGACCGATGCTTTGACGGCACTCAAACGCAGCTGGCAATTAAGCGCAGGCAATGAACGCCCGATTATGTGGCACGCTGCGGGTTGGTGGTTGAGGATAGGTGCTTTGGTGTATCCCTTAATACTGCTGATCTCCTGGGGAGCCGATACTTTACTCGATAGGGTTACGCTGACACTTTCGGCAGAATTAGCCATATTGGCCCTCGTCTCTGCACTGATTTTTATGCTCAGTGCGGCATGGTCCTTACTCGGCATGTTTGGCGAAGCTTTTATCATCTTGCTGTTATACCGCCAACTGGGAGAAAAACCCGCAGGGTTAGAACGCCTTGGGCGACAAACGGTAAAAAGAACGTCTGAGCTGTCGCTTTATACGATAAGCGGGGTATTGATCGGCACTTTTTTAATCATGTTGGGATTAGGGGTATATGCCCTCAATAGTGAACCACAAAGGGATGACATCCTGATTACTGCCCACCGTGCTGGCGCTGCTAGGGCACCAGAAAATACCCTTGCGGCTTTGCGTTTAGCGATTGCAGAAAAGGCGGATTATGCCGAAATCGATGTGCAAACGGCATCCGATGGCACCTTAATGGTATTGCACGATGCTGATTTAATGCGCATAGCGGGCGATTCTAGGCGAGTTGCCAACCTCAGTGCGAGTGAAATACAACAACTCGATGCGGGGAGTTGGCACAGTGCCGCCTTTACAGGTGAATCCGTACCAACACTACTAGAGATGCTTAATGAGGCACGCAACAAAATCGGTTTGAACATTGAGCTTAAATATAATCAAGCCGATCCCAGCTTAGCGCAGGCCGTTGTCGCCTTATTGCAACAAGAGAAAATGACACAACAAGTGGTGATTACGTCGCTCGAAGCAAGAGCCATTGAAGAAGTGCAACGACTCGATCCTTCCATTCACACTGGCCTTATCGTCACTCAATCCATTGGCGATCCCATTAAAGCGAATACACAATTCTTAGCGGTCAATCAATCGATTACTAACGAAAAATTTATCGCCCGGGCACACAAAGGTGGCAAGCAAGTGCATGTATGGACTGTAAATAATCCACGGCAAATGCTGCGCATGTTGGCGCTGGGAGCCGATGTGCTCATTACCGACTATCCGCAGGAAGCCGTGGAAATCCGAGAACAGTGGCTCGCGTTATCCCCTGTTGAACAAACGGCACTACGCCTACGCTATGTTCTGTAAATTCTGCTTATTTACTAGGCCTCGCCTCGAAGCGCTTAGCTCTGCGTTGGAGCAACCAAAAGAGGCTGAGCACCCCAAATGAAGCGGCTAAAGTGGTCAGCGTGAGTGCAAGAAATCCGGCCACCCAAGTTAAAACAACATCATTCACTCGGAGTTTAGATTCAAGCAACGACAAGTCATTAAGTCGCAAATAAACCGACAAGGTATAGTTCAAGTGGATGATGGCTAAATAGTGCTATTTAACTGAAAAATAGTGATTTTTAGTCAGAGTCACACAGCCCATTGTTTGGTTGGCGGTGTAGAAAGGTAAAGCCAATGACTAAGTTTGAAGTCAGCCACGTTGAGGTACTGGCAACAAAGCGCAAAGTGTCATCGTCACTTTTCTAAGTGTTCGCAATGATTATCTGAATCTGGGGTAAATTCTTGCAAGGTTTCAACAGGGCCATGAAACAACTTGCCAAGCTCAGCGATGGTCATAGTTTTTAGCCGAAAAAGCATCATTACCCCATACTCTTTATCTACAAAAGAGTGCACGCCAAACGACACGACTGCAGTAATAATAGAAATGGGGGATATTAAAAAGCAGTTCGACACTCATCTGAGTTCTTCTTGGGCGCGGCATAGCAAGTCCTCCACATCAAGACTTTTGTTGAGTCGAGGATCCTAAATAATGCGATTTAAGCTGAGTAGCTCGATTTTCGGCGCGGACACAGTCAGATAACTGCGCACACATAAAAAACCCCGCAACAAAGGCGGGGTCAACAATAGAAAGCTGCCAGCGACTAAAACTGTAATTTGCCAGCAGTTAACAAGATCAAAAATGCCACTGAATACCGACAGCGGTCAGATTACTGACTTGTGGTGATGTCTGATAGCTACCATAACTAAGCTGAACGGACCATTGTTCTGACAAGGTCCAGCTTAGACCCGCGGTGTAGGCAGCTTGCCAATTTTGCTGCGAGCGTGATTCAGCAGCAGTATCAAATAACTGCTGCCGCTGCATTAAATACCAGCCACCAGCAGTACCAAACACGGACACCGGGCCAGCCAGAGGATAAGACAAGCGCACCGCCAATGTTGGACCATAACCTGAACCGCTGACCAGTCGTGCAACATCAGGCAACTCAGTCTGTTGCAACACACCAGGCAGGCGCACCGTTAACTCACCAGCATCCAACCAGCCGCCTTCCAGCGCCAGGTATGTATTTAACTGATAACCACCCTGCAGTTGCCAGGCCAGCCGCTGCTCCTGCTCCGCGCTAAATTGCTGACCTTGTAACTGAAAACGGCTGTCGGTATCCATCTGACCAACAGTCGCACGCAGATATATCTTATCCAGCGCCATGGGCTCTGCGACCACAGGTGTAGAACCCGCCACTAGCAACAGCAGTCCAACCCGACGCCGCAGCACCAATGCCAACAAACCGACCAAAGACCACCAGCCGGTGCTGCCACCCGCAGTGTTATAGACTTTATCGGTCCGTACAACCTGCGCCAGTACTCCGGGATCAACAATGACACCATTGGCTTTACCATCAGCATCATTTGGACCGCCATCTTCAATAATTAACCGCACACATTCATCCTTCGCAGTTAAACCCGGTGTCCACACCACATCTGACACCAACGGACAACGGCCTTCACTATTTTTGCCTGCACTAAACAACTGATTACGGCTGTTTTGCACAAAATCAAACCAGCGGCCATTGTGATGTTTACGCCAGACACTTTCAGTATTGATCTGACGACCTTGCGGCAACGGGATCACAACAGGCACACTTTCACCCTGATTATTCAGGTTTCGGATCTCAAAATCGACCAACTGGCTTTGTTGCTGGTAGCCTTGATCAGGTAAAGCGCCGTCATTCAACGCCACGCCAAACTGACCACTGGCCCAGGAACTGGCCTCACTTTGTTGACCCAGCGTCAGTTGATATTGCGCCGGAATTTCCAAATAACTAACGCCTGCTTCGGCCGGGGTACAGCTACTGACTCGGCCATTCTGGTCCTGCTCAACTTTTGGACAGAGTGGTAATCGGCCAGGCTGGGCAGTGAATAAATTCGCTGCCGCTGGCAGACCGCTCTGGTCAAGCTCGCTGCCACAATGATCATGCGCGCAACCAGCCACCACCAACAACACCACATCCGTTTCCAGAGTTTGGTTATTGTCAGTCGCTTGCAGCTTAAACTGATAACGGCCTTGTAACTTGGCAGGATCCAGCATCATCACATCAGCTTCCACCACAGCAGCGACAGCTAACTCGCCTAACTCCCAGCGATAATCCAGCACTTTGTCGTGACTATTGCCAGCCTGCAACCTGATCAAACCAGCTTCCTGCCTGACGGCATAACCAGATAAACCGTCCTGTTCTATGCTGACCTGCAACGCAGCAGTGCTGGCCATAGCGCCAGTCTGCAGTTGATGGATCGCCGGTGTGCCCAAAACCGCATTGTCTGAACTGACTGCGGTCAGCTTGATCGTGGCATTATTACTGGTCTGCTCCGATAACTGATAACTGCGACGCCGCTCGTCCTGAAGGTCAATCAACAACTTCTCCTCGCTAAGCTGAACGCCTTCAGCGCTAAACTCTACCGTCACCGGATAGCTGATCGCTTCATCACTGAGCCAAATACTGATTTTGGCTGCCGTTTGCTGTGCAACCTGTTGTGAGGCGGCAGTAAAAGCAACAAATGGATGCACTTCCAGCGTCAGTATCTGAATTTGCTGGCTTTGTTCATCCTGCAACTGCAACTGATAACGACCGGTTTGCTGACTGCTAAAGATAAATTCAGTGGCGGAAACCGCCTTGAAGAGAGTGCTGACTTGTTCTGGCGATAGCTGCTGCAGCTGGTTCGCTCGCAACACCTCACCACCCAACCAGCGGAACTGGCCACTACCACCGCTGACAGTTACCGCAACCGACTGATTGGCAGTGACCAGATTCGTCTGGACGGCTGCTTGCACCGCAAAAGCAGCGAAACTTTGCAATTCGACCATACAATCTGCCGTAATGGCGGTGGTGTGGATGGTTTGTTGTCGCAGCACAGCACCGCAACCATGCACTTGCAGATAAAGCGCCGGATCGGTTTGCGTCAGACTAAACACCGCAGATTGGCCATGGGGAATTGCTTGTTGCGCTGGGCTGATCGTCACCCCTGCGACCGTATTGACACTGACCTGATATAGACGATCTTTATACTGGGCCTTTACCGTTAAGGCAGCAGTGATTTTGCTAAAGTCCGCATCCCAGCCAGTGAAGGTATAACCTTCCCGCTCTGGTGCCGTTGGTGCAGTCGCAGCCCGGCCATGAGTAATTTGCTGGGTCGATAACACCTGACCTTCGGCATCGACAAAGCTTACGACATACACATTCTGGCTGTATTGCGCTGTCACTGTTAAAGCTGATGTCACTTTAGCAAAACTGACATCCCAACCGGTGAAAGTATACCCTTCCCGCGCTGGCACAGCTGGCGCTGTTGCCGACTGACCATGAGTAATTTGCTGGGTCGATAACGACTGACCTTCGGCATCGACAAAGCTTACGACATACACATTCTGACTGTATTGCGCTGTCACTGTTAAAGCTGAAGTGATATTAGCAAAACTGACATCCCAACCGGTGAAAGTATACCCTTCCCGCGCTGGCACAGCTGGCGCTGTTGCCGACTGACCATGAGTAATTTGCTGGGTCGATAACGACTGACCT
>NZ_JAHKRD010000020.1:0-117437 GCF_019345615.1 Shewanella sp. NKUCC01_JLK | reverse complement strand
CAGTGAGACCAGACCCCATCAATATAATGGTGGGTTAACGCCAAATGAGTCAGAACGTTTATATTGGAATGACTCTAAAACCGTGGCCAATTTTACTTGACCACTACACCTATACCAAAAATCGAATGTATACCTAACATTTTATTTATCCTAACCGTGTCAAAAACAGTGGCTGAAATTTAGACCTCAAAGTGATACTATGAACGTGTTTCTAGTATCACTTTTCCTTTCTCGTTCAACCCTCTAAACACAATTCAATTTAATACACTTACTGGAGTTCTCTATGACTACAGCGACCCCTTATGCGCTGTATTTGAGCCGCCTGTCTATTAATAGTCAGCGCTCTATCAGCTCACAAATGCGCAGTATTGCGCGACTCATGCAGTGGCAAGAAGACTGTCTCGATGACAAGCTGTGTCAGATTGACTATCAACAAGCACTGCAAATACGCGCAGTGATGACTCATGCGAAGTGGTCAGCACGTTCCATCAACCGTGCCATGATAGCAATTAAGAATATCGTCAAAGTAGCGGCTTTGATGAACAAAGCCGATTTATCGCAGGTCGCAAACTTGCAGACCATTAATCAAGTAAAGCACGGTGAGCATCAAGGTACGCCGTTAAGCACCGAGCAAGTGACCGCGGTATTGGATTACTGCAAAACGCAAAAAGGCACCTTTGCTACCCGTAATCTTTTGATATTTAGCCTGTTCTTGGGCACTGGACTTAGGCGCAGTGAGTTATCGGCGTTGATGCTGAGTGACTACGATGCCAACTTGCATACCCTGACTGTGGCTGCAGGTAAAGGTAACAAGAGTCGCACCTTGTTCTTACCTGAATGGGTAGAGCAAAATCTGTTGGCATGGCTTAAGTTACGTCAGCGCCAGCAGGGTTATTTAGTGTGTAAGTCAACGCTGACTGGCAAGCTTAAGTTATCTGAGCCAACCACCCCAACGGCCTTGTATCGGTTAGTTAAAGATACCCTGTATGAGCTAGGGGTAGATAAAGTATCGCCCCATGATTTACGCCGAACCTTTATAACTCGCTTGCTTGAGCAAAACGTGGATATCAATACCGTGCGCCAAATGGCAGGACACGCCGATATCAGCACCACTACCATTTACGATAAACGCGACCATGCGTTTATGAAGCAAGCCGCTGCGATGCTGGATTACATTCCGCCTGATAAACCCATTAAACGGGGGCGCGGCAGTCGATGATAAACGTCAAACCCATCGCTAAACACGCTAAGCATTGTTATTACCTTGCAACTCAAATCGCCGAAGACTTATTACTGTCAGCCGTCGATTATGGCTTTGAGTATATGCCGTCCTATGCGATTAACTCGCTCGTGGGTATCAAGCTACAACATGGCATTAACCATGATATCGACAGCACCCTCGCGTTGTTTCCGCTTAAGGATAATTACCCTGTAATGGCAGAAACGGTGCAGCACAATGCACGGTTTCTGTGTGAACTGTTTAAACTTGATACCGCCATGAAGCCTGTGATGGTGCTTATCATCGTGCTCAATGCCAATGCAGGGCTCAAAGAGTTGCTTAATCTGTTAGCTGACTATGATACGGATATCCTCATTCATTGGTTAGAGCAAGAAACAGGACTCAGCAGTGATGATATTCATGAGCAGCTAGAACCTTTAGCCCGTAATCGCTTTATTGAGGGAGCAGCATTACTCCTACCGCATTTGTTGAGAATACCGGAGCCGTTTAGGGTATTGCTGGTAACTGAAAAGCTCACTCGCCGTGAAGCCTTGCTCGCGCCGATTATCAAGCACAGCCCCACAGCACAGTTCAAGCTGAAGCAGTTTGAGCATGTGAATGCCGATTTAGTGTATCGCTATCTAAGGGCGGCCATGGCTCAGCGGCTTAAAGGGGTTAACATTTTACTGTATGGGGCAGCGGGAACAGGCAAGACCGAGCTATCTCGTACTTTAGCAAAGGCGCTGCGGCGCAGCTTAGTGGAAGTGCAAAGTGTGCAGTTTGAGGATGGTAAAGTGACTGATGAGTTCTTGAGTAAAGAGCCGACTAGCCAACGCTTAACCTACCTTAATCTACTGCAAAGCTTGCTCGATGGCTCAGATGAAAGCCTGTTGTTGGTTGATGAATGCGAAAGCGTGTTTAAGCATGCAGATGAGCATTACTCCAAAGAAGGCTTAATGCGCTTACTGGAAACCAATCCTGTACCTGCTATTTGGATTACCAACCATGTATCGCTACTTGAACCAAGCTACATTCGTCGCTTTAAGCTAGTGCTGGAAATCCCTGTACCCGATGAAGCCTTTAGCTTTGCCATGAGTAAAACCATACTCAAATCACTTAAGGTATCGGATGCGTTTCGCTTGGTGTTAGCCAGCAAATCTAATGCCGCTCCGGCTTATATTGCGAACGCCGCTCATGTAGCAAGTACCTTAGCCTTAACGGGGGATGAGGCTGAAATCGTGGTATTGGATGTTATTGATGCCACTCTTGAAGCCTGTGGTGAAGAGCCGCCAGCGGCTAAATATCAAGGCCAACTAAGCTTTGACCCCAGTTGCTTGAACCTTAACGCCATCGACGGACAAGATGCACATACGATTATCAGTGATATCGACACCGCGATAGCCAACAGCCTCCCAGTTAGGGTGCTACTCAATGGCCCCCCAGGTACAGGCAAAACAGGTTGGGTACATCACTTAGCTGAAACCCACGGCATGGATATCATGCACATCAAGTGCTCTGATGTACTAAGCAAGTATGTAGGTGAGAGCGAGCAGAACATTGCAGCGTTGTTTAGAGAAGCGCACAGAACAAAGAAGCTAATGCTCTTTGATGAAGTCGATAGCTTGCTCAGTCAGCGTGAGAGCGCTCAAGCACAGTATGAAGTGCAGCTTATCAACGAACTGCTGTCACAGCTTGAATGCAACACCATGCCTGTGTTTGCAGCAACTAATGCACTCAGCGCTATCGACAGCGCAGTGATGCGCCGCTTTGACTTTAAACTGACCTGTGACTATCTGACTGAAAGCCAGCGCCAGACCTTGTATAAGCAAGTATTGGGTATCACTAAGTTAACCCAAACCGAAGCTGACCAACTTCACGCACTACAACAATTAACGCCCGGTGACTTCGCTATCGTAGCAAGGCGCATGTTATTTCAACCTAACCAAAACCACAGAGCCACCGCTATTGCTCTGTTAACCCAAGAAAACAACCGTAAACAAGCCACGCGCCGCATTGGCTTTATCAACTAAACCCAGCAATACAACCCACTAAACCACGAAAAGGAACACCACATGACAACATTATTGAGTTCGCTCAAGGTTATCGCTCGCCCTGAAATCGCCGTTAAGCCACCTATCATCGGCAAAAGAACCCGCTTGGTTGACAAGCTGAAGCAACAATTGGATATGGCCGAATGCTTTATTCAAGGCAGCGAGTTTGAAGCCTACCGCGAGAAAAGTGTCAAAGACCCAGAGACAGGAGAACGCAAGAAGGTGCGCCGCCGTATCACAGTGCGCCCATGGTACTACGACAGTGAAGGTCACTATTACTTCGAAGTCCGTATCGGGATTAAGCCTATCGAGCTGGTAAAGGATAAACCCGCCATTGATGTCGGTGATAAAGCCCTGCTACCTGACACCATCAAGCTGATTATCGATGCTGTGGAGAAAGGTGAGCTAGATGAGTTCATCCTCAAGGCCGCCAAGTTCCCGACCAAGAAAGCTAAGGCTAGTGCTGAGGCCAGTAAAGAATCAAAGAGTGAGGCTAAGGTTGATACCTCAGCCAAAACCACCAAGTAATGCACACACTATCAGGAGCGAAAGGACTTCCTTCTGCTCCTGAGTCTTTAGCACCAATAGGGATAGACCATGGCGATTATCCGAGAAATCAATGTCAAATATCAGTTCAAAGAAACCCAGTGCGCCTTGGCCGAGCAAGCCATCACAGGACCTGAAGATACCGCGCAGCTATTTGACTACCTAAAGCATGAAACCAAAGAAATGTTTATCGTGGCAAACCTGACAACCCAGCACACCATTAATTGCGTAGAAGTCGTGGCGACAGGTTCCGTGAACGGCATCAGTATGCGACCCGTCGAAGTGTTACGCACGGCAGTTATTCTGAATATGCCCAGCGTTATCCTTGTTCATAACCATCCTTCAGGCGATCCAACACCAAGCACTAGCGATATCCAATTCACCCGTAAAGTCATTGAGTGCGCCAAAGCGCTGGATATCAATGTCCTCGACCATGTGATTATTGGCCTTAACCGCTTTACCAGCCTTCGCGAAACCCACAGCGATTTGTTCTAACACCAACTAAGGACACACAATGAATACCATTAATCAAGAGTTGGCCTTGCCTGTCTCTGACAGACTGCTATTGGCATTAACCCCGTTTATCAGTAACCAAGCCGACAATGCCGTGACGATTAACTTTCGTGATCCAGATTACAGCCCACAACGGGGTGGCTTTCATCCTGTGGAGATAAGGCTAGAGAAACACGCCAAGCAATGGCAGTTATGCTACATCACCGACTTTTGCTATGTCGGCTATCAGGGACAATGGGAGTTGGTTAAAGAACTGGACTTTGACTTTAGCTGCGGTGTATTTCAAAGCATTAGTGGCCTACTCGTCATTGAAGCGGCAGTAAAGTTTTACCCAATATGGGAGCAAAACTTCCTGTGCTACTGGCAAGAGTTAGACGTTTTTAATGTCAGTGTGTCGCCAGATTAACCCTCAAAACACTCAAAACCGCCGCAAAAGTCATCTATTAAACACGCTAAAGTCGACTACACTGATGCTCAAGCAGGAAATGTCTTCCTTGCTTGCGCTATGCACTGTCTTAAAGAATAAGGAGCAAACCCATGTCAGGATGGTATGAATTAAGTAAAAGCAGTAATGAGCAATTTAAGTTTGTATTAAAGGCGGGAAATGGAGAGATCATTCTCACCAGCGAGCTTTACACAGGTAAGAGTGGCGCGTTGAACGGTATTGAATCCGTGCAAACCAACTCCCCAATCGAAGCCCGATATGCTAAAGAAGTGGCTAAAAACGAGAAGCCGTATTTCAACCTCAAAGCAGCGAATCATCAAATCATTGGCACTAGCCAAATGTATTCGAGCACTGCTCCAAGAGATAACGGGATTAAGTCAGTGATGGAGAATGGTAAAACAACCACCATTAAAGATTTGACCTAGGCAAGTATGCCCAGTGTGGTGCTTTGCTGGAAGGAAAGTGATGAACTCTAGCAAGGTAGCGAGTTGGTAAGTATCTAACATGACTGAATTTTAGATACAAAAAAACCGACGCTAAGGTCGGCTTTGAAGTGGTACCAGTGGCCGGAGTCGAACCGGCACGCTTTTAAGGGCGCGGGATTTTGAATCCCGTGTGTCTACCAATTTCACCACACTGGCATTATCTTCAATCTCAAAAACTTTGCAAATCTTTGCAAGGATTTTGCACGTTAATTCTTTTAAATTAACTTTTTACATCATCAGCTTAGTGAAAATTAAGCTGTAAACACTGTGACTTTTGAATCCCCTGTGCCTACCGATTTCACCACACTGGCATATCAAATATGCACTTAGAAGCAATCAAAACAACTGGCTGTCTCTAAGTGCTGGGAATTATACCTTTGCTTATGACAATGGCAAGTCTTTTGCCGCGACTTTAATACAAATTGCATTTAACCGCTCAAAAATCATGCTCTTGAGGTTATTCTGCGCCATGTGATAATAAAAAAGCGGTATATTCTTTATCACTTTTTTGAATATGGTTTACCAACCAAGCTTTCAAGAAAGCCATTAATTCGTCGGCAACATCTTCACCTCTAACAACCCGCTTTTGAAAATCAAGTACTTGCCCAACTAACTTGCCGTGTTTTTCCTTGTGGCTGTCAGTTTGAGGGTAACCAAAACGCGCAAAGAGTTCCTCTTCATAGGCAAAGTGATTGGCGGTGTAATCCACTAATCCTTGCACGATACGTTTGATGGCTTCGAGTCCATACTCTTCATTTAATGTGCGGTGTAATTCATTGATCAATGAGACTAAGCGCTGATGTTGACGATTGATCTCAGGCATTCCTATGTCTAACTCAGGCCCCCATTTCACAAAGAGTTTATTTTGCGCCTGACTCGAATTAAAGAATGCCGCATTCACATGGAATCGATGCAGCAAGGAGCCGATTTCCTGCGACATGTTATACACTTTCAAACTCGATAAGTTAGTGTTGTTGGTGTGGGAGGCATTACTCAGGGCTAGCTCAGCCATCACACTGATATTTTTATTAATTTCCTCTGCTACTGTATGTTGTTGTCCCGATGCCGTGGCGATTTGGTGGGACATATCGGTAATGGTCTCCACCTGAGCGACAATCTGCCCGAGTGCACTGTGAGCTTGATCAACCATATCAGCCGTTTCGTCGGCAATCGCCACGTTTTTCAACATGACTTCAACACCATGTTGTGCGCCTTTTTGTAATGCGGCGATTTGCTGCTGGATCTCAACCGTGGCTTCGGATGTTCGTTTAGCGAGATTACGCACTTCATCGGCAACTACAGCAAAACCGCGGCCATGTTCACCCGCTCTCGCACTTTCAATGGCAGCATTTAAGGCGAGTAAATTGGTCTGTTCGGCCACCTGCGAAATGGTTTCAATAATGCTACTGATATTGTTGCTGTCGGCGGCCAAGTGCTCGATCACGGTTCGAGTATCATGGATCTGTTGCGACATAGCGCCAATTTTAGTGACTATGCCATTCATGATTTGATCGCCGCGCTTAGCAGAACTTTGGGCAATATCAGCTGCCTGCGCAGCACTCACCGCATTTTGCGATACGGCTTGTACACTTGAAACCATCTGTGTCATTGCACTGGCTGCCAGTTCAGTTTGATGCTCTTGCTCTAACACGCCTTGCTTTGCCTGTTCACTAATAACCTTGATATCCGAGGCGACTTTTTTCATCCCTTCACAGGTATCAGATAAAGACAAAATCGTACGGCTGACATCTTCGCCCATGCGATTAATGTTATGTACTACCTTAATGAACACACCCGCATCTTTCTCTTCCAATTGATAACTCAAATCTCCCTCGCCTAAGTGGTGTGCTGCACGCTCAAGTTGTCTCAAATTACGAATTAATTTATTGATGTTGAACATTAAAATGGCGGCGAGCACGCTTAAACACAAAATGGCAACAAAGTGCCCTGTGATCACCAAACAATAGAGGGGATAAATCAGCAACAATAGTGGCGCAAAGATAGAATTATATCCCATTGAATCCTTGTGACTTTTTTTAGAATCCATTTTTTACTCCTTTAAAAAACTGATATCGCGCCTTCATATAAAAACAAGAACGAATAAATGGAATAGCGCGTTAACTGAATATCGATCGAGTTGAATAGGTTAATCCTAGACGCTAACGGAAGAAGAAACAAAGCTAAATTATTTGAACTCGTCGCTGTTAAGCACATCCTTAAATTTGACCAAGATCACAGAGTTAACTAAGGGTTATGACTTTGTATTCCTATGTCGATTTTTTATTGATCGAGATCAGTATTTTAGCTATCGAATACCGCTAATTTAGCGAGGACTTCACAGGAAAGAGGATTTCAGTCATGGCATTTTGGTTAGATCTAATGTTTGGTAACCCCATAGGCTTACTTTCAATGATCGTTATCTTTAGCACAATAGGGATAGTGTCTTATATCACTTGGATGTTCATTGTGAAGTCGGCACCGAAACCATAGTTTTTGCTCCAGTTGTTCTTCATGTTTCTTGTATAAATGCAAAATCTAGGGGGTTTTATCACCCCCATTTTTTGTTGTCTCGCATGTTAAAAATGCTAACTAAACCATAGCTAGCACTCATCCGAGTGAGGTAGAACACGCCTATGCTGCGTGTTTTCTGTTTTGTACTAATCCATTCAAAAATTGCGGGCGCGCCTTAATCAACGACTGCATTTCTTCTTGGCTCGGCTCACCGGCAGGTAAACGCAGCACATCACGGTTGAGGTACATACGCGCTTTCATGGCAATCTTATAGTCAGCGGTCGGTCCCTGAATCGCATAATGGCGCTCGTTACCGAGCTTTTCTAAGATACAGGCATTCACTAGACTTTTTACAGCGGGTTCATTTTGCGGCAGAGTCAAAATCGTGGCGCCTTGAAGAAAGAATTCCCTCACTAAAGCTCGCTCAGCGGGATCAAGTAGATTCACTTTAGCTTCAATCGTCTCAATAACGCGCTTATCACTTAAATGACGGATAGACTCATCTAAGCCTAAGTTAATTAATTGACTCAAAAAATAAGCGATAGAAACGATTAGACCTAATCCAACAAACTGTGCATGTTCTGGCACAAATTTATCGAGCGCCAGCACTGCCAGCACATTAGGAGGAATAAGAAGTAAGACAGAACAACTCACCATAAGCCACAGCATGACTCTAAACATCATTTTCTTCGGGCTAAAAAACTTAACTGAATCCAGCTTGAGTTTAAACATAGTGCTATCCCAGTGACAAAAAATTGAACTTATCGGCTAATAAGCAAATTTAATGCCACAAATGAAGACATATTTCGTTGATTTTATCTGCGAGAAAATGCACTTTCTGGATCTGTAGGTCTATGCTTATAAGCATCTCAAGCCGCTATTGCATAAAGAAAATTTAAGATGCTGACATTCTTTAGCCAACTTATCAAAAGCCCCATAGGCAGGCACCTTACCCTGTCTATTGTACTTTTTAGTTCTGTTATCACCTTAATCACCACTGCGTATCAGTTGATCAGTGATTATCGCAATGATGTCGTGCGTATCGATAGAGTATTTTCCAACATGGAAAAGGTGAACTTAGATGTGCTCGCCGCCAGTATTTGGGTTATTGACGAGCGGCTCATTAACACTCAGCTCAATGGGCTAATTCAGCTGCCCGATATTAACTATATTTCGATTAAAGATGACAGCGGCCAAGCATGGAATGCAGGCGAGCAGAAACAAGAACACTCCTTAGATAAAACCTTTCCTTTAGTCTATAAATCACCGACTGAAAACATCAATGTCGGCACACTCGAAATACAAGTCGATGTCGATGCTATCTATCAACGCTTGTATGATAAGGCCATTATCATTCTGCTTTCTAATGCCATTAAAACCTTCTTAGTGGCTGGGTTTATTCTATTTTTAGTGTGGTTCAACATTACTAAACACTTAGATAAACTCAGCCAATACTGCAAAAATATCGACATAGACCATGAATATGAGCCACTACAATTTGACCGTCATGAAAAAATTGATGAATTCAAACAAGTCGCCGATTCCATCAATAGCATGCAAGTACAACTTAGAAGCTCATTTAGCGCCTTAAAGAATTCTAAGACGGAACTGCAAATAGCCTTAGAAGATAGAGAGCGGCTACTCAAGCTCGAACGTAGCTATAAAGAAGAGCTCGCAAGACAAGTCAAAGAAAGAACACTAGAGTTAGAACAATCCCTTAGCGCACTAAAACGAGCACAACAGGTTTTAGTTGAGCAAGAAAAAATGGCGGCCTTGGGTGGACTCGTGTCAGGGGTTGCACATGAGATAAACACCCCAATTGGCATTTGTTTGACGGCGGCGAGTGCGCAGCTCAGCCATATTGAAGAACTGATCGATCTGATCCACAGCGATCAAGCTACATTAGATGAGATAAATGAAATACTTAATGAGTACCAAGAAAGCTGTGAACTCATTGTCCGTAATATCACTAAAGCCAGTAGTTTAATTCAAAAATTTAAAACGATCGCCATCGATCGCAGTCATGAAGAACACCAATGCTGTAATCTAAACCAGCAGCTACATGAAATCCTAGAGTCGACATTAATTATGCATCCCAATGTTAACGCCTCAACGGAGATCAACGTGGAGCCTACACTCAATATCAAAACCAATATCAGTTTGTTAAATCAAATTGTTAGTAATATTCTCTCGAACGCCTTTACCCATGCATTCCAAGGACATGAAGACAATCTTATCCACATTAGTGCGACTTTGGATGAAGAATCAATTCAAATCAGCATTCAAAATAATGGCTTAGCCATTCCAGCCGATGTTGCTGAGCACATGTTCGAACCCTTCTTTACTACAAATCGTAATAAAGGTGGTACTGGCTTAGGATTATCAGCGGCCTTTAATGCCGCAACACTGTTGAAAGGCACTATGAGTTATAGCGCAGACTCAAAACTAGGCGGCCCGCAATTTGATATTAAATTTCCATACACTCAATGTGAACCAGTCAATAATCAACAAGATTTTTATATCTAGGTATAACCAATGAAAATACATAATATTGAAGGGGTATCACCGCCCTTGAAAGCGGTGATATCTTGACTGAATCTAGGTTAAGAGTTTAAACCGCCTCTTGAGCCTGCAGTGCCAATCGCGCTAACACGCGACTTGCCGCTACAAAACCAAATGTCCCAGTTACCATAGTCACAGCCCCAAAACCAGAAGCACAATCCATCCTCATGCTGCCATCAGCCGCCGCTTTAGTACCGCACACTGAGCCATCGGCTTGGGGATACACTAACTGCTCACTGGAAAAAACAGCATCGATAGCAAACCGGCGTTGCACGTTTTTAGAGAAGTTATACTCGCGGCGCAAAATATTACGCACTTTAGCTAGCAAAGGATCTTGGTAGGTTTTAGCGAGATCAGTTAACTGAATTTGCGTCGGATCTGTCTGTCCACCCGCACCGCCCACTGTCACTATCTTAATTTTTTGACGTTTACACCAAGCAATTAACGCAGCCTTCTGCTTAACGGCATCAATACAATCAATAACATAATCAATATTGCCACCCTCTTTAGCTCCAAGCAAATACTCGCCTAGATTATCCAATGTAATAAAATCTTCAATTTCATTCACTTGGCAATCAGGATTAATTTCACGGATCCGTTGTGCCATCACAGCAACTTTAGAACCGCCGATGGTGGAGCTAAGAGCATGTATTTGTCGGTTAGTATTAGTGACACAGATATCATCTAAATCCATCAAGCTTATCTGCCCTATGCCGCTCCGCGCTAAGGCTTCAGCCGCCCAAGTACCGACGCCACCAATGCCAATCACCATCACATGGGATGTGGCAAATTTAGCCAGAGCCTTTTGTCCATACAAACGGCCAATTCCGCCAAATCGATTTAGATAGGCCTCAGTCATAAATACTTACCTTATATTACCCAATAACAGCAGGAGCGCTTGCCCTAGCATCGAATGGATGCCAACAGGGGCAGCTTAATAGCAACACCAGAAATGTGCCGTGGATTCTAAACGATATCGACATAAACCGAAATCAGATCCTCAGCCACCAAACACTAGATGCAAAGGGATACGAATACTAAATGAGTGTAATAAAAGCAAAGGCCCATCATTTACCACCGAGTCATTTGGTAATCGACTTAATAAAAACATGTATTTCACTTGTAAAACAATATGTTGAATAAGCCATCCTTTATATGAAACTTGATCAAGATCACACTTTATCATTTCAAGTCTGTGCAGACTTTGCCGCATAAAAGCTCAACAGCATGCATAGATACTGAAGTTATCAATGCATATAACAGCGATAAGCACAGGAAAATGAAGATGAAAAAGAATCTACTGACGACGGCTATTATTTCTAGCCTCACACTCTATTCATTCACAGCACTCGCCGATGGCCCTGAATTCTATGGTCATGCTGATCTTGCCATTACCAATTCAGACACAGGTTATGCAACTCAAAACCAAAAGGAGGGCACTGTTCTTGAAAACAACTTCTCTTGGTTAGGCGTAAAAGGTTCTGAAGCTGTAAGCCCTTACTTTGACATCATTTATCAAATGGAATTTGGTGTCGAAAACTTTGATAACTCAAATAAAACCTTCAATGCCCGTAATACATTCCTAGGTATCAGAAGTGCCGCAGGTACGGCTTTAGTGGGTCGTAACGATACCGTATTTAAAGCAGCTGAAGGAAGCTTCGATCTTTTCGGTAATACCAATGCTGATATCGACTTACTGGTTGCAGGCCAAACACGCTCCGCCGATGGCATTTCTTACTATTCACCTAAAATTGCCGATCTCGTGACGCTTAATGCCACTTATCTGATGAGTGATAACTATGACCAAGTGGATAGCAATGGCAACGACGTGTATAGCAAAGATCAAATGTATGCTCTGAGCGCCACCTTAGGGGATAAAGCCTTTAAAGCACAAAACTACTATGTCGCTGCCGCCTATAGTGATGGTATTGATAACGTTGAAGCCTATCGTGGTGTGGCCCAAGCTAAATTCGGTGACGTAATCTTAGGTGCCTTATATCAACACAGTGAGCATGTAGATGATAAGTTTGCCAATCTCTCAGGCGATACCTATTTTGTCAACGCAGCCTACTTAATTGGCGACTTAAAACTAAAGATGATGTACGGCAAAGATGACTCAGGTCTAGGCAAGTACGTGAGCCGTTATGTTGGTGACCAAGACAACAGCGGTTTAGAACAAGTCAGCGATGTTGACCTACAACAGTTCAGTGTGGGAGCTGATTACCGCCTGAGCACTAAGACTATGGTCTATGGTCACTACACACGCTTCGATGGTGATCTTATGTTGGCCGATGTAAAGCAAGACCTGAATGACAACATCTTTACTGTCGGTTTACGCGTTGATTTTTAAATAGATTAATCAACTAACCCCAAGGTTATTTATTGATAAAAAAGCGGCTTCGGCCGCTTTTTCTGCTTAGATATCGCCCCCAAACACAAATCTATAACCAATATGACAGACTTGCTACAGCATTAGTATATGCTACAGTTACCCTCGCCGACGCACTATCTAAGGCAATCCGCCTTACCTACCACTTAAGTAGTAAGTGAAAAATAGAGTTTTACCCCTTTCAGGTAAATTTGCAGTCAAGATATAAGGAAAGATCCCAGAAATGGCCCGAATATAGGCAAGGAGAGCCAAAAACATGATCTGCGCCACAGCCTGCGAGTCGTAAAACTGTAAAAATCGGCGGCAACTTTGTTACCGACTCAGGTAGCAAATGCGTTAAACCACACAAAAACCATGAAAAATGGATAAGAACTTAGGTTCGAGGGAGCACAAAACATGAAAAAGACATTCATCTCTGCATCAGTTGCATCAGTATTGGCATTGGCTTCATTCGGTGCGCTAGCCGAAGGCCCAAGCTTCTATGGTCGTTTAGAGCTTGCTCTAACCCATACTGACACAGGTGCCACTCTACAATCAGGTACTAACGGCTTAGAAGCAAACTATGCCGATGAGAATAACGCAGGTACTTATTTAGAAAACAACTTCTCTCTATTAGGTGTTAAAGGTTCAGAAAAAATTGCTGATGGCTTTGACGTTATCTACCAAATGGAATTCCAAGTTGAAAACACTTCTGGTGCAGGTGATGTTTTCAAAGCACGTAACACTTTCTTAGGTTTAAAAACTAACGCTGGTACTGTGTTAGTGGGTCGTAATGACTCAGTATTCAAACAAGCCGAAGGTGCTGTGGATATTTTCGGTAACACTAACGCCGATATCGACCGTTTAGTCAGTGCCCAAACTCGTACTGCCGATGGTGCTTGGTACTATTCACCAAAAATTGCAGGCTTAGTGACATTAAACGCTAACTATCAATTTGATGATAACGACACTACAGCTAAGACTTCTGAAAGCCTATATGCATTAAGCGCAACTCTAGGTGACAGCAAGTTTAAAGAGCAGAATTACTATGCTGCAGTAGCCTATAACAAAGGCATTGCTGGTGTTGATGCATACCGTTTAGTTGGCCAAGCAAAATTCGGTCAATTCAAAGTTGGTGGTTTATTCCAAAACTCTGAAGATGTTGTGAACAATGACATCGAAGGTAACACTTACTTTGTTAACGTTTCTTATGATCTGAACGGTGTAAACCTGAAGGCTGAATACGGCATTGATGAAGCTGGTTTAGGTGGCGCTTACACTAAACTGGGCGGCGTAAAAGGTGCTGATGACATCAATTTCCAAAACTTCAACATTGGTGCTGATTATCGCTTAGCGAAATCAACTATGATCTATGGTCAATACGCTATGTACCGTGGTGATTTTACTGTTGCTAATGCTAAAACAGATCTACAAGATGACAACGTATTCTCTGTAGGCGTACGTTACGACTTCTAATCTCTTACCTAAGAGATAATAGAAACCTACTGTAGTAATACAGTAGGTTTTTTTATGTCTCATAATCTAATCCAAAACGCAAAAAATAAAAAACCACCTAAGCCAAACTGAGGTGGTTTTAGTTAACCCATTTAATTCTTTATAGCATTGAAGCCATTACAAAGCATTAGATGCTCGCTAAAGCATCACCACCGTCACCTAATTCAACGCTATCGACACGTTGTAATCCTCTAGGCAATTTTGCACCACGACGACCACGTTCACCTCGATAATGCTCAAGATCGCTTGGCTTCAGTGTGAGCTTGCGCTTACCTGCCCACAAGGTAACCGGCGTATCACTCGGCACTAATTGTAAATGTGTCATAAGTTCATCGCGACTCTTGGCTCTTTCGGTTGGTATGCCAATAATTTTATTACCTTTACCCTTGGATAATTGCGGTAACGCTTCTAGCGAAAACAGTAACATCCGCCCTTCGTTTGTAATCGCTAGCAGTGACATTTCTTTAGTGCGGTCGATCAACTTAGGCGTTAATGATTTAGCGTTTGTTGGTAGACTCAGCAAGGCTTTACCCGCTTTATTGCGCGACACCATATCGTTGTATGAACAAATAAAACCGTAACCCGCATCCGTTGCTAACAAGTAACATTGGTCTTCTTCACCCATCAACACATGCTGCATGGTTTCGCCAGGTGCCATATTGAAGCGAGTCGTAATAGGCTCACCTTGGCTACGGGCCGATGGCAGAGTATGGCTATCCGTCGCAAAAGCCCGCCCAGACGAATCAATAAACACTGCGGCCTGATTACTACGTCCCATCGCGCTACATAGATATTGGTCGCCAGACTTATAGGAGAGCGACAAAGGATCGATATCGTGGCCCTTAGCACAACGCACCCAACCTTTTTCAGATAAGACAACAGTCACGGCTTCTGTCGGTGTTAACTCTTGTTCAGTTAATGCTTTGGACTCATTACGCAATACGATTGGCGAGCGACGATTATCGCCATAGGTTTCGGCATCTTGAATTAATTCTTTCTTGATCAACGTCTTCAAGCGACGCTCTGAGCCCAATAACTGCTCCAGTTTTTCGCGTTCGGCTTCAAGCTCATTTTGTTCGGCCGTGATCTTAAATTCTTCTAACTTAGCTAAATGCCGTAACTTTAACTCGAGGATCGATTCGGCTTGTTTATCACTGAGTGAAAAACGGGCCATCAACTCGGCTTTAGGATCATCGTGAAAACGAATAATCTCGATCACTTCATCAATGTTGAGGAAAGCGATCATTAGGGCTTCGAGTATATGTAACCGCGATACCACCTTGTCTAAACGATATTCTAAACGACGTTTAACCGTATCAACGCGGAACTCTAACCACTCTGTTAATAAGGTTTTCAACCCTTTAACTCGCGGACGTCCATCGAGACCCAGCACGTTTAAGTTAACTCTAAAGCTCTTTTCTAAATCTGTAGTGGCAAACAAATGCGCCATCAGTTGATCGCAATCGACGCGATTGGAGCGCGGCACCACCACAAGACGCACTGGGTTTTCATGATCCGACTCATCGCGTAAATCGGCCACCATAGGCAATTTCTTCGCCTGCATTTGACCGGCGATTTGCTCTAAGATTTTACCGCTACTGGCTTGATGCGGCAGCGCCGTTATGATGATTTCACCGCCATCGACAGTGTAAACCGCGCGCGCTCTTAATGACCCACGGCCCGACTCATAAATTTTTGCAATATCGGCAGACGGGGTAATAATCTCGGCTTCAGTTGGATAATCAGGGCCTGGTACAAAGGCCATCAATTGCTCGAGTTCAAGCTTAGGATCATCGAGCAATGCTACACAGGCGGAGACTAATTCTCTCACGTTATGCGGCGGAATATCCGTCGCCATACCTACGGCAATACCAGTAATACCATTGAGTAAAATATGCGGTAAACGTGCCGGCAGTACTTTTGGCTCTTTTAACGTGCCATCAAAGTTAGCACCCCATTCAACCGTACCTTGCCCCAGTTCACTGAGTAACACTTCAGAGAATTTAGAGAGACGTGCTTCGGTATAACGCATAGCCGCAAATGACTTAGGATCATCGGGGGCACCCCAGTTACCTTGGCCATCAACTAACGGGTAGCGATATGAAAATGGCTGCGCCATCAATACCATAGCCTCATAACAAGCGCTATCGCCGTGAGGATGGTATTTACCTAATACGTCACCAACCGTACGGGCCGACTTTTTATGCTTAGATTGAGCCGATAAACCTAACTCACTCATCGCATAGATAATTCGACGCTGTACCGGTTTAAGTCCATCACCAATGTGTGGCAGGGCTCGGTCCATAATGACGTACATGGAATAGTTCAGATAAGCCTCTTCGGTAAAGCGCCGCAATGGCATTTGCTCTACCCCATCGAGACTTAACTTGATAGCGTCACTCATTTTCTTCTAGTTCCTGTGTTTCTTCAGTACTATCGCCCTTATAAAACAAGCGATACACGTTACCTTTTAAATCATCAGAGATGTACATAGCACCATCGGATGCCGATAACAGCGCAAAGGGTCGAGCAACGGGAAATTCACCGTCAAGGAAACTAACAACCGTTTCACGACTCACCACTTTTTGATCTTCAATCTTAAGCATAACTACTTGATAGCCAACTTTACTCGAACGATTCCACGAGCCATTTTCGGCGACAAACAACTGATTATGGTAAATATCGGGAAATTGACTGCCGCGATAAAATGCAAGTCCCGTGGGTGCAACATGGGCTGGCAACTCATACATTGGCAGAGTGATTTTTAAATTTTTCGGTTTTTCATAGGCGGGTTCGACAACACTACTGGCATGTAAATAAGGGAAGCCATAATGACTCCCTATCACATCGATGCGGTTAATCTCATCGGGTGGCAAGTTGTCCCCCATCCAATCACGGCCTTGATCGGCAAACCATAATTTTTTGTCTATTGGCGACCAATCAAATCCACTTGCATCTCGCACACCAGCCGCAATCTGCTCACTCGCGCCTGTATCAACATTGATCGCTATGATACTACTGTAAGGCACTGGCGCTTCACAGACGTTACAGGGCGCACCAATAGACACATATAAACGGCCATCTGGGCCAAAATTAATTGCCCGAGAACTTTTCTTCTCTGAGTAAGGCAAGTCACTGTAAATCTCTTTGGGTCGACTCGGGCGGCGCAATCTTTGCTCAATATCAACAAAGCGCACTATTTGATTTTCAGTGGCGACAAACAAGTCACCATTGTGGAATGCAATCGCATCGGGTGATTCAAGCCCTTTGGCTATCACATAGCGCTTATCGACACGACCATCTTGATTACTATCAACGAGAGCATGGATAGTGCCGCTCTTATTGGAACCGACAAATAAAGTGCCATTAGCCCCCATCGCCATCTGCTTAGCATCGCCAATATCCGAGGCATAAAGCGATAAACCAAACCCCTTAGCGACGGTAATCATGATCGATTGGGAACCCGCAAAGGCGCTATTGCAGAGCAATAACGTCACACTCGCTAAGAGCGTAAAACCGGCAGAAAACACCTTTAAGCAATTATAATTATTAGTTTTAATATACAACATTGTAATTTTCTTTATGCCTATGTTTTATTGTTATCGGCAATAGTGCACAACATTAAAGTAAAGCCATGTCACCCTTATCTTCAAGCCAGTTTTTACGGTCCGGCGAACGCTTCTTAGCGAGCAACATATCCATCAAAGCATCCGTTTCTTCGATGTCATCTATCGTCAACTGTACTAAACGACGAGTGTTTGGATCCATCGTTGTTTCACGAAGTTGTAAAGGATTCATCTCACCCAAGCCCTTAAAGCGGGTGACTTGTACCTTACCCTTTTTATTCTCAGCGGCAATACGGTCTAAAATACCCGCTCTTTCTGCCTCATCTAAGGCGTAATAAACCTCTTTGCCGATATCAATACGGAACAACGGCGGCATAGCAATATACACATGACCCTGCTCAACTAAGATACGGTAATGCTTCAAAAATAGCGCGCATAACAAGGTAGCAATGTGCAGTCCGTCTGAGTCGGCATCCGCAAGGATACAAATCTTGCCATAACGTAATTCAGAAATATCACTGCTATCGGGATCGCAACCAATCGCGACCGAAATATCATGGACTTCCTGTGAAGCTAACACCTGTGAAGCATCGACTTCCCAGGTATTCAAGATTTTGCCACGCAGCGGCATGATGGCTTGAAACTCACGATCGCGGGCCTGTTTAGCACTGCCACCCGCAGAATCCCCTTCCACGAGGAATAACTCTCCGCGCATCGGATCTTGGCCACTACAGTCTGTCAGCTTACCCGGCAGTGCAGGTCCCGAAGTCACCTTTTTGCGGGCCACTTTTTTGGCGGCCTTTAACCGACTCTGGGCATTATTTATGCACATTTCGGCTAAGGATTCAGCTAACTCGGTATTTGAGTTCAACCAGAGTGAGAATGCGTCACGCACAACGCCAGACACAAAAGCAGCGCATTGGCGACTAGAAAGCTTTTCTTTTGTTTGACCAGCGAATTGCGGTTCTTGCATCTTCACCGACAATATAAACGCGGCGCGATCCCAAATGTCTTCGGGTGACAGTTTAATACCACGGGGAATTAAATTTCTGAACTCACAGAACTCCCGCATAGATTCCAATAAACCTTGGCGGAAACCGTTCACATGGGTACCACCGAGCGGAGTCGGAATTAAGTTAACATAACTCTCGCCAATGGATTCACCGCCTTCTGGCAACCAAGTAATCGCCCAATCTGCGGCTTCTAGCTGGCCCTTAAAACAGCCGACAAACGGCTCTTCTGGCAATCTTAAATTGTCACCGATAGCCGCCTTTAAATAATCAGTTAGGCCGCTTTCATAGAACCATTCATGGACTTCATTTGTCTGTTTATTGGTGAATTTAATCCGTAAACCTGGGCACAGTACCGCTTTAGCACGAAGCAGATAAATCAGTTTTGAATTTGAGAAATTAGCCGAATCAAAATAACTCGCATCGGGCCAAAAATGCACTCGAGTCCCCGTATTACGACGGCCACAGGTCCCTGTTGGGCGTAAATCTTCAACCTTAAATCCATTTTCAAAAGCGATGTCATACACTTGGCCATCACGGCGAACCGTGACTTCGACACGGCGCGACAAAGCGTTAACCACCGAGATACCAACACCGTGTAAACCACCGGAGAACTGGTAGTTTTTATTCGAAAATTTACCGCCAGCATGCAATTTGGTCAGAATTAACTCAACCCCAGGAATGCCTTCTTCTGGGTGGATATCCACCGGCATACCACGGCCATCATCAGTGACTTCGAGGGAGTTATCTGTATGTAGAACAACTTCAATTTTTGTCGCGTGACCTGCCAATGCCTCATCGACACTGTTATCTATGACCTCTTGGCCCAAATGGTTAGGTCTGGAGGTGTCGGTATACATACCTGGACGGCGTTTAACAGGATCGAGTCCGTTGAGAACTTCAATGGCGTCAGAGGTGTATTGATTTGTCATAGGGCACGCTATAGGTTGTTATATCCGGCCATGTTGCGGCTCGGCATGTCAGTTTGTCAAGGTAAGTGTAAAAATTGGCTTACAGTTTGCAGATGCGACTCATAACCAACAAAGCTGTGATCACCACCCGCTTCAACTCGCAATTGACAGTGATGATACTTATTGACCGCTTCGCGATAATCCAGCACATCATCACCTGTCTGCAATAATACCAAAAAACGATCCGGATTGCGGATCACAGCCGTATTAAATTCAGCGACTTCAGACTTATGCTCAGGTAAGACAAGATAATGCTGTTCAGTGTAAGGATTGAATTGCGGCCCCATAAACTCATCGAATAACTCAAAGGGTTTTACCGCTGGATTAACTAACACCGCTTTGCCACCGTAGGTTTCGGCTAAATAGCTGGCGAAATACCCGCCTAAAGATGAGCCTATATAAGTTAATGGCTCGTTGGCATCAATCGCCGCCTCAACATAAGCGGTTAAGAGCACCATCGCAGCCTTAGGTGTATTGGGTAATTGGGGCTGATGGAAGGCCACACTAGGATGATGCAGCGCCATGTACTTAGCCGTCATCACAGCTTTATCTGAAAATGGAGAACTATTAAAACCGTGAATATAAAGCAGCATATTTCCTCAGGCTGCGGCTATTCGCGTTAATAACCGCTAGAGTTGTTGTCGGGGGAAAAATGGTTACCCGGTACGCGATACACTTTAGTGTTGATGCTACCATCTGCTTTCAACTCCAGCAAACGATAACCCGGTTGAACGCCATCCAAGGCAAAATAAGGCGATAACGGCTTAAATTGAATACAAGTGGAAGGTGTCGCCATCAACTGCAACGTGCCATGGGGCCCATTATGATGGGTATCAATACATTGGTGCACATGTCCCCAGAGCAATCCTTTGACCTGCGGATACTTTGCCACTCGCGCGATAAACTCGGCGCCATTGTCCATGCAGTGCTGATCCAGCCAAGTACAATTCACAACGATGGGATTGTGATGCATCACCAGTAAAGTATGGCATTCAGGATGTGCGGTAATGGCTTCATCAATTAATTCGAATTGAGTCTCGGCCATATTGCCGCCAGGCTTTCCCCGCACGGTTGAATCCAACATGAGGATTTGCCAGTTTCCCGCCAAAATACGCTGCTGCCCAAAAATCTGTTCACCCTGCATATGCAGATACATGATCCGTGGATCGTCATGATTTCCAGGAAGATAATGGCAAGGTAAGCCAACGGGGGTGACTGCTTTCACAAATTGCTGATAGGACTCAGCCGAATAGTCTTGACTCAAATCGCCCGTGGCGAGCATCAAGTGAGCAGGATAGTCCACAGCTCTAATCGTATTTAATACGGCAGCAAAACTTTTGCTAGTATTAACTCCTAATAGCTGAGCTTCAGGATCGGCAAAAAGATGCGGATCTGTGACTTGCACGATACGCACGCTTTCCCCTTCAGCTATGGAGTAAGAGACAGCCTCTTTCAGCACATTGAATACCCAATTCTAAGACTGGCACACGACACTGTGTTGGTAACCAATCTTTAATAACTCTTCCAGGAATGCATTCACCTGGTACTTTTCATCACTTTGATACATGCGTACATTGGGATAATCATACACTGGGCGTAATTGGTAAATCTGTTGGCCAGTTAACACTTCTGCTAATTTAGCATCGTGATAAATTCTCACTAACACCTTGGGAGTATTGATAAACTCCTTGATTTCGATGGGACGAGATATCTCAACTAGCTGAGTATATTTGGTATTTTCTAAAATTCGCACTACTAATATACCAAACTCACCTTCGAGTCGCCATGACTCACCGATAGCTATCTCTAACGGTAACCATTTCAACATGTAGCCATAATTACGCCCGCACAGTGCTAAAAAATCACTGACGTTGGGTTTATAGCGCCGTTTTAGACTCGAAGTAGCCAAATTCATCCCAACTTAAACCAGTTGCTGATAGTTTAATTGTAACCATTGTAATCCAATAACGGTCGACGCATTATCAATCTCGCCCGCAACCACTCGCTCATAAGCTTGCTCGCGGCTCATAACATGCAATCGAATATCTTCGTGCTCTTCAGCTAATCCATGCAATCCACGGGCATCGTTTGAATCGACATCAGCCCAATAGAAATAGAAACGTTCTGTACTACCACCTGGGCTCGCTAAATAGCTATTTACACTGTGTATTTGCTTAGCCATTAAGCCAGTTTCTTCCATTAATTCTCGGTGTGCAACATCCAGAGGCGTTTCTGCGGGCGCAATCATACCCGCGACTAACTCAAGAAGCCAAGGAGATTTAGCGGTTGCTAATGCAGGAAAGCGTACCTGTTCAATGAGTACGACTTTATCTTGCTTGGCATCATAGGGAAGGACGACCACAGCATGACCCCGTTCAAACACTTCGCGAGTGACAGGCTTACTCCAGCCACCAGCGAATAATTTATGCTTGAAAGTGTATTCGTCCATTGAGAAAAAACCTTGATAAAGGGATTTTTTTCCTAAGATCTCAATATCCGTTTGCGAAAAAACAGGGGGTTTCATACTCTATCCTTAAAAGTTAAATTTGCGCCTATAATCAAGGCAATTTGAGCACATTTTTAAAATAAAATCTGTTACACTTCGAATTTGACTTGAAAGTGTCAGAGTTCTTAGACTCTAGGTCATTAAGTTTTAGCTGTATCGGGAAGCGTCGGGAAGCGCAAACCGCCTTGGTAAAGGCATTACTTAGTCTAAACGAAGTTAAAATATTCCTCCGTGGGGGGATTTTGTCTAATAAGGACAGCAAATGAAATTTAAGATCCATAATTTATGCGCAGCATTAACACTTGCGGCTTCCGCTTCAGCGGTGCAAGCAGATGATTTGTTGCAAATTTATCAGCAAGCACTGACCAGCGACCCGCTCGTATTGCAAGCCCAAGCCCAGCGTAATGGTTTGTTTGAGAAAATCGAACAAAACCGCGCTCCGCTGTTGCCAACCATTAGTGCAAATGTCGGTTATGACAAAGCTTGGAATGATCCGAAGGATGATGCAAGTGGTCTAGTAGGTAGCCTGAAATTAAATCAAGTCATCTATGATCACAGTGCTTGGGTTGGTTTAAGTCTTGCTGAGAAAGCCGCTTCTCAAGCTGATTCCGCTTATGCTTCAGCATTACAAAACTTGATTACTCGTATCACTAAAGCCTATTTCGATGTATTAACGGCGAAAGACAACTACGAGTTCCAAGGTGCAGAAAAACGCGCAATCGAGCGTCAACTTGAACAAACTAAACAACGTTTCGCAGTGGGTTTAACCGCGATTACCGATGTGCATGAAGCTCAAGCGCAATATGACTTAGCCTCAGCCACTGAAATTTTAGCCGAAAACACGCTCGCCAATAGTTATGAAGCCTTACGTGAAATCACCGGCATCGATCACAAGACGATTAATGTGCTAGATACCAACCGTTTCTCAGCCGTTACGCCAGCGCCAACGTCATCTAGCGAATGGTTAAAAATTGCTGAAACCAATAGTGTTGATTTAATGACTCAACGTATTGGTAAAGATATTGCTCAAGAGACCATTAAGCTTTATCAAGCAGGCCACATGCCGTCTTTAAGCTTAAATGCCGGTTACAACAAAGGTCTTGAGCAAAAAATGGGGAATCTCAACGAACCTGATTTTGATAATGTCAGCGTTGGTGTCAACTTAAGCATTCCGATTTTCGAAGGTTTTAAAGTCAGCTCACAAGTTAATGAAGCACAATTCCAGTATGTTGAAGCAAGTGAAAAGCTTGAGCAAATTTACCGTGGTGTAGTGAAAAACGTTCGTAATAACTACAACAACGTAGGTGCTTCTATCAGCTCAATCAAAGCTTATGAGCAATCGGTTATTTCATCAGAAAGTGCCCTAAAAGCCACTCAAGCGGGTTTCGAAGTGGGTACTCGTACTATCGTTGATGTTTTGAACCGTACCCGTGACTTGTACGACTCAAAACGTAAATTATCCGATGCGCGCTATAGCTACATCAACTCAGTTGTTGCACTAAAGCAAGCTGCGGGTACATTGAATGAAGATGATGTTATCGCCATCAATAATGGCTTGATTGCACAGTAACAACGCTCTCAGTCATTAAGCATAAAAAAACCGCCATTTGGCGGTTTTTTTATGCTTAAAAGTTAAAATCAACAAAATTAGAAGTTGATTTCAACACCCGCAAAATAACCTTTAAATTTAGTATCGGCACTCACACCCGAGAAATTACTCACATCGAATAAAAATTCACGGTAGCCTACACGCACACGGGTATCGACGGCCAAACCATCAAATTGCCAACCTAAACCAATAGCATAGTCGTGCACGCTTGACTCATTGACGCCCTGCATCAAATCAGCAAAACCGTACAAGCCTAAGCCAGGCATACCTACATGCGTACTGGCGTAACCCATCACAATACCGCTATCGACATCTTTCTCTTCAGGATGGCCAGGATCTTGCACGCGCAGTGAACCATTCATTAACTTGTATGCAGCACCAAGGTCCAATGACACTATGTCGTTGTCCAATATTTCGTAGTACAGCACGAAGTCTGTGTTACTCAAATCAGTATAAGTGGTAACATTGCCGTTAAAATCATGACCATTGAAGTTGAAATCAGCATCCGACATGCCGCCTTTCTGATCTAGGCTATTTTCACGGATTTTAATATTAGGGACAAATGGCAATGGGTGCTCAACTGCAATCCAATAACTGCCTTGAGCAGATGAACTGTAATCAAATGTTTGTTGTGGTTGACCTTTATCAGCAAAAGTACCGCTAGTATCGGCGCGCCAGTAATCACCACCAATAGTAAAACCAACCACAGTTGCCGCTTGGGCAGATGAGGCCATACAGAATCCTAATACCGCACTGGCGAGGAGAGTTTTTTTCATAATTAACCTTGAGATAGCAAGTTCGTTAAATCAATCACCGCGGCATTCGCACGGGATACATAGTTAGCCATAACCAATGAATGATTAGCGACTAAGCCAAAACCGCTGCCATTCAGCACAACAGGGCTCCAGACAGTTTGCTGAGTAGCTTCCAGTTCACGAATGATCTGTCTTAGGCTCACTTCAGCATTTTTCTTCTTTAAGACATCTGCAAAATCGACTTCAACAGCACGCATAAAGTTCAACAACGCCCATGAAGCACCACGGCTCTCATAGAAGACATCATCAATTTTCCACCAACTGGTTTTTACCTGATGGCTGGTCAAATTTGGGGTTGATTGACGCGCCGAATTGTCACCAGCTAGGTCTGTATTTAAGCGCTCTTGGCCAACGCTGGCAGATAAACGCTGTGACATACTGCCCAGACGTTTCTGCACTTCTTTCAACCATTCATTAAGGTTGTCAGCACGGGCATAAAACTGTGCATCTTGATTATTAGGGTCCATCATGCGGGCACGATAAAGCTTCAGCAATTTGATTGCATCGCGATATTCGCTTTCGGCACTGGGTACTAACCAGCTAGTGTGGTCAATATTGAGCTTAGATTGGGCTTCGCCTAAATCTTTGTCCGCCGCAGATTGTGACTGTGAGCGGCTAAACTCTTTACGCATAATCAAGGCTAAATCACGGGCTTGCTCCAAAGCACCATATTCAAATGCGGGCATGTTATCCATGAAGATGGAAGGTGGCATCACATCGTTTGATAACCAACCACCTTGCTTATCGAGTAAATTTTCGACAGTGAGGATTAGCGATGTAGTGGTAGCGTACCCAACAATATTCTTATTGGATGCTGTTAATTGTTGAGGGCTAATCGGATCCGGTTCGATACTCCACCATACACTCACGCCATAACCGATTAATACTAAAAATAAACCGACCCCGGTAACTTTTTTCCATGTAATTTGCATCAAGCGACTCCTTAATGATGGTGATGATGCTCTTGCTCTGCGGCGTTTTCTACTGCTTTACTAACAGGCAGGGTAATTGCCATTTTCTCGCCACCGTCAAACTCTAATTGCAGTTCAACTTGTTGCTCTAACACCAATGGCGCTTTTAAGCCAAGCAACATGACGTGATCCCCTGACGGCGTTAACGTTAATGTGCCATGGGAGGGGATGTCAAAACCTTCAACATGGCGCATCTTCACCATGCCTTGGTCTTCGATAATCGTGTGTAATTGGGCATCCTTTGCCACAGTCGTACTGACACCGATAAGACGAATCGCTTTATCTGTGTGGTTTTCAAGCGTAAAGTAAGCGGCAGTATTTGGTACTGTCTCAGGCATGGCGCGTATATGACCTTCAGTCATGACTACGTTCGCCAACGCTGAAAATGATGCACAAGATAAAACTAGACAATTAAACAGCTGTTTGAATATTGGTTTCAATGTCTTAAACTCCATGTCTACCCAATGTCGTCGTAAAGGAAACAACCCATGAGTCATATACAGGTTCAGGATGATCAGGGCGTGCGTATTATTAGCTTTAATCGCCCTGATAAACGCAATGCACTTGATCTTAATATGTATAAACAACTGACAGAATACCTGATCGAAGGTGAAGCAGACAACGACATTCGTGCCTTTATGCTCCATGGCCAAGATAATTGTTTCACCTCAGGCAATGATGTTGCTGACTTTTTGAAAAATAGTGACTTAGGGCCAAATCATCCCGCAGTACGTTTCTTATTTTGTCTGCTCGAACTCAAAAAACCTCTGGTGGCTGCTGTTTCTGGTGCCGCCGTCGGTATAGGTACAACCGTACTGCTACATTGCGATCTGGTATACGCTGACAACACGGCGAAATTTCAACTTCCCTTCGTCAACCTGGCTCTCGTGCCGGAAGCGGGGGCTAGCCTACTCTTACCAGAACTCATTGGTTATCAAAAAGCGGCTGAGTTACTGCTACTTGGTGAAAGTTTTAATGCCGAGACGGCCCATAGACTCAATATGATCAACGAAATTGTGGCCCATGAAGATTTACTCAGTTATGCATTATCTCAGGCAAAAAAATTGGCCAATCAACCGCCACAAGCACTACAAATCACACGTCAATTAATGCGTCCGCATAAAAATCGTGTACAACACCAAATGCACCAAGAACTTGAACAATTTAGCGCTAGGCTAAAAAGTGATGAAGCCAAAAGCAGATTTCAGGCTTTTTTGAAAAAGTAGTCTGCAAGGCAGTATGCACATACATGTCGCATGAGGGTCAAAGTGCCCTCTTGTTGATAGGTTTAATTGCAACATTTTAAATCACAACAAGCCACTTATGAGCTCATCGAACGCCAGCCATCACGGCATGCTTAGGCTGGTTTTTTCCATTGGTCAACTAACAATGCTAAAACAAAGTAAATTAGCAAACTTACACCCGGCATAAATACAACTGCACCAGCCCACACCGCACGAGTCCAAAAACAAGACCAATCAAATTTCCACGCCATGCCAGCAGCAACACCACACACTAACCGCTCTGGACTCTCCATACGCACTTTTAATCGTTTCATCTAAAACCTCGGCTCAGTTCATCGCTAACTTATTTATCACTAACACTATGCCACTGAAACCAGCAAATAATGCCTGAAAACAACGCAAGACTAATTACAGGTAACAGTAGCAATGTCATCAAAGGTGCTACAAACCACATAAGCAGATCCTTTACTTAGCGCTATATTCATCGGCACCTGCCGATTCACCTTTATTTTCAGCGTTTAAGCTAAGTTGACTGTTGAAGTCATAAATACTTTCAGCCAGTTGTGTTTGCAATGACATCACAAATTCACGCTTTACACTGACGAACAACTCTTGTGTCTGCGCAGTTAATGTTTGCTCAATAGTTCCCACAACATCTGATATTGGTGCGGCTTCTGCGTGTGCTGCAACGCTACCGACTAACGCGCCTAATAACACACTCATTTGTACTGATTTTTTAATGGTTAACGTAAACATGATGGCATCCCTTTCGATTAATTAACTTGACGAAGGGACTATTACAAACTGCGTGCCAACTTATAAAAATATTTTTAAGATTATGATTTTAATCATTTTAAAAAATTTATGTGGACAAAATGAGATATAGGGATGGATTGGAAAATAACAAGTGGTGAAAAATACTACTCAAATTAGTAAATTTCACCATCTTTTAAGTCGAGTGGAATTACTCTACAACTTCAGCCTGAATATTCTGAAAAGCCTGCTTTACCACTTCTATCCCAGCGCCGTTTTTATGGGCATTTTCGCTCAAATAACGGCGCCACGCACGGGCACCCGGTAAGCCTTGGAATAACCCGATCATATGGCGAGTAATATGATTAAGTCGCCCACCCGACTGCAAATGTGCTTCGATATAAGGCAACATAGCCTCAATCACAGCCTCGCGGCTGATCACTGCTTTTTGACTGCCACACAATATTTGATCCACCTGCGCCAGAATATAAGGATTCTGATAAGCCTCGCGCCCCATCATTACTCCATCGAGCTGCACTAAATGAACTTGTGCTTGCTCGAGAGTTGTTACGCCGCCATTAATACCAATATTAAGTGCAGGATAATCACGCTTAAGTTGATACACACGCTCATAATCGAGCGGCGGGATCTCGCGATTCTCTTTTGGGCTTAACCCTTGAAGCCACGCCTTACGCGCATGGATAGTAAAATCCGTACACCCTTTTGCACTGACCACATCAATAAACTGGGTTAAAAACGCATAACTATCTTGTTCATCAATTCCGATACGCGTTTTCACAGTCACAGGAATATCAACGACTTGTTTCATGGCGTCAACACACTCAGCCACTAACTCAGGTTCCGCCATCAAACACGCGCCAAAGCGACCATTCTGCACTCGATCGGAAGGACAACCCACATTGAGGTTAACTTCATCGTAGCCTCGCTCAGCAGCGAGTTTAGCGCAACGAGCCAAATCTAAGGGATTAGAGCCACCTAACTGCAACGCCAAAGGATGTTCTTCTTGGTTATACGCCAAGTAATCACCGCGACCATGCAATATCGCTCCTGTTGTCACCATCTCCGTATATAACAAAGCATTAGCCGACATCAAACGTGCAAAATAACGATAATGACGGTCCGTCAAGTCCAACATGGGCGCAATGGAAAAGGTCCTATCGAGCAATTCCGTTGGTGTACATGGCTTTAAGTGGTGGTTTTCAATTTTCATTGTTTATCTTGAGTTACTTCTAGTTGCTTGTAATTGCCGTCAATTTCGTTATATGGTGCCCCATATAGGCCCCTTTTTGGGGTAGGACGAATTAAGGTTAATCTCATTCTATGGCGTCATTTACTATTGAGAAACGTGCTAAGGCAAACGGGGATTTTAGCTACCGTTGCACTATACGCGTTAAAGAAAGTGGGGAAATTATACATCGTGAGTCTAAAACTTTCAGTAAAAAGGAAGTTGCTAGAACTTGGGGCAAAACCCGATGTGATGCAATTGAAAATGATTTTGTACTGCAAAAGAATAAAGCGATTTTAATCGGCGAGTTACTTAACCGTTTTTTTGAAGATGCTGACCTGTGGTCAAGAACCGGCCGCACCAAGCAATATGTTATTCGCATGCTGATTGACTGCGATATTTCAAAAGTAAGAAGTAACAATTTAAAGACCAGCGATTTAATTGAGCACTGTAAAAATCGGCGTATGGCTGGCGCAGGCCCCGCGACGATTTATCACGATATTGCTTACCTGCGTAGTGTGATGAAAAAAGCCGCCCCCGTCTGGAATATTGATGCTAACTTTCAGGTTTTTGAAGAGGCCGTGCCTGTTCTCATTGAAATGGGGTTAGTGGGTAAAAGCCAAAAGCGAACCCGTAGACCGACAGAGAATGAGCTTGAACGATTAAAAGAAGGGCTTGAGCAACGCATGAGTTACCGCCCAAACGGGGCTAATCGCATCCCGTTTATCGACATGCTGGATTTCAGTATTTTGACCTGCATGCGCATTGGCGAAGTATGTAAATTAAGATGGGTCGATTTAAATAAAGACCATAAAACGATTTTAGTCCGTGATAGAAAGGATCCAAGAAAAAAAGAAGGCAACCATATGATTGTGCCTTTGCTTGGTGGATCGTTTGACATTGTTATGCGCCAACCTGTTTCTGATGACTTAATTTTCCCCTATAACGCCACATCCGTGACGGCTGGCTTTCAGCGTGTTCGTAATGAACTCGGTATTACTGATTTGCGTTACCATGATCTCCGCCGCGAAGGGGCTAGTAGACTGTTTGAAAAGGGATATTCGATTGAGGAAGTCGCTCAGGTTACAGGGCATAGAAACCTGAATATTTTATGGCAAGTTTATACACAGCTGTTCCCGCATAAGCTGCATGACAAATTTAAAGAATAGCCAAAAGCCCACTTTGATGTGGGCTTTTTGTTTTGGTTTTACTACTGGTTATCGCTGAGCTGGGCTAGCTTCTGTGCGGCTCGGCTCTACTTGTGGCTTGGATATTCTGCTCATTTGCAGGTTTATCCCTTCACGGCGAATGCGTGGCGGTACTACGGTGCGCTGGATTTCTTCAATACTAACGAATATGTGACCACATTCGTCGTTATTGCATCGGTAGGTTTTCTCACGGGTGAGTGGCGTGATGGCGCGAGTTCGGCGCTGTAGTGCACGGCTGTCGCAATGTGGGCAGGTCATGCCTGCACCGCAACCCATTACACAGCCTCTTTATGGGTGTTGGTTTTATATGGTTTAAGCACGGTCATGGTTAACTCCTTATTGTCACTGCGTACAACCATTCTAAAGGCTGGCTATAGGGTTATATACACAACATATTGTATGTCTTTGCAAAATTTTTACCTTCCGCTGTAGCCAACATAGTTATTGGCGTCTATGCTCTATACATTTGACGGTTAACCTGTTTCATCTTCGCCGCTGGTCACCTCAGCCACTTCACTGTTTTTTACTTCTAGCTCGATCCCTGTGATGTAACCAGTGTCGGTGATGTTGTGCTCAACGCGGGTAAGTAGCCAGTCACTGTTATCTATTTGCGGTTTAAAGCCGCTGACGCTAACCGGCAGCTCAGGGAATAACTCCGGGCGACCCATTGCTAAGGTGATGGTGAAGGTGGCCACGCCGCGTTGCAGTTTGTCCCACATGGCACGCGCTGCGCGCTCGGCGTTCTGCTTGTTGGCATAGGTATGCCGTAGGGTTTTGACGTTGTTGTTACTGCCAACCATGATCTCCTTTTCGCCCACAGCTATTGGTGCACCATTTTGGTCTAGAGGCTGCTCAAGTTCAGCTTTGGGTTTACTTTTTTGCCAAGGCTTTTTTGCTTTAACAGTTTGTCGCTTGGCGGCTTTATCGTTTTGCCAGTAGGCCACGACGCCTGAGTAAGCATCGCGATCGGCTACACCAAAGTGATGGCTGTCGCCTGACTGACGGGTAATGTCTACACGGTCGAGCGCGATGCCGCTGGCATTGTGGGCTAAACCCGCCTGTAAAAATAACAGGTTGCCATTTTTTACCGTTGCTATGGCATCAAACTGTTCAGCTAGGCGGCTTAGAAAATTGGCATCGGACTCGTTGGCTTGGTCGATGTGATCGATAAATTCCATTTTCAAGTTGTCGCTAATTTTAGCCTTGAGCTGATGCCGAGCTGCGATGACATCGATAATGCTGCTCACGCTTTGTTTATGAAAGCTTTGCTCGCGGCTTTGCTGCAAGGTGCCGCGCATATCGGCGGATTTACCGCGAATGGTTAAGCAATCTGGCGGCCCGCTGTGCTCGAGTTCGTCAATGGTGTAAGTGCCTTTATCAACCAGCGCACTACCCTTCCAGCCAATACGCACTTGCATGGTTGCGCCCTTGGGTGGCATCGCCAGCTCACCGTCTGTGTCATCAAGTTGCACTTCAATGCTGTCGGCCTCAAAGCCGCGGTTATCTGTTAGGCGCAGCGACATAAGCCGCGCTTTCACTTTGGGGCTGATGTCTTTGCCATTGACCAATATTTGATAGTCTGGCGTGGGCTGGTCGCTCGATGCTAGCGGGTTAAACTGTTCGACTAAGTTCACAAAATCTTCCTTATCAGCTTGCTGATACCCATGCCAATAAGGTTCTCGTTCGCGATGAGGCTGGTGTTCTTTTCATCCACCCGTTTCAGCTCAATTGTAAATTCAATCTTCCTCGCTGCGCCGTCACTAAAAAACTCGCTACGGCCTTTGCTGATTTTCTCGATTACAAAAAAGCCTGTCACAGTACCGCGCCCTTCAATAAGCGGATAGGCTTTACCTGTGTCGGCCATTTTACGCAGCGCCTCAAGGCTTAGCTCTCCGCCCGTTATTTCTGGCATTAGCACACCAGATAGCGTTAGCGTTTCGTCCCCCACACCCAAGAACTGCGCCGATGGTCGCGCACCGATGCGACTATTGGTTGGGTGACGCCATACCATGTCATGTTGCGATGTTTGGTATGGCACAGTTAGCCGGCTAAATACAAAAAAACCGAGTGTCATCATCATAATTAGTTAAGGTCCTTAAGGCTGCTGCGAAGGCGCGCATGCTGAGCGCGGTCACGCTTTTCTAGTTCAATCGCGACTAGGCGCGCGACGTCCTGCGCATCCATATTGGCGGTAGCGTTGATGGTAATGGGCGCATGGATCCCCGCATCGATGTGAACGGTTTGAGGCTGTGGCGCTTGGCGCTGCGCAAAGGCACTGCCGGCGTTTAATCTATCTGGCACTGCGTTATGCGTTAAGCCATTGCTGTTAAGCACTAAGTCGCTGCCGTTATGCGTTAAGTCGTCACCCTTCGCTTTTCTGGCTGGCAGCTCGCCCTCTTTTACCAAACGGATTGCGTCCGGTACCGAATAATCAGCGCCTTGGTATTCATATCTGATGGTGCGGGTTTGGTCTGGGATTGCCTGCATATTTGGCATTGCGGCGGCAGGAAGTGCCGAGATGCCCAGCACAAAGGCAGTGCCTGCCATCTGCTTACCGAGCTTGCTGACTTCGTTTAGTGGTGCTTGTTGGCTTCGATTCAGGCCAACAGTTAAGCCGTCCATCGTTTGGTCGCCCATTACCGCAAACACTTTACTGGGTGAAGCAATACCGAGCACATCTTTAAACCAACCAATCGCATTGCTGGCCGCATTGGTGATGGTTTCTTTTACTTCGGTCAACTTGCCGGTGATCCCTTTAACTAGGCCGTCCATCGTCATCTCGCCCAGGCTGCTAAACTTAGCGGGCAGTCCGGTGAAAAACGACATGATTTCGCTAAAATTGTTTACAATCAGCCCGAGTGGCGACCATGAAAAAACGGTTTTCATGGTTTCCCATATGCCAGAAAGCACGGCTTTAATGGGCTCAGGTAAACCATTAAATAGGTTAGTAACAGCAATAATGCCACTATCGACCAATGAGGTGATTGTCTGCCAGAATCCAACCATCCACGCCTTAACCGTGTCCCAGTGAGTAACCAGCAAATAGCCTGCAGCAACTAACGCCGTAATGCCTAAGATCACCCAACCAATGGGCGTAGATACCAGCGCTAAAGATAAGGCCCTTAATCCACCGATCACCCACTTAAATGCACCACCCATCTTAGTGAGTGCGCCACCCATCAGCGGTAATGACTTAATGCCAAGTATCGATGTGCTGTATTTAAGCATGGCCATTGGGCCTAAGATGCCCGCTAGCATGATGGTGATCGAACCGCCGACGGCAGCGACAATAGCCATGGCTGCAGCCGCTTTAAAAAGCGTACCGGTTAACTCAGGATTCACCCTCATCCAATTACCAATGCCGTTAACTACTCCAGTGATTTGCTGGATAAAACTGCGAATACCTCCGTTGTTACCTTCGAATATTTCGATGCCGACATCTTCCCATGCAGATTTAAGGGTATCGATATCGCCCTTGGCATTATCAGCCATGGTCTTAGCCACTCGCGCGTTCTCGCCAACAGATTTACGCAGCACATTGGTAAACGAGGTAATGGCACCATCACCCTGCTGCTTAATTAGCTCGCTGACGCCAGTGCCAGCTTCTTCACCAAAGATGGTTTTAAGTATTGCGGCGCGGTCAGCGTTCCCCATCGTCTTAGTCGCCTTGACCACATCCGCCAAGATGTCGGGAATTGCACGCAGATTGCCAGCACTGTCTTTGGTTTTTAGTCCTAAGTATTCTATTGCGTCGGCAGCAGGCCCAGTTTGCCCTGCCAAGCGGTTAAGCATGGCGCGCATTACCGTGCCGCCTTGGCTCGCTTGGATACCAATGTTGCCGAGCAACCCCGACATAGCGGCAGCTTCTTCTACGCTCACACCTAAATCACGCGCGGCAGGTGCAACGTATTTCATCGTTTCACCCAGCATGGTTAAGTCAACGTTAGCGCGGGTTGTGGTTGCGGTAAGCACATCGCCAAGACGATTCATTTGATCTGCCGCCAGGCCAAAGCCAGACAATATGTTTGAGGCAATATCGGACGTAACCGCGAGATCGGTATCGTTGGCCTTGGCCAAGTCGAGCATGCCAGGCATGGCTTGTTTAATTGACTTAGCATCAAAGCCCGCCATGGCTAAGAATGACTGCCCCTGTGACACATCGTTAGCAGTAAAGCTGGTTGAGGCGCCAAGTTCGCGCGCTTGTTTGCGCAGTGCGATAAGTTGCGGATCGTTTTTATCAAGCCGAGTTAATGCCTGAACCTTGGATTGTGCGGCGGTAAAATCTAGACCTGGTTGTAACACCTGAGAGCCAGCATAGAGCGCAGCCGCACCTGATGCTGCAGCTGTTGCGCCCGCACCAGCCATATTGCCCTGCAGTGCTTTGGTTTTGTGATAAGTGGCTTGTGCTGCGGATAGCTTTTTCTGTTGCTCCGAAACCTGTTGTAGGCGGCGCTTTTGTTGGTCGAGTTGTTTGTTAGCCTGAGAAAGATCAGCAGTCAACGTGCGTTGATGCTGTGAAAGATTACGAGTATCAATCCCCGCAGAGCGGAGTGCTTCACGCTGCCGGTGCTGGCTAATGGTCAAGTTTTTATGCTGAGTATTCAGCCTGACCGTTGCCGCCCTAGCTTGCTCGTACTCTTTAACCAGCGCTTTAGCCGGTGCCTGACTGCTTTGCATCTCAAGCGCTAGGCGTTTCACTTCCTTTTGTGCCTTGGCCAAATCATTGGCGGTAATGCCTAGGCTGCGGCTCACCTTGCGATAACCATCGATTTGAGCTGACTGTTTATTAAGAGACTTTACTCGGTCTTGCGTCTCTTTTAATTGAGTGGCGGTTATGCCGCTGGCTTGGCGCATCTTTTTTAATGGCCCAGTGATCTTATCCACTGCCGCCAATAACACGCGCATCTCTAATTTTTTAGTCATGTGAAACCTTGTTAATTCTTTCCCATCTATCCAGCGCTTTATCGTGCCAGCCTAGAAGCTCATCGATGTCCATTGCCGCCATCTCGGATAGCGGCCAATGAAAGATAATGGCGATATCCGCCATAGTGTCATCTATGCACTCAGGGAGGCTTGACTGTCGCTCTCGCTCTGACTGTCCATCTGTAACTTCTTCGGCACCAAAAAATTACTGATTTCCCCGCCGATTTGAACTAAGTCTGCAGGGTCCATGGTGAGTACTTCATCTTTGGTGATCATCGGCGTGCTAATACGAGGCAACAACGTGGAGATAGCATTAACATCAAGATTGAGTAAATCAGATAGCGATAATCCGCGCAGTTCGCCCGCTCTGGGTTTGCGCAAGGTGACTTCAGTAACGGACTCTTTACCGCGGCTGATGGCTTGATCGAGTGTGACTTTTTTATGGGTAATAGTGACTGACATTGTTAGATCCTCTGTTATGGCTAGGATGGCCGGTATGCGGCTTGAGGGCAGGATGCCCGGTGCCGCCTAATTAAAAAATGCCCGCATACGGTGATGTATTGCGGGCTTAGGTTTGTATTAACGCTTTAAGCCAGAGTTATAACCCGATAGCTTTGCGGTGTTCGGCCATCATGTCGACGCCGTTGATTAGCTCAATGCCGTTAACGGTATCGACTTCAACGAGCACTTCTCCGCCTGCGGTTTCTTTGTAGTAAGTGCAGGTCATGGTGGCTTTGGTTTGGCTGTTGTCGCCTGTTTTGTAAGTGCCGCGATCCAGTTCTTTGTAACGGCCACGGCAAACGATTTCGACCGCTTGTACTTCGCCAGTGTCATCACGTTGGAATGAACCCGCAAAGCGCAGCATCACACCGTCGATTTTGTTGGCCGACATTTGCTTAACCAGCTTGGCCTCGTAACCGCCAAGAGTGAACTCAACGCCTAAGGCGTCATCGTCTAGCCCCATATCGATATCAGCCGCACCTGGCATACCGCCGCCACGGTATTTTTCAAACTTGCGGCTTAGTTTGGCGGGGGTAAATTCTTCCGCTACACCGATCCAGTTTTCACCGTCACCGAATAGGTTGAGGTGTTTGAGTTTTCTTGGTAACGCCATGGATTATCCTTAGGCCGCTGCTACTGCGGACGCGAAGTCGACTAAATAGCGGTCGGTGATTTTTTGACGGAAGGTTAAGTCTTCCAGCGGAGGCACTGGGGTGTAGTCGTAATCGATATACAACTTGCCCGCCTTGATGGTGCTGACGTCGTTAACGTCTTCGCTGTACCAGGCTTGGCCGTCAACGATATACCCTAGGCCTTTTAACTCGCGGAACTTGGCGTTAATACCTTCGATGATGTCTTTAACCAATGTGGGAGTCATCGGTTTATCAACGGCCCACATGTGTGCGTCAGCAATGGTGTCAGCCAACACTTGTGCGGTGCGGGTGTAGTTTTCAAATTGGAATAAGGGATCTTCTGAACAGGTGTGTGAGCCCCAAAAGCGGAAGCCTGACTGATTAATCAGCGTGGTGATGTCATTACTGTTTAGGTAACCAGCATCGGTAGACGGATCTTGTAAGTCCCAGAACACTGGCTGACTTAAACCGGTAACGCCGCTAACAGTGACGTTTGATAGCGTTTTGTGCCAACCGACTTCTTTGTCGATACGCGCACGTAAACCTAATGCGCGAGCGGTCGCAGTAGCGTTAACACTTGCCTTGGCAACCGTATCAAAGGCAACAAACTCAGGCCAAATGACCATCACCTCACGATCGCCAAAGTTTTCACGGTAAGCCACGGCTTCTTCTTTGGTGGCACAGCCATAGGCGCTGATGTAGGCAAAGGCGCGCAGTTTTTTGGCGGTTGCTGCAAGCGCTGTGGCAACGGGTAAAGTGTCTAAGCCTGGCACGCCTAGAATGCGCGGCTTAACGCCCAATAAAGACTGGGCCGCCAGTAATGCTTTAAGGCCAGTGTATTGGCCCAGTGGCGTTATAGTGCCAATAATGTTCGCCGTTGTGGCGGTTTCATCCGCGCCCTGCTCAACACGCACCACAACGGTGAGCGTATTGACTTGGTCAGCAATGCCTTCAAGCGTGGGCTTTAATGTGCCTAAGGTGCCCGCTTTACCAATGGCTTGCATGACATTGGTTAGCAATACAGGGGTGTTTAGCGGGAATAGCGTTGCATCGGCATCGCTGGCGGTGCAGACAATGCCGATGACTGAGGTTGATACTGTGCGAATGGTTCGGGTGCCATCATTGACTTCAATGACGCGGACCCCGTGGTGATAATCCATAATAAGCTCCGGTGCTGTGGGTTTTGCAAAACTAAGCAGGGCTAAGCTTGCAGAGCACACCGGAGCGGTGCTACTGGTTTGAGTGGTAAGAGTCGTTTATTGACCTAAAAACCTCAGATCATTCATCAGTAGCGACAGGATAGCGCAGCTTGATCTCGACCACTTTATCGCGCCAATGTTGCTCGCTTTCTGGCGTTTGGTCATATTGCCACTCCATATAAAGCGGGTCCGACTCTTCTCGATATGCAGCCTTACGTTTTTCTATATTTTGCGACAACTCAAAGTCACGCTGAGCGAGCACAGAGTTAACCTGCTCAGTATTCATGCCTAGGTTGTTCATGTATTCACGCGACACATCAGTGTGAGATACGCCGTTAAAAAGATAAGTAAAGTTCATCGTGGTTACTCCAAAAATTTAAATGGCACTACACAAAGAAAGCTGGGCGGAAACCGATGTCGCCGCCCGCAAACGAGCGCGGATTGTACAAACTGAGCGCGCCCAGCCCAGCGCTCGTACCGTGGCCCCAACTGCCACCACGGACAGGGAACCGGTCGCCATAGTTTCTCGCACCAATATAACCAACGACCGTAGCTGTAGTGGCCGACTCAATTAACAGTTTGCGCAATAGCTCGTTAGGCACGTAGCCCGCGGCTTTGGTGATGGCCGCAAAGTGCGAGGCGGTTAGGTGCGGGTAATCGTTTGAATCATCATTCATCGGACCGTTGCGCTTAGTCGCTGCATTGCTGAGGATCGGCGCGCCAGCGCTGCCCGCGCCGGTTTGGTTATCAGTAGGTGAGTCAAAATAAGCTGCGTGTTTGTGCCAGTTTGCTTCAGCCACTGCAGGATTATTATCCAACGTAGTAATAATCTGACCATTGTCTAACTTCATTTGATCTAACCATTCCCATACATTACCGACTAAATCACACACCCCAAAATGGGTATGATCATAATTCCAGGTTGATGGCCCCTTACCTGTATCTGTTCTACCGGTACCGCTGACGTCTCCTGGAGCACCATTGTCACTGCGACTCGCCGTTTCCCATTTTTTTTCATGCGAGCGCCCATAGTTTGTATTGCCTCGCGGTACTGTTCCGTTTGCTAGAGACCACAGTGCAATCGCGGCCCATTCGTGCACTGACATTAAATGCCAGTTTGCACCTTTGCGTGTACACAACTCTTTTGCAACATCGTAATTAACGGCTGTGAGTGGCTGTACACCGCCAATCACGGCACTACCATTGGTGGCTGACGATGCTAAGTACTTGCCGACTAATATCTCGACGCGAGGTACGCCGTTAGTCTGGAACGCAGGGTGAACCCCTGTGCCAAGGTTTAAATCAACCAGCCCTAGGTCTTCAATATTGAAGCGTGGGATAACGCACATAATGTTAGGGTTGCCTTGGACGTCATACACCACGGTATTGCGACCGCCAGAATTGTGCTCGATGGCTTTTTTGTAGCCGTCGGTGGCGATAATGGTCAGTCCGGCCGCTTTTTGGTCATAGGTTGATTCAACCTTAACAATAGAGTCATTGGTTTTTTTATCGATAGCCGCCATCTTGCCAGCGACTTCTTGCGATAACGCCTGTGATGCGGCAGTTTGTGCTGCGGACGCGACTTTTAGCCCCGCAATTTCTTCAGCAATCGAGCTCATAATTATCCCTCCAGTTGTCTAATGCGCTCACTGAGTTGCATGTTCCAGTGAGCATTTTTAATAACTGCCGCCGCATTGTGTAAAAATGCCGTACAGCCCGCGATAAACTCTTTGTCTAAAATCAAGTTAAGGTTTTCAGCGCCCACCACCACTGTGATGCTGTCGGTTGGCAGCGCCTCAATATTTAACGTAAACCACTGCACGACTTTTACTGCAGGGGTTCGGTAGCCCAGCGTCTTGTTCGGTGCGCTGTATACGCCAAGCAAAGTCGTGCCAATGTAAAACCCTATCTCTTTGATGGCGTATTCAAGCTCGGCATCAAACACACCCGCCATCCGCAGACTCTTACCTCCATCTTGATAATCAGAAATGGCAATGCGTTCTTTTTCAGCGCTCAAGCTGGTCTGGGTTTTAGAGGGCGTATAGGCGTTTGAGCCAAACGCCATGTGAGTAATTTCGGCTTTGAGCCCTTTGTCTTTTGATGATAAGCAAGCGGCAAGGCCAGCCTCAGTAAATTGCAGTGTGAGTGCCATTACACAACTCCCGTTAATTCGTGTTCAGAGATGATTAGTTGATGCGACGCCGCCGCAAGCCTGTGGGTAATTAACAATTCGTCAGGTAGTACAGGAGATAACAGGTAATCGATATCGATGCAGTCGATACGATGCTCAATGCCAAATACGCCGGCTAAGGCAATAACATCATCAGGGCGAATGCCATTAGAATTGGCATCGATATCAGATATGCCAATGCTAGGGCTAATACCCGCGGCAACGGTAAGCGACTCTTCGAATGAGATACCAAGCTCAACATCGAAATGGATCGAACCGCGCTTTGAGGCACGAATAGCCTCTGTCACCATCGCGAGCATTTTGGCCGTTATCAATCCTTCATTTTCGTCAGTGATATTGTCGTTAACTAACGCGAGCACTTTCATCGTGCCGCGCAGATTACTACCGGCACTCTCCCACCATTCGAGGATGTTGGTTTTAATACCAAGGCTATTAAGTGCCCGCTGCACCGCGTATGGAGTGCCTTTGTGGCGATGAATATCGAAAGCATCGTTAACCACCTGACGCTTAAAGCTTTCAGGCCAACTGTCCGCCCATTGGTCAACTGAGTATGCCCATGCTAGCCATGGCAGCAAAGACAATGGGCAGCGAAACGGGTCCCACAGATCAGCAATAGACAGGGGCAAATCCAGCGAGCTGGCGATCACTTGTTCAATATCGCGCTCAAGTTTTGAAGCGTTTGGTGACAGTAATGATGAAACCCGATTATTCACCCACGCCCCCTATTGAGACGTTAATGCTGGTGCAATACGCTGCCTGTTGGTCAAGCACAGTTACATCAACAGATGGGCTAATCAGATTGACGTTATTGACGCCACTTTGGTGCAGCGCTTTGAATATTCCTGAACGGGTAATATCAGCCCCTAAGCGGCGCTGCTCCTTTTGGTAAAGCGCCAAAGCTTGATTAGCAGCTTCTAACACCACTTGCGCATCAGGCCCTGGTAAAAGCTGCAACACGGCATGTACGTTGTAATTAACAATGCTCGCACCTTGAATGTTGACTCTATCGCCCTGCGGCCGTACTTTTGACGGGGTATTGGACTGGGATAAGCCATCGGCACTGATGCCAAAAACGTCACGTACCTTAATAAGCAGCTCATTACTGACTGTGCCATTACCTTCGATAGAGAGAATGGTGACCACCATTTCACAGGGTTCAGGACTCACGGCTTTTGCATCAGCCACGCGGCCATCGGCGCCCAATGCAAAAAAGATATAACCGTCGATACTGCCAGCCGTATTTAAGCCATCAAATGCCATTTGCACGCGGCGCTTAAAGGATTGCTCATCCTCTAAAATTTCAGGGATGGGCGGCACTGCAGTTGGATTGCCCGCTTGGATAACTAATGGCGCGAGGTCATAACGCGAACCTAGTGCAATCAGGTTATTGCCAGTTGATGAAGCTAAAATATTGCCGCGAGTGGCATCATTAATTTGCGCAACTAAGTGCATTTCACGATAGGCAAATACCTGCAGTAATTTGGTAACAGGGTCCGACTCTAACGCCAGCACCGCTTCATAGCTTGTGTCGATATCTATCAGTAGTTGCTTGAGCGCAGCAAAGCGCTGCTCAAAGCTCAGCGGCTGGATAATGTCAGGCACAGGAACTTTAGATAAGTCGATTAGCTCAGCCATAGGTGGCCTCGAATAATTGGGCGCGTTGAGTGTCGATGCGGTCTGTCACTAAATTGAATTGCACTTTGCCGTCGCTGCCGCCACTGATAATTTCAATCTCAGTAATGCGAATACGTGGCTCCCAACGGGTTAGCGCGATAACTGCCGCCGCCATAATCTGCAGCTTTACCGCTGCACTTTGGGGTTGGTCGATAAGTTCAAAAATGGCGCTACCATAGTCACGACGCATCACGCGCGAACCTAATGGCGTGGTTAATATGTCCTGGATACTTTGGCTGATATGCTGCGACTCGCTAATGCTTTGGCCAGTAAAGCGATTCATTCCTTGCCAGTTTTTGTTTGTGCTCATTGCGGGCCTCCAGAAGTGCCCGAGCCGGTATCGACACCGCCGTGTTTATGGGTGCCAAAAATAATACCGTCGATGCTTACACCGCCTGAGTTCGTCATTTGCCCGCTGTGTTCAAATACGCCTGTGACCTTAGCGCCTTTTTCTACAGTGAGCTTTTTTTTAACCAGCACATTGCCCGTAAACTCGGAGTTTGGACAATCGATAGTCACCCGCTCGCAGGCCTGTACGGTGGCGGTTTTAATACCAGTCACTTTAAGCGCGCTAGTATCGGGGTCGTATTCAATCACAGCGCCATCGGGATACACAGTTCGCTCACGATTGTTATTGTTATTGCCGTCAGGCTCTGGGTTTTCATCGCTATAAAGCGCAGGAAGAATATAAGCGTTGGTAAGGTCGCCACTTAGCGATAGCAGCATCACTTGCTCACCAACGGTAGGACGCCAACTGGTTTTTGCTGTGCCGGCACGGCGGGTAAAAAAGGGGCGAAACTTGGTAAGTAACTCACCGGTTTTTACGCGGCAAGAATCACCCTTTACTTCGGCAACGGTGCCAATGCGTAAAAGGTTATCGATACGGCGTGTGAGTTCAGCGATAGCTGCGGCAGTGTTCATGCGGCTATGGTTGCCAGTTGTTTGGCGAGCCGCAAAGGCTTTGAGTGGTATGTAGGAAGTTATAGCGCAAGATAAAAATTTAAAATTATTTCTGCCCCTTTTCGATTTGCAGCGTGGCATCTCGCTAACTCCAACATCAGAACATTGACCCAATTTTAGTAATACAACAGAGTTCTGGCCTTATCCGTTATCTGACCGCAATTACGTTAGCCAATGAGAAAAAGTGGTACGAGTATCAGCCGGAGTGCGTGGCCAAAATGCTGTCAATAAAGTTCAATAAACAGTCGAAAGTGGGCGTAAAATAATGAGAAAGATAAGATAATATCAAGTGATTACCCACCAAGCTGTATAAAAAACCGCTACCGCAAAAAAGCAAATTCCTATAGCATCATTTATACCCATTTACACGGATATGGCAGTGGCCAAGTCCAACAAGCGATTTAAACAGCGCAGCGCATAAATACTAAGACGTTAGCACTCTAAATCTGAGGTCTGTATGAATAAAAAAGGAATAGTAGTATCTCCACCTTTCAAGCCTATTTATACAGGTGGAATAAGCAGCGGGGGAGATCCAGATCCAATAGCGTTGAGGAAATACCTTATGTATTGGGATGAAATTGATTACCCATCAAATATGTTTATCCATATTTCCTCTCCTGAAATTGATTATCTAGAGCAATCAGGAAAATTAAAACGCACGATTGTTAGATTTCAAGGAACAATAAGCTTGGGTAGAGGTGAATTTTTCATTCAGGCACAAGAAGCTGCATTTAGAAAAAATCAAGAAGAAGAACCCGGTTGCTGGACAATTGCACAACTAGCAGATATCCCATTCTACACTCAACAGAGTACAAGTGTTGGTGTTGAAGTTGAGCTATATGACATGTTACCTGTTCCAAGTGCGGATACGCCATTAGCTGACATTTTAGAGTTTAAAGAAAAAAGACAAGATGAACTTATTGCATTTCGTTGTCATATGGATGAGATCAATGAAAAAATACTGAGTTCAAAAGATGTACCACGTGCAAGAAATGCTCAAATGGATCGTGTGGAATTAGCATTAAAAGATATCGATAAAACTTTAAAAGAATCAGGTGTAAAACGAGTTACAACTCATTTAAAAAATATAATTAATACTGACTTTTCAGGTATTGTTGGAGCTGGTCTAGGGAGCGCAGGTGTTTCTGCTTTCATTGGAATGTCCCCTTTAATTGCTGGTGTCGCAGGAGCTGGGTTAGTATTTGGCGTAAAAAGTTTAATAATGCCATCAAATCAGTGTCCAACTAACTTGAGTTACATTAATAGTATCAGAAAGAATTTTCGATAAACGAGTTTTAACAAGTAGTTTAAACTGAATAAAACAGTTGGTTAACGCTTTGCGATTTTAACCAACTGTTTTTATCGTCTTAACGAGGCGTTACCCATAGACATTTTTATTCGAGACTCACTAATCCGAGCTAAAAGTCTAACTCGGAAATTTTTCCAAAGCTGTTTGAGTTATTAGTTGGTGGATAGATTTAGTGCATCATAGCTAAGTGCCTAACGATAGTCTCTTCTATCATTTCCTGTTCATCAACCGTGAACCCTAGCAACTCACGCTGCGGATATTGTGCCGATATCCGCTCGTTTATCCGTCCTCTAAGCCCGTATTGATGCTCGGTCGCTACGCGGGAAATAAACCCGGTAAACCCAACACTGGCTGCAGATGCTGAATACACAGGTTTTAAGTATTTTTGCCTGATGATTTTCTGGAACATCAGTTTCTTTTTAATAGCACCAAGCCTTTTCGCCCATGTAGACTGTGGCTTTCGCGCCTCAAACGCTGCCCCATCGGGTGCTTTGTTTTGCTTAATGCGCTGTGCCTGGGTGGCGCGCAGTCGTCTTGCAATATCTAGGCTGAGTTGCTTACGCGCTGCAGGGGATAATTGCTGTATTAGCCCGTCAAACAACTCATTTAATCGGGTTAAATCGTCGGTGGCCATGGCACTTCAATTCCATTGGTATATAACGTCCAATCGATCGCTTCGTCATTGAAAACGGGCTCAGGTAAATGCGTGACCTCAAGCTGCATATTATCACCCGCAACAACTTTTACCCTCTCAGTTAATGCCAGCACAATTTCAATGTCAGCAGTGGTGTGATTAATGATTTCCGCTTTGAATTTAAAGCCGGTCTCGCGCTTGTCCGGGTTAAATAACAGCTCGGGTTGCTGTGTGGCCAGCCAGCCTAAAATGGGCACGATAAGCGTATCAGCATGGGCGGCATAGTCCGTCACGATTAACACACAGTTGAATTGATACTCAAAACTCAGATTTTGCCCTGCACCGGTGGCGATGATGTTGCCGTTCTCGATAAAGACGTGCAGGCAATCAGGGTTTTGTTGCAAGTGGGGAACATGACTGGATAACAACTCACGCAGCTGCGCCGGCTTATTCATGGCGTTTCCCTTCTTTCTGACTTAAGTCTTTAGCTTTCTGTTTAGCTTCTTGTTTAGTTTGGCACTCGATAATCATATCGATTTGCGCGGCACAGTCATGCCAAGCCGTTTCGCAGGTATCGAGCTCACTGCTGATCCCTTGATTGCTGATAGGGTTGCTCGCCGGCAACAGACAAGGGATCACGAGTGGACAACCAACGACGGTACTCTGCACTGCCACTAATAGCGGGGCGCTGGTGCAGCCGGCGAATAGCATCAGGCAGAACAGCATCAGCCCAGGCTTTAACATCGCTAAGTTCACTTTTTAGCTCCTCAATTTTGTTTTTTCGGTATTGGCTCGTGCTTTTCACGCTGGCTAGCTGCGTTCGCAGCTCTGCCTGCGCTTGCTGGTTTTCGGCTGATAGCTGCTTTAAGTCAAAATAGGACTGTGATGTTTGTGTCAGCGATTGCAGCATTGCGCCATGCGTCTGCTGCAACAGACTAAGTCGCTCTTGTTGCTGATAGATAACACCCGCCATAGTGAGCGCAATCCCGATGGCGGCGACAATTAAATAGCCTGTAAATGGCTGAATAAACCGGCTAAGCAGCGACAACATTATCGGCGCCCTGCTGCTGACTCGCGGCAGTAAACTGCTGATACGTGCGCGCTAACTTAATGTCGTAGTCATTTTCTTTATAGGCGGGGCCGTTGTAGCGCTTGGCAAACTCTGCCCACTTACGCGCTTTGAGTGCCTTATGCAGCACAGGATCCGCCTCGATAAATTTAACTAAAGCCTTGAGCTGTTCCCCCTCTGAAATATCCATGGCTTGCTTAAATGCCTGCGGCGACGGATAGTCCAAGGCTTGCCAATGAAAGCCCATTATCTGAAACATACCCCAGCTGCAGGCGCAAATCGCGGCCTCTGGATTAAGCTGGTACGCAATAGCAAACCGCTGATATTCACCACTGCCGCCGGTATAACCGCCACGGGCTGGGTTGCAAATATTCGGGTACTTAGCCGCAAGCTCATCGACTGAGACACCTTGTTCCAACAGCTCGCGATAAAATACGTGTCGCTCAAATAAAATCGTGGGCCTACCACAAGCGAAAAAGCCAAAACCGTTGGATTCCACTTCTGCCACGCTGGCCATGGCGGCAAACGAGACGCCCAGAACCATTGCTGCGTCGGCTAATTGTGAGTGCTGAATAAACTTGTTACGGCTTTCGCCGGCGAGTAACGCCAACGTTCTTACCCCTGCATAGCCGGTGCGCGGTAAGTCTTGCTTGTCTTGGAATTGCTCGATGGCCTTTTGGGTTGCATCACCAAACCAACCATCTACCGTTAATGACGCGCCAGCGGCATTGAGCCGTTGTTGTAAATCACGCACTGCCGTGCCATTGCTGCCTTTTCTTAGAGTCATCTCAATTACCTATGCTTGGTTTTGAATGTTTGTGGGCGAGGAATACGCCCTAGCCTGCTGCCAGCTTTATGCGTATTGAGTTGCAGCAGATGAGCAACATTGCCCCGCACTTGGAAAATGGCGATGCAGAGCGTGGCTTTTAGAAATAGCTCCGCATAACTTGGCGCTGTGGCGACGCCATACACAGTGAGAATGACCTCAATGCCTGCGGCAACGGTGATGAGATAGGCGCAAATGCTAATAAAGATTCGATGCCGCCCTGTTCGCACAAACAAAGCCAGGCGCAACACAATCAAACTGCAAATAATGGCATTGATGATCAGCATCATTTCCCCCTAAGCCCGCGTAGGGCATTGAGCCAACTTTCTGGGTTATTGGTGAGTTTCATAAAATACTGCAGCATGCGCACAACACAGGCAGATGAAATGAGTGCTGCCATGCCCACATTGACCTGCAAGGCATCTGGCAGTAATGCACTCAAGGCATTGGCGGCCCAATTGGCGCACAGTACGCCGCCCAAAAATGACACGATAAACAGTCCGATACGCTGGTAATTCCCCGCGGCGTCATTCGAAATAATGAACAACACAGCACCGGTAAACGCGCCGATCATGACTGCAGGTTCAGCCCCTGGCACTAATGTCAGCACGCTGGCGGTGACGACTGCAGATGTGGCTGATGTCGCTGAAATTGGCTCGCTCATCATTAATCCCATAGTTGAATAAAGTTTGGCTGTGTCGGTGCGGCCACCTGCACAGGAAGAAGTACTAGCGTACCGTTTGGCAATATAGGGCCGATGGCGGCAAGCTGCGGGTTAGCGTCTAGCACTTGCTCAGTGATCTCAGCCGTTGCCCCAAGGTATCGATAACAAATCTTATCGACGGTATCGCCCTCGATGCTGCGCACTGCCTGCAAGCTGCTCATCAGACTAATTCCATTAGATCAGTTCCACCGTGACATGGCTTTCGCCTAAGATGTCGCGAATGGCAAAGCGTGCATCACGGCGAAGATCGTCAACGCTATCGCCGAGCACTTCACCCGCCTTTAGCCCCTTGGCCGTGCTATCAAAATCGCTATAACGCTCAATGAGATTGGCTTTGGTGAGGCAGTACACCGCGCGTAAATACAATTGCAAATAGATGCTCTGGCCGTTGATTTGCTCGGCTGGCACCTGTTCTAAACCGTCAAAGCCCAAGATTTGCTGCCCGATACGCCAATCCTTGAGATCACTGTTTGTCTGCAGTGCTGCATTGATGACTGCGTGCTCAAGTCGTGCGTTTGTCACTGTGCCATCAAGGCGCATGGCCTCGCGCAATGTCGCTAACTGAAAATCAGGCCAAAACGGGCTGTTGGTAATCGTGCTTGGTGCTGCGCTAGTGGCTGGGGCGATAAAACTCATGTTTACCTGCTTGCGGCTAGGTTGTGCGGTGGGCTGGCTTAAGTAGTGAAATTGGATAACGCTACTTGGCCAGCGCCGCACGGGTTGCGAGGGTCGCTCGGTTAACCAGCACTGCCTTGTGTTTCTGAGGGCTCAGTGCTTTCGGTTGTTTGTTTGTCGGCGTTCTTAAGATCACGAGTGACTTTCTCGATAAACTTCTTCACACCCACTTTATCGTTTAGGGCCAATGCTTGTTGATAGGCGTCGAGCGCAGCGGTTAACTCGCCTTCAGCTTCAAATGCTTGCCCCATTTGACGCAGCAACTTAGCGCGCGCTTCGTCGTACATGTCGCACTCGGCCGTAAGCTCAAGCACAGCTTTTAGCTGCGAACTGGCCACCGGTGTTTCGGTTTCAATCACGCGCGCGGCGGTTTCGGCAATTTCTTCGGCAATGGTGCAAGCCAGATTGCGCTCAAAACGGTCTGGCATCACCAGATCATGTTTAAGCGCGTATGCGGCCAGCTCAATGGCGCGGTCGATATTGCCGACATCGATATGCCACAGCAGCACAGTGACGAACACTTCATCCTGCACGCCACTGTCGCCCTTAATGGTGCCATCGATATAGGCATCATATTCAGGTAAGAACTGCGACTTTGCCTGCAGCTTACGTGCGAGCGCCTGCACCGTTTTTAAGATGCGGCGATGCTCGGTAAGCTGCATGAGCATGAGCTCGTAGGTGTTTTCGGAGCGAGCGCTTAAGGGGGAATCCGTTCCCCGCGCTGCCGCTAAAACACCATGAAAGCGTTTATGGGCGGGTGATGTCATGGCTATGCTCCCATCTCAATGTTTTCGGCAAACGCTGTGCAGCCATAATCTTCAACTACATAGGCATCGTTTGATGATTCGTAGTTTTCAATTTGGTCACGTTTAGGGTTGTCAATCACACTGCGTCGGCGAGCGCCTTCTTGCCAATACAGGCTTAAGTTATCCAGGCGCGTGACCAGCAAGGCGTTAGCAGGGAAATGCGGTACCCGCACCGCACCTAAGCCACCAATGCGTTTTTGGCTGATGATCATGTCAGCGGCCATGGTTTCAGTGGGTACGTTGTCTTTGTTGATAATTGGGAAGTACTTATCAGCCAGCAGCTTACGACCACAAATCACAACCAGCTCAGTATCGTCTTGGTGCCATGGGTCAATCATGTTGTTCACCATGTCGAACACCAAAGCATCGAGGTTGGCGTAATCGGTGCCGATGACAATTTTACCTGAGCCTTCAACCACTTCTGCCATATGGCGCTGCGGTGCATGCTGGCGAATTTTTTTCAGCCAGCCGATGTTTACATCTTGCAGCAATGGGTTATTTGCGCGGTTAGAGGTAGCCGCACGGCTGGTACCATTAAAGCCAATCATGATGCGGTCGAGTGCTTGCTGTTTCAGAATGGCATCGCGAATACGCGCCTGAAAATCAGGGAACTTGGCCCACATATCAATCTTGGCGTAGCGAAGCGCCGTATCGAAGTTGGTTTGGGTACAGTCATAACCCAGCGCATCTAAATCGGTTGGGTCAATGGCTTGGCGATCGCTTTGAGTCGTATCGGTTGTGCCAGCAATCGTACCGCTAACGCCAAGGCCTAACTTTTCGCCTGATTTTTCGGTGACAGGCACCACGTTAATCATCGTCAAGAACTGCGAGCTTTCTTGCATTCGCGTTTCTAACGTTTGCTGGATTGTTGGTTCAACGGTAAATTTGGCGGTTGCTGTTTCTACGCCATTGAGCGTGGCGACTTGGCCTAGGTAACCGTTAAAAAGTGTACGGGTGGTATTGCGCATGTTTGCTCCTTAGCAATCGGTTTTCATGTTGGTGTCGCCACCGGTTGCGGGTGAACGTCGTTGGCCTTGTGGCTCTTCTTTTTCGAGCTGAGTCTTGAGTGCATTGAATTGCGTGCTGAGCTCATTAAAATCCGTCTGCAACTTGGTTAAATCTTCCATGCCTTTGGTGACCTTGCTGCCAAATTGCGTTTCAGCATGAGCAACGGCTTGGGCGATTTCTTCAACGGCCTGATGCACATCGGCAAAGTCGGTTTTGGCTTCTGCCTTGTTTTTACCGAGCATCGCTTTAACCTTGGCAAATAGCCCGGGCTCGTCGCTGACCTCTTTAAATTCAAAATCCACTTCCACTGCTGAGGTAAATAAGTTTTCGGGGCGTTGCTTACGCGAGTTAAGCGGGTTGACTTTGCAGGTTGCGGAGAACGCCAGCATTTCAGTGCCAAGTGATGCGGGGGAATCTGTTACTGCCAAGCCTGAGAGATAGCATTTGCCTGTTTTGGCAAAGTCGGGATCAATCTCAACACTGGTATACACTTTTTGCTTTTTCTGGTTCATGGCGATCAGTTCATCTGTTGGCTCGATTTGAGCGAACAGAGTTAATTTGCCATCGACTTCTTCAGCCTTTACCGCGGTCACATCGCCATAAGCTTTAAAGGCGCTGTCGGGGGTAATACCGCGAATATGCTCAAGCCAAATACGGGCGCCATACTTTGCCGTGTTATAGGTTTCTACAATATCGGTGATCCACTGACGCTCAACGACTCGGCCGTCGGTCGTATGTCCTTCAGTAAATACACGGAAAAATTTCGATTTCTTAGCCATCTTGGTCGCCCTTTGGGGTTGAATTAGGTCTGTTAACTGCTGCCTGTATGGTCAAGAGCAAGGCGATGATGGGCAAGGGCTTCGGGCGGTATAAGGAAACCGATACCGCTTAAACAGCAGGGTTTTCGGTATTGGGCTATTTACACTGGCGCCATGAAACTGAATCCCCAAATCTCTACAGATAAGAATCAACGCCAATCTGCCAAAACCCTTTTTTGGCAAGGCTGGGCTGTCCGCGAGATTAGCCAGCATTTACAACTGCCTGAAAGTACCGTGTCGAGTTGGAAAAAACGCGATGCTTGGGAAGATGCCAAACCCATTGACAGGGTCGACTCTGCGCTTGAAATGCGCATGCTGCAGCTCATCAACAAAGAGGATAAAGACGGCAAGGATTTTAAGGAGATAGACCTACTCGGTCGGCAGCTGGAGCGAATTGCCCGCATCACTCGCTATCACAATGGCGGTAATGAGACAGACCTCAATCCGAACGTACAAAACCGCAATGCTGGACCTAAAAAGCAGCCGGTGAAGAACCATGTTAGCGAAGAGGATTTGGAAAAGCTGATTGAAGCGTTCCAAGACTCGATGTTTGCCTATCAAAAAGAATGGTATACCGCAGGCTTAACCCAGCGTATACGCAACATTCTCAAGTCGAGACAAATTGGCGCGACGTACTTTTTTGCCCATGAAGCCATTATTGATGCGCTGGTAACGGGCCGTAACCAAATCTTTTTGTCGGCCAGTAAAGCGCAGGCCCATGTGTTTAAGCAGTACATCATTCAGTTCGTGAAGGATGTCACCGGCATTGAACTTAAGGGCGACCCGATTGTGCTTTTCAACGGTGCCATTCTGTACTTTTTGGGCACCAATGCCAGAACGGCTCAGTCGTACCACGGCAACCTGTATTTGGATGAGTACTTCTGGATCCACAAGTTCCAAGAGTTCCGTAAGGTCGCCTCAGGTATGGCTATCCATGCTAAATGGCGCCAAACCTACATATCTACCCCGTCATCGATTACCCACGACGCCTACCCGTTTTGGACAGGCACATTGTTTAACCGTGGCCGCCCTAAAGCCGATCGCATTGAGATTGATGTGAGCCATAGTGCCCTAGCAAATGGCCGCAGATGTGAGGATGGCCAATGGCGGCAAGTGGTGACGGTCGATGATGCTATCCGCAAAGGTTGCAACTTATTCGACCCAGATACCCTGCACTTAGAGTACAGCCCTGACGAATATTCAAACCTGCTGATGTGCGAGTTCATCGACGACACTATGTCAGTGTTCCCTATGGTGATGATGCAGCGCTGCATGGTTGACTCGTGGGAAGTGTGGACAGACTACAAGCCCTTTGCACCAAGACCACTCGCGCACCGTGAAGTGTGGATTGGTTACGACCCTAACAAAGGCGGCAAAGGTGATAGCGCAGGTTGCATTGTGATCTGCCCTCCTGCTGTGCCAGGCGGTAAGTTCCGCGTGATAGAAAAACACCGTTGGAACGGGATGGACTTTGAGGCACAGGCCAAAGCAATTCAGGATATCTGCAATAAATACAACGTGACCTTTATCGGTATCGATACCACGGGTCTTGGTGAGGCGGTATATCAACTGGTGAAGAAGTTTTTCCCGCAGGTCACGCCATTCCTCTACAACCCTGTGCTGAAAAGTCAGATGGTGATCAAGGCCTATGACGTGATCAGCAAAGGCCGCTTGGAATATGACGCAGGCTGGACCGACCTAGCCCAAGCATTTATGAGCATTCGTAAAACCCTGACAGCCAACGGCAAACAAGTTACCTATGAATCCGCTCGCAGCGAAGAAATTAGCCACGCAGATATCGCGTGGGCGGCAATGCATGCACTTTACAATGAGCCACTGGATACCAGCGGCACCAGTACATCGACGTTGGAGATTTACGACTAATGGCAAAATATAGAAAGGCTCGAGCTATGACAGCCAAACCGCAACAGCAGCAAGGGCCGCAAGAGCAACGAATTGAGACCTTTACCTTTGGCGACCCTATGCCAGTGCTGAGCCAACGGGAGATCTTCGATTATCTTGAGGCCATGTCTAACGGTAAATACTACGAGCCTCCGCTGTCCTTGACGGGCCTTAGCCGCATTTATCGTGCTTCAGTGCATCATGCTAGCGCGATTCAGGTAAAGCGCAACATTCTAAAAAGTTGTTTTATCCCGAATCCTAAGCTCAGCCTGTATGACTTTTCCGCCATTGTGCTCGACTATTTGGTTTTTGATAATGCCTATGTGCAAGTCATTAAAAATCGCCTTGGCGGTGCATTGAAGTATCAAGCCTCGCCAGCTAAATATACTCGAGTAGGCATTAAACCTAATCAGTATTGGTGGGTACCTAATTTTCACGAGGAAATGGAGTTTCCCGAAGCATCAATCTTTCATGTAAAAGATCCAGACCTAAACCAAGAGGTTTATGGTATCCCCGACTATGTGGCTAGCATGAACTCATCGCTGTTAAATGAAAGCGCGACCCTCTTTAGGCGTCGGTACTATGAAAACGGTAGTCACGCTGGTTTTATTATGTACCTCACCGACTCAACCGTGAACGAGAAAGATGTCGCCAAGCTCCGTGAATCCCTAAGAAACAGCAAAGGCCCTGGCAACTTCCGCAACTTGTTTTTGCATGCACCAGGTGGCAATAAGGACGGGATCAAATTAATCCCAGTGGCAGAAGTTGCCGCGAATGATGAGTTCCTGAGTATTAAGAACGTCAGCCGTGACGACCAGCTGGCATCGCACCGCGTACCACCTCAACTCATGGGGATTGTGCCCAACAATACCGGCGGCTTTGGTGATGCCGGTAAGGCGGCACAGGTATTTGATGCTAACGAGCTGGATTGTATTCGCCAATCACTACTGGCCATCAACGAATGGGCCGGCGAAGAGATAGTCCGCTTCAAGCCTTACCAACTGGCGGTCGCAACCGAAGCCAAGTAACAATCGGAACCCCATTCCCATCAACCGCCCTCGGGCGGTTTTTTATTGCCTGCAGTTTACCCCCACTTCCAACCCAGCGCGCGCCGTCAGACCCACGCCACGCCTGCGCGCTTTGTCGGGTGAAAAAATCGCAGTAATGCAACCCACGGGATCCGCGCTGGCGCTGGCGGCTTTCACTGGTGAAGCCCCGTTGCAAAAAACGCAAAAAAACGCGATATCGATCTTTTCACGATCACCATAGATCCATTGAAATTTACTAATAAGTTTCGCGCTGATTTGCAGACGGTTTTTACGATGAGAATAAAGTCTAGCCACTTTCAAACACATTTTTAGAGCAGAAATGTGCAAGGACACATGCCTTACAGCATGTATCCAAGATAATAAAATATATGGGGTTAACGCCAGCCTAACAAACAGCGTGCTAGCGTAGTTTTTTGCGTCTCATTTGCGAAAAATACGACAGTGTTAACCATTTAATTTGTGGTTTTTGTTATAACGAAATTACCACACTATAATTTAATAGAATATACCAGCACGTATTCCAATACGACATAAGGAAAAACGTTCACGCGTGCACTTTAAACCTATCGCCTCAAATAACAAACCATAAGCCATTGATAAAAAATAACAAAAAAACAATAGTGTATACGCACACAACTATTTAAGTTTTGCTCCTTGGCGACCTGACTAAGTGTGATGAAGTGTATTTTAAAAGTGAAACGCGGCCGCTGATTAAGATTTTTGTCGATGTGGTTAATCGCGCTCCAGAGACCGGCGGCAAGCTAAAATTTATGTTTGATTAAGATTAGTAAAACGAAGAACAAACAACCTAATAGAAAGTATTGTTTGTTCTTCATAGCAACCGATATCAATCAACATCCAGACTTTGGGTGTGTAATACCACCCCTTCCTTTAACAAGGTTTTAGTATGCATATTAAATTGAGTAAGAGCCTGGTTCAATTAATAGCATTACTGATAAAATCTTTTAATTTAGTATTCCCATATACAGACAAATGATCATCATCAAAGTAATAAGATTTAACTACGTCACCTATAGAGCATATTTTATCGGAGCAAAAGGACTCTGTAGGATCTATAACTACAACATTTTTATATTTATCAGCAACATTTATGATGATTTCGTTTGTCATCCTCTGGAAATCTAGATGTTTTTTTGTACTTACAGACCTAGTGTCCAGCAACTCTTGATCTAATTTACCAGAGGATATTGATTGATAATAGACCTTTTGTGGCGTAGCCAATTGCATCGGAACTTGTAGCATTACGATGACTTTAACTTTCGTTTTGGAATATTTTTCAAACGTAGCCTCTAAACCTTTTTTAAACGCAGATATAGAGTTCAACCTACTTATACCTTCACTTTCTTCACTTACTAAATATTGAAAGACCCCATCTTGATAATCACCCTCAGTATAATAAGTCCATCTGGCTGCTAAAAAAGCATAATCATAATTATTTTCAATTATATAATTTATAACTTTTTCGTTTAAAGCGTTACAGTTTTTATTATTTTGATCGGAGCGTTTTGGGTAAACATTAATTAACGGAGGGCATCCGCTATAACCTGCATAAGTCAGTTCAAAACCTCGATCTTTTGAAATTGATTCGACCGCAGGCAATGAAGAATATGAATGACTATCACCAAATGCAAAAAGCTTATTTTTTCCATCCGTTATTTTACAAAAAACCGTATTTTCGTTATGTAAAAAGTCCTTATCAAAACAATCATACTCCCCACTTTCAAACGATTTTAATACACTAGTAGGCAGTGGGTAAAGGTATTGGTTCGGCTCCGACTTGTAAACAACAAAGCTGGCACAGGCAAGTCCCAACACCAGATACAATGGTTTGCATTTTAAGTAGTCGAATGGATTAACAAAGTCATTTCTAAATTTTATTTTTTCAATATATTTATTGCTCAGATATCCTAAAAGTACTGACAACGCAATACCTAGGTAAATGAAAGTATCATTTAATGAGAAGTAATAAATAACAACAACTAGTGGCCAATGCCATAAATAGATGGAATAAGACCACGATCCAATTTTTTGAAAAACTATGTTATTTAATATTGTACTATCATTTCGTTGAGCCTGAATAATCAAAAAAGAACCTAAAACAGGGAATAGCGCTAAATAACCCGGCCAAGGATTGTTTTTTGATATAAAAAGGTAAGAGCCAATAATTAATGCTAGACCAAACCATTCTAAAAACTTTTTCCTTTCTTCTTTCAAGATAACAGGGTATAGGTAAGCAACACCACCAATCATCATCTCCCATGCTCTAGTAGGCAATAGATAATAAGCAGGGTTGGGCCACTTGTAAGTAGCTATTACACAAAAGATAAATCCCAGCAATGTTCCAAATAAAAGAGTTGCTTTCATAGCCTTTACAGACATGAAATTTCTCATAGCTACAAGTACTAACGGATAAATTAAATAAAATTGCCATTCAACTGATAATGACCAAGTATGAAGTAACCATTTTTCGTGAGAAGATGCGTCGAAGTAACCGGACTCCCTCCAATATGTAACATTTGATAAAAAAGTTAGACTACTACCAGTATGCTTTGCTAGTGTTTTATAATCGATAGGGTTTAAAAAAAACCAACCTAAAACAAGTAAAACAACAGAAAGAACGGCTAGAGCAGGAATAATCCTATTTGCTCGTGCAACATAAAATCTTAGAATAGAAAAATTACCCTGTTCTATTCCACTAAAAATTATTCCAGTCATTAAAAAACCTGAAATAACAAAAAATACATCTACACCAGCAAAACCACCAGGCATCCAAGAAGCATTAAAATGAAAGAGTACAACGGCTATAACCGCGATAGCTCTAAGACCATTAATTTCTTTTCTAAATATCAAAACATATTCCTCTACAACCCCAGGGCGAGATCGCGAACGTTTATTGAACAGATTTAGGTTGTTTAACGAGCTTCCCTAGTTCATTAAATATTCATAAATAGGATGATTGCTTGTTATTTTGCTTGCAGGTTAAACGTAGAGTTTAAAAAGTAAGCACTCATGTGGTTGCCCTGTTTACAACCTCACTCATACAAAGTGTTATACGCATAATGAAACCCAAATTCAACTCCAAATTGTAACAGTCTCCTAATCAAAATTTTAGGAGATAGATGAAGCACTTGTCGGTAGTCGAAAGTCTAATGTGCAAGCTCTCAAGTTAAGATCGTTATTCAAAATAACAATACTCTGGCGTACAAGTGATTGGGAGATCAGTATGCGGATTCTATGTACTAGTTGCGGTAAAAAAGCCGTTATCGGTACAACCGACTGATTGAGCGTAGCACACGCCAATCTTTACTGTTCCTGCACCGACCCAGAATGTGTCGTTTAGCCACACGCAAAGCCCCTCTGCAAAAAACACATCAGAAATCATTACTGTATTAGCCAAAGCGCTATCCCCCGAACAGCGCAAAACCTACAGCGTGAATTAGCGTTTTAACTTTCATTTTAGTTAGTCGCTATACTACTGAGCAGCCAGTACCTGCGCCATGATTGAAACGGTCAAGTCCTTTTTTGTCTCGCTGCCTGAGCAGCTATACATATTAACTAACAACAGCATTTGTTCCACTAAAGTCATTTTATTATTTATTATGGTTATCTCAAATTGGAACACAAACTGCTGTGCCTCAACGATCCTCCACATATTCGATAGGTGCATGACTTTCAGGACGAACACATTTCAAAAGAAAAGTTTTCTATGCAAAATTATTATCGGATCCATAGTCATCTTTTGTACAGATACGCCATCATCACGCCGCAATTAAAAATATAAATATCAAAATGTTAAATAGAATCACATTAACTGCGATATTTTTACCGAACTTAAATTGTCGCTGACCACAACTCCATACTTGAAAGCAATTTATCCAGAGAAAGCCCCTCAATCTGATTGTATCGATACGGTTCGTTCCGCAGCTGGCCATCATCAACCCACCATTCACCGCCGTCGGCATCCATCACTCGACAACCATCGAACAATAACCGCTCAATGTTGGCAGGGTCAGTAATGCCTACCTGCGCAAGGTGCCTGATAATTCGGCTATCAACCTCCTCCAAAACAGGGTCTGTACAGTTATTCCTACAAGTCCAAGGAGAACCAAAAGGCAACGGCAACAGCGCCATGCTCCACTTCGGCATAGCGTCTTTGAGTTCTTTTCTTGAAAACCGGCTTTCAGCATTCATGGCACGATTAACGGTAAATAAGTCTTTGCGGCGCTGCTTTAAAATCTTGTATGCCTCCAGTTCATCATCATTGGCCTTGCGCAGTTTCCAGCGCTCGCCACGTGTGATGATTAAGCGCTTTTTGCCAAAAGCAATGCCGCTAATGCCCTGCACGCGCTTAGTCATCTCGCCGTACTCATTCCCCTGCGGGGTGACTTCATAGTTAAGTGATAGCTGGGCATTTTTCATGGCATATTCAAAAGCTTTCCAGTCCGAGTTACACGCAGCAGCTTTAGCGGCCTCAATCTCTGGCGATTGCGGTCCGACTTTTAGCCGGCGCAATTCGCGCCAAACCTGCACTGATGATGTGCCGTAAAATTGAAACTGGCGGATGCGGTGGCGGTTAGCCCAAGCTGTGGCGCGTGGCGCAACCTCATTAACAGGCTTGCCCGTCTCAAGGTCTAACTCGCCTTGCATGTGCTCGCCCATGATGTTTTTTGAAAGGTACTTAATGATGTAACCCACAGCGCAACCCTTTTGCTTATCAATCGCCTCAATTAATAAACGGTGCTCTTTTGCGCCTGGCTCGTCGCCGTCAACTTCATAGGCGTATTTTTTGATAATGGCTTTTACTGCCAGCTCATGCTCAGGCTTGACCATACACAGCATATGCCAGTGCGGGGTTGAATCTTTGTGCGGCTCGGTGACGCGGCAGCCGGTAAAGGGAATATTGCGGTAACTTAATGCAGCGCGGATTTTAGCAAACACGTTTACCAGATATTGCTGGGCGGTTTTGGCGTTGTTCAAATCCCATTTGTGGGATTTCATGTGAAACTTACTTGGGCAAGTAAGCGTGACCATAAAGCCAATTTTGCCCGACTCTTCAGCCATTTCATCTAAGCCACGAGCACGCACAATCAGCTCAACTAAACGGTTAGAAGGGTTCGCATTACCGGCCATCGCCGCTTCAATCAGCGGCAATATCACCCCCGCTTCGTTTTCAATCATTGTGCTTTCGAGCCATTGCATCGCAGTACGTTGCTGCGAGGTCCACTCGCTAAAGCACTCGTCACTCACAAACGGCGTGTGTTGATTAGCTAAGCCGACAACAATACATAAATGCTCACAGCATTGGTCACGCAACTTTAGCAACTGCCTGCCCCACCACTTTGCACAAGTCATGCGCAATATGGCGCACTCGGCAGCATCTTCGATATGATCACGTTTTACTGCATTCCAGTAGGGCGAAATAACACCCCATGTTTGGCATATTTTGGCGGCGGCGTCATAGGCATCAAAATAAGCAACCTCCTTGTCTGCACTAGCGGCAATCTCTTTAACCTGCTGCATGCAAGTATCTGCAATGATTGCTGAAGCCTTTTTTAGTTCAGTGGACTTACGATGGCGCAATAACCTAAAAGCGCTGAATGGCGACGCTTTAGCTAATAATCTGTTTTCAATCTCATCCTTATCAACAGCATCATCTTGCTCAACAGACTCTGGTTGCTTAACAAACTTCATGCCCGATATTTTAAAAAATGGGTACTTATGCCAAACCACTGTTAACTTTTGAATGGTTTCGCGTAAATACGCCGAGCCAGCAATAATGCCACCGCGATTAACACGTTGCTGATAGGTATTTTGTACTTTATTGCGCACATGGAATGACAGCGGCGCAAGCATTTCAAACCCTTTTGCCGCGGTAAAACGCTCTGCTGGCTTATCGAAAATAGGCTGATACAAGCGAGTGGTATCAATCTTTTCCCGCACGCCAACAACCTCATCCTCCCACAAGTCCACCGGTGCGGCAGGCAAGCGATCGGCTGCAACAGCAAATGCTGCCAGTACGTCATCAGCAAGCGGCGTTGGCAAATGCTGCAAACGCCGCTTAAAAGGAAAAGGATTAGAAGATGTGTGCGCGCTCATTGGGTAATACGGCTCCAGCTCAGTGTTTTGCTGAAAAAATGCTAGTGATACAACCAATAGCGTCAGTGGTGTAAGCTGCTGACGCCTCGGTAGTACGCGCAATTTTTTTAGCAAATAACACTTCGTCACAGCCAAGCGCCTGCCAGTAAAGGCACTCAAGTGCGCCCAGTACTGCGGCTAATCTTGCTAAGCTTAGCTCTGTAGGGTCTTCTTGGTACTGTCTCAGGCGGATCAATAAATCCACCCGATTAGCTCGAAAGTGCTGCAATAAATGCGCGAAACGGTGCGACTTTTTAGCCATGACTCAGCCACCATTTTTAGAGTGAGTGGGACAACTAAATTCAGTGTCGGCTTGATGATCATTCATAGAGCACCGCCCTGTAATTCTTCTAGGTTAATGCCCAGTTCTTTGGCTAACGCCATATCTTCAATACGGCGAGTCCGCGCGCGTTTTGCAGCGCTCACTTTGCAGCGGCTGGCATAAGGCAAACCGTCACTGCGCAAACCCGCTGGGTGGCGCCCATTAAAAACAGGCCGCGGTGCTGAGCCTAGTTCTGCAATGATTTGGCAATGCTGACTCATGCGTGCACTCCCTGCGGTAATGGCCGCTTAAACAGCACCAAATCCCACATCGATTGTTTAGAAACAGACTTACCATTAATGGCAACAACCTTGACCTTGCGATTGGGCAAAGGCGTCACCACGCACTGATATTTTTTTGAAGAACGAATGTTCGATAACTTGCCCGACGCACTCGCGGCCGAAATGCCTAATTCGGCGGCTAAGGTGCCGGCGCTGTAAAACTTGCCAGTGGCTAACATTCGTTCTGCTGCGGCTAACGTACACATGCTTAATCCTCCCCTTCGTTTTCCTGCGCTTCTTTAATGCAGCTTGGGCAGGCAACAGAACAGCTTTCATCGCTGGTTTCGTAGCTATGCCAGCCCTGTGAAGCGGCCATTGCTGCTGCATCACTAACGCTGGCATCAATTTCACTCGCGGCTAGATGGAGTTGTTTTTCACACATGAAACAGGTGATCACGTAAAGCGAGACAACTCTGATTTCTGATAACTCGACATTGGCTAATTTCATAAATCCCCCACTTTTATTGTTCAGACTCCGCCATCATTTCTTCATGTAGCCGCTCAAGCTCATCGCCCAGCTCGCTACACGCGTGGTACAGAATTGAATCGTTCAGCACCAATAGCGCAACGCGCTCAAGCCCTGCCGCCATACCGCGATAACGTGCAGCGCTCATAGGGTTTGCATCCGCGAGCGCATCACCATGGCGGGTATGCACATCCACCATTAGCCGGCGCATGCTGCTGTGGTAATGATTGTTAAGGTCAAAATTAAATTGGTTCATAAAGGCATTAGCCTCCTGCGCTGTGGTCAGCGCCGACAAAATTAGGGCGGGTGCTTGAATTAAAGGGGAAGTTACTGCTATGCTTCTTGCCATCATTTGGTGTGCCTCATTAAGTGATATCGGCCATAACCGTTACAGCGGTTGTGGCTTTGTTTTTTCTGCGACTCTGGTTTTTCGTTTACCAACTCCATTCCCAAAATACTTACTGCGTAGATACGCAATCGCGCGCCGGCTCTTCTCCAATTTTGCTTCACTAAACTCCGCGAAAGCCGGTACTTGTACCCAATCTGGTACTTCAATCGTGGTGCCTTTTATTTGCCGATAACTCATAAATCCTCCTGCGTTGCCGTGCCTATAAGCTGTTGTATTAGCTGCTGCATTAGCGCTTGGCTTGCTGAATCGTGTCCCAGTCTTTACGCGATAACGCATACTGGCTGTCCATGTACGCCGCCAAATCCTGCACATTAACCAGCGAAGGTGAGCGCTCCGAGTCGCGCAGCTTAAAGGTCGGGAACGGCAAATCTTGCGCCTTTGCCTTTTGCTCTGCGGTTTTAGGGGTTAACCCTAAAAACTCGTCACTAATATCCTTAAGTGCCACCACTGGTGACTCAAAACGCGCCAGTAATGCAAAGGCCATATTCATTGCTGTATGCCCTTGGCTTGATGGTTTTGTTCATGGTCAGCCAGCAACTGCTCAACTGTGACCTCGTGATTGGTCAGCGCAGCAATGCGCTTGATGTACTTGGCAGGGGCTTGCTTGTTGACATGGATCCATTTCCAAACATGCGTCTGTCTAATGTTAAATTGCCTCGCTGTCTTGGTTTGGCCGCCGATTATTTTTACTGCCGACTCGATAGCGCTCATCACTTTAATTCCTGTCAATTACATTAAAGCGTATTTGACATGAATTTAAATCCTTTGTAAATACCCCTAAAAGTTTTAATAATGAATAAAAGTTGTTTATGATGTCATCTCAAATTAACAACTAACTGATTTATAGGTATTTATGGATATTGCAGAAAGAATAAAAAAACTTCGCACAGCTTTAGGAATGACTCAGCTCCAAGTTGCTGAGCTCGCGTCGACAAGCCAAACCGCATTGCAAAAAATAGAAGCGGGAATAACTAAAAACCCAAGAAATCTTGAACGGCTAGCTGAAGTCTTAAAGACCTCTCCAGAGTTTTTGCGTTTTGGCGTGGGTGAAATGGATAACGCGACCGTGGTCGCCAGTGCGGGCAACTATTTACCACTGATAAGCATGGTACAAGCAGGTGTGTGGACAGATATTCACGAAGTGGCCCCTCTCGATGTTGAGCTTTACCCCTGCCCGATCAAATGCAGCAAACGATCGTTTATTGTGAGGGTGGAAGGCGAGAGCATGCTGCCGAAGTTCGAAGAAGGCGATTTGATTTATGTCGACCCCGACGCACAGGTGGAGAACGGCAGTTACGTAGTGGCGCGCCTGGATGATGAAAACCAAGCCACCTTCAAGCAGCTGATCATCGATGGCAATAAGAAATACCTCAAAGCCCTAAACCCCGACTGGCCGAATAAATTTGTCGAAATCAATGGTAACTGCACCATCGTCGGCAAAGTGGTGTTTACAGGCAAAGCACTGTAATGATTTTTTAAATAGTGAGTAGTAATTAAAAGGAGTTAATGGATGAGATGGATATCAGCTTGCTTAATGTTATGTTTATTTACCCCTGCCAGCTTCGCCAATGAAGATGCCAGTGAACCCAATGTAAAAAAGAGCAAAAATGATATTTGCCACGACAAATCCAGTCGCTCTTATAAACGCACTAAAAACTATACCTCATACGAAACAATCAAAGAGTGCTTAGCCAGCGGCGGACGCTTACCTAAAAAGTAAATAACCCTCTCCCCTCGATGTAGAGCTTTACCCTGCCCGATCAGATGCAGTAAGCGCTCGTTTATTGTGAGGGGGGAATGCGAGAGCATGCCGCCCGATTTTAAACCAAGCGATTTGATTTATGCGGTTCCTGAGGCGCAGGTAGAGAACGGGTTAAAATTTCTATGGATTAACGTCCAAATAATCGGCTACTGAAGCTTGGCTAAGATTGTGAGCGCAGCGAACCAAGCCTAGCTTTAGTCGTCCGCGTTGAATTGTTTGTTATAGGGGAGATTTAAGAAATATCCACTTCAACTAAATAGAAAGGTATTTCTTTTTTAAGAAGTCTACCGGGATGCAGACGACAAGCTTTATATACATTACAATTTCTTATTTCAACTTTATTACGAAGTGTGATTTTAGCACCAGCTGCAAATAACACCTCTACTTCATGTCCTTTATCAGTTCCGTTAAGCCTAAAAATAAAAGTTTTAGTTTGAGAACTAACGGTACGTAAAACACATAAATTAACCTCACCAGCATCATAAGCTTTACCACCCCATTCTGCGTTTCTTAGAGCAATTTGTGGGCAAAAACTAGTAGAAAATGGTCTTTCCGTGATGAAAGACTCACCGATATTAATAGGGAGCAGTCCTCCATGGAATAAATACTGGTCGTCGCTAAGAATTTTGCCACAATTATTAATATCGATAGAAACTTGCTCGAAAGTAGCGCGTTGAAATCTTCGCTGGTAATCAGATAAAGACTTTGGAGTTTTAGATGGCATCTGACTCCGAATCTCTTTGAAACTAGCAGATTTTTTCAGGTAATCCTTAATGAAACGTTCTAACTGATTGTCTGTCCCTTCAAGAATCATATGTTTTGCCGCATCTACATGATCATGTAATCTGGCTTTAAGCTTTACTTTGATTCTTTTGAACATGCAACCAGATTGCATCATTTCTTCGGGTGTTTGGTTTCTCACTTCCCACAATTCATATGGCTTTTCGAACACATTTAGTAATGGTAACTTATTCATACAACCCTTAATTGTAAACTGGTGCTAGCTAGCACTATAACGCCGCGTTCTAGCGAATCCCCAGATAAACTCGATGAGATTCAAATAAGTAGACACGCATGATGCAGTTTGATCTAATCCATTTCGCCAAAAACCTAATAGATCCAACATCATGCTTGATATCAACATATTACACAATTTACTCAAAAAACAATGCCCTCAAATACACCTTAATTCTCAGATGGTTGATACTGAGTCTTTACTCGATGGCAATCAACTCTCGTTAACTCAGTTAGGACGGAACATAACAGGTAACGTTGCACCAAAACACAATATTAAGCGCATTAACCGACTGCTCGAAAATCCACATACCGTTAAACATAAATCCTATATTTATCAATAATATACACAGTATCCGCGACGTATTTTCTATGAATTAAGAGTGATGCACATTATTCTTGTGGATTGGTCTGCTGTACGCGAACAACTGCGGATGATGACCTTACGCGATTTAAAAAGTCCGCAATATGGCATGGGCCTCAGACAATGCCGCAGCCGTTGTCCAAAGCGATATGATGTATTGCTGCTTATCGCTATGCTGGCTGAAATCGTGTTGTGGCGTCTTAGGTTAGCGGCACAACACCTTGAATAGCAGCGATATTTTCAAGCCAATACAGTGAGAAAGCGTCAGTGCTATCAATTATTAGACTTGGAAAGGAAGTCCGTAAACGAGACAAATATCCGGTAAAAGAGGCAATTTTTCGCAGGGCATTAATCGAATATATAAACTTAGTTCATGACGCTGGAAGACCCAATTATGAGGGGATCCCCCAGCGCCCAGTTAACAGGCAATAAAATAGTTGGTTAAAATGAGCGACGAAGGAGCAAAAAACAACAGTTTTTTGCCCTTGTTTAACAGCTTTTTATACATTAACTCTTAGGACCCTTTGCCTTGTTAACTTTTTTAGCTAGGGCTTTTAATTTTGCAGATTTACTGTCGTATATTTCAGAGAGTATGTGTTCCATTATTTCATATGCATCCATAACATCATCAGTAGTCAACTCTTTGCCTGAGTGACTGCCTGCATTACCTAACCATTTGACCGCAATTAGTAACTCTTTAAGCTCATCATATTTGGTAGGTAAGAGATCTATTCTTTGATGTAAATTTATTAAACGTCGTTTACCATTAGAAACACGATATCGAATAACATTTAAATTATTAAGCACTGACTCAATAGCAGCTCTTACATGGTTCGAAGCGGCAGGTGGCGAGCTAAAAAATAACTGGAACGAATCATTTAATTTTTTCTTAACTTCATCAGGAGTGCTTTCAGGTACGGATATTAATTTTAAATGAGGATGAAAAAATAATGGCTTGAAAAAATCACCGTAAACTTGCTCAGGATAGCCATGTTCGTCGTGTTCTATATCCCAATCAACAAAACCCATGCCTGTATTTGAGACAATCTCTTTACATGTATTATTTGAACATTCTAATAAACATGAATATACATATGAGATCCAATCGGGATCCCAATCTTCATGATCATGTGCTTTTCTTGATGAAGATGTTTCTTCACTAAAAAAAGTACCTTCTTTTATTTTCAAAAGTCCTTTTTGACAGGTCGGACATTGCCAGTCTTGTAGAGCAGCTCTTGTAAAAGGCAATTTAAATATTTTTCTGTCCACGAAAATCTCCATATTCTGAATTTAATGCATAACGATTAAGCTAAGGGGGGGACGAAACGCCGTCCCAGCGAACGAAGTGAGCGCATTGTTAAGCGTAATTGTCGGCACTGTCACGTTTAGCTACAGCTTTTAATGCTCCTTCTGGAAGAACGTTGTAGAGGGCTGCAATTTTTTTAGGGCGTGATATTCGATCTTCTACAATGAAATTGAGCATTTCAAATAAGCTGTGGGCTATTTCTGGGTTATCAGTTAGTTCAATTTCGCCTGGATGGACGCCGTTATTGCCAACGACACGACAGTAATCTAGCGCTTGCTGAATTTCTATTGGTAAGCCTTTTTTCACTAAAGACCCAATATCATCATTTATATTTTTGCCTTTCTCCCCAAGCTCCGGCATAAGTTTTTGCAGGCAGAGCCGTAGTAATGCTGCTGCGGCTCTAGGTGATCTAGCGACGATATCTCGTGCTTCATTGTATTCATCTAGGCAGCTTTGAGGGAGATCTAGGTGAGGTGGAGGAACTGGAGCCTCTGATGGAACAACCATCCTTCCGTCGTACCAAAAGCAACGCTCCCAGCAGTGATTGCATCGTGAAAAGGTAAATGCGCTAGGGCCTATAGTTGGAATAAAAAGAGTACCCCAAGTTTGCTTGGCAAATACTGAACAAAGCAAACAGTGGAACTGTTCCTCTTTAAATTGTGGCGGATAGTATTTGCTCATGCGCGATTCCATATGTTGACGTTTAACGCCCGGCTCACCGAGCAAATTTTTGATGGCGGATTTTATGCGCCTTTTGCACAAAAAGGACAGCGGAAATTTGTCCGGTGCAGCCGATTGTTATATTTCAATACCAACTATTTCATAGACTCTAAATCCACATCAGCGTTTTTTGTTATACTGTTAACGTAACCATTAACTAAAGCGACAAAAAGGTGGTGAACTGTTTTTGCGTCGTGATAACTTGGTTTAACATACTCACCACCTAAATAACCGTTATTGTGAGTAAAGGCATTTCTAAGCTCTAATAATTTCTTAGAGAAATCATTTTTAATAGTTGGCATTTTCAATCCAAACAACCGTTCCGAAAGCCTAGAGATTTGAATAGGATCATGGAGTGTTGCACTGAGCAACTTTTGTTTGAGTTCACCTTCTGATAGTGTTTTTTTTGTGCTTATTTTTAAGTGCCTGGCATCTTCACTAGTGAGCTTTTTAATGTTTAGTAATGCATCTTTTATATAGTCTGTTTTATTACAACAAGCATTAAATAATTCATGGATAAAACCTTCATAAGCAGAAATTATACCTATAAGTAAAGTTCCATATAAAAAACAGTTAGGTTCAGATTCTTTTTTTTGGCTTTCAATGCCTAGATTTAATGAGTTCATATTTTCATTGAACCTTTCAATTGAAGACTGAAGATCAAATAAAAGATCCATCCATTCGAAAGCATTGTCGAGTTGAGCATTTAAAGTGTCCATTTCTTTTTCATGTTGCTCACACTCTCGTTCAAACTCTCGTTCAAACTCTTCGAAGTCAAAATCTAAATCATCATCCATAGAAGCCACCTGTAGTAGAAAATGAAATATAACGCCGAGTTCAGCGGCAGTTTTTAAGTTGTGGTTTTGTGGAACAATTTTGCGCAGCAAAACCACAAAACCGCGACTTAAAAACTGTCCAGTGTGCGAAGCGCACGAGCTGCAACGACTTGTTATGAACATGCTTAACTGGGTATTTCCAGTTCAATTTTTTGGGAGTAGTCAATTTCTCTCAACGGCAATTCCCAACCACTGAGCGCATGCTTGATTTGATCAAATAGCATAAGATAAGAGTTCGATGGAAACACATCGTCAGATTCTTGATATACAGCTTCTTTATCGACTGTGGCACCCAGCAAACCAAGAACATAGTGCAGCTCATGATTTTCATGCTGACTCTCAATGTCTATTAAAGTGGCCGATATTAATTCTAATAACACCCTTCCTTTAACAGTATCCGCATAGGCGGAGCCTCCTTTTGGTGTTGTTAGAACACCAATTCCTAAAAGGAGAGAAAGCCTTTCTCGGATTGGGCCTGTACTTACGCGCAATGACTTTGATAGTGAGCTAATATTTAAAAAACCTTTTGTTGCTATTTCATGCAATATAGCAATATTTAACCCTGGAGTACCTGAAGAGTAACAAAAATTTGTAAAATCACTCCGAGTTAAATTGCCAAAAATAACATTAAAAAGTAAGTCATTTACAATTTGTCGTTGAATGATTTCTTTAACTGTACCTCTATGATCATCCTTATCTGCATCGAAATCACTAGGCACCCAAATTGTTTTTAATTTCCACAAATTTTCAGCCAAACTTGTCTTTTTGTAATCAGATATAACCTCTTCAAAAAGAGCATGATGCTTTACCTTGTCACTTGCAACGTAGAGTTGTATCTCTGATTCTTGATCAGAAAGAAGTGTTCTAATATCTTTCTCTATGCCATCTGAATGACGCCACAGAACTTGCCCGACCAGAGGGCGACTCCAGTCGCGCTCTAACATACAAGATAAATCAAATTTTTTTCGCTCAGTCTCAGTAAATCCATAAAGACGAGAATTTGAAAAATTGTTCAAAATTTCTATAGCGATATTTTTTAAAAAAGAATGCTCAACACTTTCCACTTCAATCGATTCCTCTCAATATTTCATAACGATTAAGCTAAGGGGCGGGCTTTAGCCCGTCCCAGTGAGCGAAGCGAACGATTTGAGCGCATTGTTAGGGCTGTAGCGATAGAACTGCAATGCCAATACCTATGAGACCTACGATCAAACCTAATAAATTTATTGAGCGTGTTCTATGGATTGCATTCCAGCCACCCTCAGTTAAGCGATAAATATGCTGACTTGTTACTGCTGATAAGTTTCTTAAGTTACCATCGGGTGGCAATTGTTGTGTTGGCACTGACTCACGCAACACTTCTATCCAGCCACGCATAAGGCACGTTTGAATGTTCTCTTCGTTCGTTTCTGTCATCGGCATGGAGTTCTCTATAACCCAGACGTTACCAGGCTGAAGTACCATTCCGACTCGCTGTCTAGCAAGCAGCTTAAGAGTTTTGTAGATCGAATACTCTCTGTTCATTCAGAGCCCTAACATTTTATTAGTGCGCATGCGCGTTTACCTCGTTGGACCAGTGTAAACGCGCACCGTTAACTAGCTGTATTGCAAAGAACTTATCAGCTTTCTGCCAAATACACTATCTTGGAAAACGCGCATGCGCGTTTTCCAAACCTATTAACTCAAACCATTAAGAGCTAACTTTCTGATAATTAATGCAATATATAAGAGGACATAAGTGTAAACGCGCAAAATATTTTTACGGCCTTCCTTGATCTCAGCGACTCCCAAATAATACTGTATATAAAAACAGCATTTTAGAGGTGGAAATCATGAGTATGAAAGCCCATTTTTTAAGGGGTGTTCAAGAAGAAATGCGTATGCGTAGTTACAGTATCAGAACGGAAAAATCTTACCTGTTTGGAGCAAGGTATTCATTAATTTTCACCACAAGCGTCACCAAGAAACAATGGGGACGGACGAAGTGACACGGACATTTAAGCTTGAAAATATTTGTGGACTTATCACCCTTGCGGGACACTGGCGAGTTGCTGAGTATTTATGAATGGGAAGGTGCTTGGCTCAGCCTATAATCTAAATTTGTTTAACTGCATACCGACCTAAACCTAACGGGGCCCCAATCATTTAACGGTGCCCCATTGATAACAAAACAAATCACTAATCCCCCATATGGCTCCCACACTAGCTTACAGCCCTCTGAAAACAATAAAATCAGTCCAATCCAACATGGGCGCAATGGAAAAGGTCCTAACGATTGGAATAGCTGATATAACAGGGTTTTTACTCATTTTAGATTGAATCATCACGCTCACATTTTAAGCTGTTTTTACACATTTGTGCATTTGTCTAATTGCCGGGCATCCTGTGAGGTATCCCAAATTATAAGATTGAGCGCTCAAGATGGTGTTCCCAGTAATTGACCTGAAAACACGTACTGAACAACACACTACAAATGCGTCGTTAGGGTGAAGCAAAAAAGTGAGACAGTTTACAGCGAACATCGTACTTTTACAAAGTCAGCTAAGACACTCAAGGCCAAGACGCCTTTTTGATAGCACTCCACAATGCCGAAAATAGCCATATAAAATGGGATTACGTAAGACGCGATGGGATAGAGAGTTGAGTAGCAACGCCTTCTCACAAGTTCAAGTGCAAATAAAAGTCGAGTTACTCCATAAAAAGGCTAAAAAACTTTGCAGCATCGGCACTCATGAGCCACTATGAATGGGGCTAATGCAGCCCATTTTTGTATGTATAAGACGTAAAACAACGCTATTTGACGATAAGTGTCTTCCAAGCAAACTTATAAACCATCATACAAAACGGTCTAAACAATAAAGGGCACGGTTATATGGAGCTTTAGCGGCCTATAACTCAGATAAATGATAAGAATATCTTTAAATTAGCCTCACATTTATAGCTGTCTCATCTAAGCTGATAGAGTGTGATCAAGATTGCTGTCGATAAGCAACTTTTCTAATAGCCTTAAGCAATGCCATTACTCCATGGTTTAGGCTCAAAAGAGGACAAACTTAGGCATGAACGTTAATTTTATTAATCCTTTCCTCCAATCTTTGCTCAATGTCATATCTACGATGGCGAGCATGGATTTGACGCCGGGCAAACCCCAAATCAAAGTAGATAACTTAGCAAAGGGTGATGTATCCGGCCTAATCGGTCTTGTAGGACCCCAAACAAAAGGATCACTGTCGATTACCTTCGAACAAAAGCTTGTTTTGCAGATAATGCAGAATATGCTGGGCGAAAACCCGGGTAAAATTAACGAGGAAGTGACTGACTTAGTAGGCGAAATTACGAATATGGTGACTGGTGGCGCAAAAAATCTTTTGGGTCAAAAAGGTTATGAATTTGAAATGGCCACTCCTATGGTCGTATCAGGAAAAGGCCATACTATTTCCCATAAAGCTAATGGCACTAAGATTATCATGCCATTTACAAGCCCGCATGGTACTGCTTATATTGAAATATGTTTTGAAAACTAATAGCTAAAATGCATCAAGCCAGTCAGCTCAAAATACATTAAATATCCTGTCGCTCTGGATCTTATGTTTCATTCGCTTATTTAAAGCCAGATAACAAAGATCAGAACGGCTGGTTTACCGTAACCTGAATTGAGGTATTTTTATCGTCTATTTTGCCGCCTAACACCAGTTCAGCACAGCTTCATCCTCAGGTCCAAAACATATTGCGTCGCCAACTGTGAACTGCAAACCACTATTTTGTCTATCTCAGCCCTACAGGTTCGACACTTCTCCCGCTAACAAATAACTATAATTCATAGTGTTATTTGCAGTAACCATTCGTGTAGTGGCAATTATTCATCCTGACACTTTACATAAAAGAAAACGGTGTTTAATCACCCTTTTCTTACTAAAAAGTGTCCCAGAATAATTCCATCTGTCAGGGTTAAGCTAAGCAAACAGCAACCCTTGGCGTAAGCTTAGTGACTAATTCGTAAGCGATAGTGCCAATATGTTCAGCGACTTCCTCCACGGGTAATGCCTTACCCCACAGCAATGCACTATCCCCAACTTTATCTTGTGCCCCTTGGCCTAAGTCAACAGTCAACATGTCCATAGAAACACGGCCGACTATGGGTACGCGGCGACCATTGACCCACACGGGTGTGCCTTCCGGTGCATTGCGAGGATAACCATCACCATAACCAATCGCCACTACGCCTAAACGAGTATCTTGCTTCGCGGTCCAGAAACAACCATAGCCCACTGGCTGATTGGCTTTATGATCCCGTACCGCAATCAACTGTGATACCAATTCCATCGCAGGAACTAGCCCGTGATTCGCACCGCAATCACCAGTAACAGGAGATACACCATAGAGTGCGATACCAGGACGGATCCAATCGCCTTGGCTCTGAGGCCAATACAAGGCACCAGCAGAGTTTGCTAAGGTTCTAAATCCGGGCAAGCCTGCCGTTAACGTATTAAAAGCCGCCATCTGTACTGAGGTATAGGTGTTTTCAGGCTCGTCCGCACAGGCAAAATGTGTCATCAAATGGATCGGTTTTGCCACATTGGGACAGGCCATTAACCTTGCGTAAACCGTTGAAAATTGTTCGGGCGTAAAACCTAAACGATGCATGCCTGAATCCACTTTAAGCCAGACAGTGACAGGTTTTGACAACACAGTTTGCTCTAACATCTCAAGCTGAGAACAGTGGTGCACTACAGTGTCAATATCATGCCCGACGAGTAACGGAAGATCGGTGGCACGGAAAAAACCTTCTAGTAACAATAAACGCGCTATCACGCCGCCCGCTCGTAATTCTAAGGCCTCATCCAATCGTGCTAGGCCAAAGCCATCGGCACTAACTAAACAATTAGCGACATTCAATAATCCATGACCATAACCGTTCGCTTTAACGACGGCCATCACACGACTCGCTGGTGCCTGTTGACGCAACGCAGCGAGATTGGTTTGCAGTGCACTACTGCTAATTTCTGCACGGGGAAAAGGGTTCAAAATTTACCTTGTTTACTCAGGAAATAAAAAATACATCAATACAGCTCATCTTCTGCAAACGCAAACTGACTGTTTTTAAACGTCAATTAATCTTCTTCAAACTGCGGCCCAGCATAATTATCGAAACGCGAAAATTGCCCTTGGAAAGTGAGCCGCACCCGACCAATGGGGCCGTTACGTTGCTTACCAATGATGATTTCTGCCGTGCCTTTATCTTGAGAATCGTTGTTATACACTTCATCGCGATAAATAAACATGATGAGATCCGCATCTTGCTCGATAGCGCCTGATTCACGTAAATCCGAGTTAACAGGACGTTTATCGGCCCTTTGTTCGAGCGAGCGGTTAAGCTGCGACAGGGCAATAATCGGGATTTCCAACTCTTTGGCTAATGCTTTCAGCGAGCGTGAAATTTCAGAAATTTCTAAGGTACGGTTATCTTTTAAGGCGGGCACCTGCATTAACTGCAGGTAATCTATCATGATCATAGATAAACCACCGTACTCACGGGCGATACGACGCGCGCGGCTGCGAACTTCTGTCGGGGTTAATCCCGAACCATCATCAATATACATTTTACCTTGTTCGAGCATGATACCCATGGTCGATGAAACCCGCGCCCAATCTTCATCATCGAGTTGACCAGTACGGATTTTGGTTTGATCAACGCGGCCCAAGGAGGCCAGCATACGCATCATAATCTGTTCTGACGGCATCTCGAGACTGAAAATAAGTACGGGTTTATCTTCATTCATTGCGGCCTGTTCGCACAAGTTCATCGCAAAGGTGGTTTTACCCATAGAAGGACGCGCAGCAACGATAATCAAGTCGCCAGACTGGAAACCAGCGGTCATCTTATCCAAATCGTTAAAGCCGCTCGAAACTCCAGTCACACCGTTATGGGGGTTGTTATAAAGCTGCTCAATCTTATCGACGGTTTTTTCCAGAATGGTTTTAATGCCTTCGGGACCTTCATTAGCATTGGTTCGCATCTCGGCGATCTTAAATACTTTACTCTCAGCCAGGTCGAGTAATTCACCCGAGTCCCGACCTTCTGGGTTATAGCCCGCATCGGCAATCTCATGCGCGACGCGGATCATGTCACGAACGACAGCACGTTCACGGACGATTTCAGCGTAAGATAAAATATTACCCGCACTTGGGGTATTTTTCGCAATCTCACCTAAATAGGCAAAACCACCGGCATCTTCTAATTGGTTCTCAACTTCGAGCTGTTCAGAAACAGTGATCAAATCGATCGGTTGCCCTAAATCGACCAATCTGTGCATGGCAGAAAAGATCATCTTATGTGAGCGAGAGTAAAAATCCTCTTTTACGACAGCCTCAGCTACCCTGTCCCACGCTTCGGCATCTAACATCAAGCCGCCTAATACCGATTGTTCAGCCTCAATTGAATGCGGTGGCAGCTTGAGTCCATCAAGCTGCAAATCTCTTGGCTTACTTTTAGGCTTAAAAGCACCTTGTTGTGACATTAACGCTCCCGATTTCCAACAACTTAACAAAATATGATATAAAACCCGCGTCAAGCAAACAGGATGTTTACACTCGCCTGTTATTTCATTCCAACGGACACTCTAACAATCAATAAGGAAAGAACATGCGTATTGCATTGGTTGCGGCCTTAGTACTGACATCCGGCATAGCAACTGCCGACGAAGGACAATGGCAACCTTATCAAATGCCTTCAATTGCAGACAAACTCAGTGAACGCGGAATTGATATTCCGGCAGAAAAACTGGCCGATCTGACAAGTTATCCAATGAACGCTGTGGTTGGGCTGGGCTATTGTACCGCCAGTTTTGTCTCCCCCCAAGGGCTAGTTGTGACAAACCACCATTGTGCCTACAAGGCGATACAATATAACACTAAGCAAGAGCATAACTACCTAGAACAAGGCTTTTTAGCAACATCGATGGACAAGGAACCCTCTGCCGGTCCTAACGAACGTTTATACATCACAGAAGCAGTGACCAATGTCACCGCGCAAATCAATAAAGACCTCAGCCAAGACCCGCTAAGTCGTTACGAAGACATTCAAAATCACAGTAAAGCGCTCATCAAAAGCTGTGAAGCCGATGCTAACTATCGTTGTAATGTGCGCAGTTTCCATAACGGCTTAGAATACTACTTAATCAAGCAATTGATGATCCGCGATGTGCGCTTAGTCTACGCACCACCTGAAAGTGTTGGGGGCTATGGTGGCGATATTGATAACTATGAATATCCACGCCATTCGGGTGATTTTGCCTTCCTACGAGCTTATGTGGGTAAAGATGGCAAACCTGCTGCTTATAGCGACGATAATATTCCTTACCAGCCAAAGAGCTACCTTAAGGTCAATGCCGATGGCGTAAAAGCCGGTGATGGCGTGTTTGTGGCGGGTTACCCAGGCACGACTAGCCGTTACAACCTGAGCAGTGAACTTAAATTTGCCAGTGATTGGTTGTACCCAACCCAAGCTAAGCGTTATCAATTACAGATTGATACTATCGAGGCTATGGGACAAAAAGATGCCGATATCGCCATTAAGTACGCAGGTAATATGGCCTCAATGGCCAACCGGATGAAGAAACTCAACGGCCTATTAGCGGGTTTTAAAGCAACGGATATCATTGGCATTAAGCAAAGCCGTGAAGATAATTTTTTAGCTTGGCTTAAACAAAACCCTAAGCTAAATCAAAATCTCATTGCTGAGTTAGAAGTGTTACTCGCCGAGCAACAACAAGCATTCCAAAGTAATTACTACTTTACCAATGCCCAATCTAGCACATTGTTAACCGCAGCAAACAGCCTCTACCGTCTTGCTAAAGAAAAACAAAAGCCCGATGCCGAGCGTGAGCAAGGCTACCAAGAACGTGATATTGCTATGTTAAGCTCACGTCTTAAACGTATCGATTCAAGTTTTGATGTCACTGTTGATAAGACTTTGTGGCTACAGGATTTAAATGCTTACCTTAGCCAATCAAATCGCGTAGCAGCACTCGATGAGATGCTAAATGTGAACACGAAAGATGCCGATCTCGCAGCTAAACTCGATGGTTTGTACTCACTCACTACGCTCACAGACCAAGCTAAGCGCCTTGCGTGGATGAATGCCGATGCTAGCGCTTTCGAAACCAGTGCAGATCCCTTTATTCGTTTAGCCGTAGCACTTTATGACACGAATATGGCACAGGAAAAGTCAGAAAAAATCTTAGACGGCAAGCTGTCTAGTGCTCGCCCTGATTATATGGCGGCCGTGATCGAATACTACAAAGCAAACAACTGGCCAGTCTATCCTGACGCCAACGGTACGCTACGGATCAGCTATGGCATGGTTGATGGTTATCAATCACGTGATGCGCTCTATAAACAGCCGTTTACTCGTCTTGATGGCATAGTCGCAAAACACACAGGCGTTGAGCCCTATAATGCGCCGAAAAAACTCCTCGATGCGATTAGCGAACAACGTTTTGGCGATCATCTGGTGAAGTCGGTTTATCAAGATCCCCGCGGCTGGATTTGCAGACTCTTCTCTTGTTTAGATAAACCAGAAGAATTTAACTCAGTACCTGTTAACTTCTTATCGAGTGTGGATACCACAGGTGGTAACTCCGGCTCACCAGTATTCAACGGAAAAGGTGAGTTAGTGGGCCTTAACTTCGACTCAACCTATGAAGCTATCACTAAAGATTGGTTCTTCAACCCAACCATCACCCGTGCAGTGCACGTGGATATTCGCTATATCCTGTGGATGATGGATGAAGTCGACCATGCCGATAACTTAATCCAAGAATTGGATTTAGTGAGAAATTAATACCTTGAGCTAAATCCGTTGCTCTAAACAAAAAGCCGCTCACTGTTATGCAGTAAGCGGCTTTTATTTGGGCTCGTATTTTAGCAGCGAATACACTTTGGGATGATGAGATTGAATGAGTAGGCGCGTATCACCTATCGCTTAAATCCATCGCAGAGCCGATATCAAAACCTAAATTTCAGCTATAAAAAAACACCGCCGAAGCGGTGTTTCTCTTAAGATTAAAGCAAGGAGTAATTAAGCTTCTGCAACGATAGAAACTTTAACAACAGCTTTAACTTCAGTGTGTAACTGAACTTCAACTTCAAAGTCGCCAGTAGTACGCAGAGCGCCTAATGGTAAACGAACTTCTGATTTAGCCAGCTCAACACCAGCAGCAGTCACTGCATCAGCGATGTCACGGTTGCCAACTGAACCAAACAGTTTGCCTTCATCACCCGCTTTAGAAGCAATAACAACAGCTTCCAGTGCAGTGATTTTCTCAGCACGTAGGTTAGCAGCAGCTAATTCAGCAGCTAATTTAGCTTCTAATTCAGCGCGACGAGCTTCAAATACTTTAACGTTGCTTTCGTTAGCAACAACAGCTTTACCTTGTGGCAAAAGGTAGTTACGAGCGTAACCAGCTTTAACAGTAACTTGGTCACCCAAGTTGCCTAGGTTAGCGATTTTATCAAGCAGAATAACGTTCATTATCAAATCCTCTATATTCGATTAGGAATACTGCAATTACTGATGTAAATCAGTGTATGGCAGTAGAGAAAGATAACGAGCACGCTTGATAGCGCGAGCTAGTTGGCGCTGATATTTAGCACTAGTACCAGTGATACGGCTAGGAACAATCTTGCCGCTTTCAGTGATGTAGTTCTTTAAAGTAACGATATCTTTGTAATCAATTTCTGCAACACCTTCAGCGGTGAAACGGCAGAACTTGCGACGACGGAAATAACGTGCCATGTTGACAGTCTCCTAAGTTTTCAATTCGACATTTTCGGCATGGATGACTAAGCGGTTCTGACCATTACGCCCCTGTTGAAGCGTCATAAAGCCTTGCACTTGTACTTCCACACCTGCTTTCAGATCTTCTGCGACGCTTTCAAAGCGTGGGCCACTCAATATCACTTGAATTTGTACGTAGACGTTGCGGAGCATTTCGGCTTCATAACGCTGCGATTTGTGTTCCAACATAATTACACTATGTGCAATACCTGCTGGGCTTTTAAAGCGTCTTGAACGAGTTATCGTTCCTGACAACACCAAGTTATTGGTGGTCACAGATTACCTTACTCAGCGATTTCTTCAGCGTGAGCTTCATCATATGAGCGTTCGCCAGCTGGGCCACGACGTGAATCGCGCTCATCTCTAGCTCTAGCCATTGGAGATGCTTCAGTAACGGCAACTTTAGTACGCATTACCATGTTACGCAGAACTGCGTCGTTGAAACGGAAAGCTGTTTCTAGCTCTTCGATCGTCTCTGCTTTAGCTTCAACGTTCATCAGAACGTAGTGAGCTTTATGCAGGTCAAGGATTGGGTAAGCCAGTTGACGACGGCCCCAATCTTCTAAACGGTGGATTGTGCCGTTAGCTTCGGTGATAACACCTGTGTAACGCTCAATCATACCTGGTACTTGTTCACTTTGATCTGGGTGAACCATAAATACGATTTCGTAATGACGCATTTATTGCTCCTTACGGTTATGTAGCCTCGGTATTGGCTCAGTCAAACCAAATGGAGGCAAGGAACGAAAAATAGTGACTGATTTGAGCGCGAGATAGTACAGAAAGCAAGCCAGAAACTCAAGCAATAACTTTGCCTCGCCAATCAATACAGGTATGATGGCGGTTCGCCTACATTCGGACGTCTGAAATCAGCTAACCAAGAATAAAACATAATGCTAAAAGTTATTACGCCAATCAGTTTGTTTTTCCTTTCATTTCCTGCGCTTGCGCTTGTTCCACCTGATTATCAGGAACCGCCCAGCGATTTTACCGCGGAAATCGAAGCTGGCTTGCAACTGAACACAGGCAATACCGAATCCAGCAGTTTTAATGGTCGAACCCAACTGATTTACGATACAAAGCAAACCAAGCAAGAAGCCACACTAAAAGCCTATTTTGCCTCAGAAAAAAGTCAAACAACCTCCGAAAAATATGAGCTACAGTTACAATCGAGCTATAAACTGACTAAGGGTTATGTCTTCGGACGTGGTGATTTTACTTGGGATCAATTCGGTAGTTACACGCAAATATCAACGCTTTCGAGTGGTTACGGTTTCAATGCTATCAGTAGTTATAAAACAAAACTCAGTCTCGAGTTCGGCCCAGGTTATCGATATAACTTACCTGCAGAATCGGTAACCATCCCCAGCCCTGATGCCGAAAAAGATGTCATTCTTCGTACCGCTGCCAAATTCTCTCAAAAACTACAGGAATACAGCAGTCTCAATGCCGATCTCACCGCGGAAGTGGGCGAGAACAACAACACCCTCACCTTAGATATGAACTATAAAAATCTGGTGTTCCAAGATTGGGCATTTAAGATCGGTATGAACATCAAATACACTGAAGTGGTACCAGAAGGAAGCCAACCCATGGATACCATCACCACCTTCAACTTGCTTTACACTTTTAGATAACTCTTTTTAAAAAATACGACGAAATACATAGAGTAAGATGACGCTAATAGCCTACTCGGCTGGCGTCTATGTGAATGCTTTACAAGCATCCCCTTGAGTTGTTCCGACATAATTCAGTGATTTTTTGAGCAGAAATGCGCAATTAATCAAGATTTACCAACAATTTGCAACACAACATAAACACTAACCCCTGATATACTCACTCCTCATTATCAATCTAGTTTGTGTTTTCGGAGTTGTATATGACTAATCCGCTGCGCACTTTCGCCTCTTTATATAGCACCACATTATTAATGGTATTAGCCGGCGGCTTGCTTACCACCTATCTTGGGCTCAGGCTCTCAGTGATGAATGTGCCACAAATATGGATTGGCGGCATGATGTCGGCCTACTATGTTGGCCTAGTGGCAGGCTCTAAGATTGGTCATCGACTTATCGCTCAAGTGGGCCATATCCGCGCCTTTGTCGCCAGTGCTGGCATAGTCGCTGCATCGGCATTAGGCCATGCACTCGTGGATGAGCTAGCGGTTTGGCTGCTCCTCAGACTCGTGGTCGGCATGGGGATGATGTGCCAATACATGGTGTTAGAAAGTTGGCTTAACGAACAAGCTGAAAGTAATCAAAGGGGCACAGTGTTTGCGAGTTATATGATCGTATCTTACTTCGGTTTAATCTTGGGCCAAGGTGCGATCAGTATTTTCCCCGAATTAGGACTAGAGCCACTACTGCTTATCGCAATTTGTTTTTCACTCTGTATCGTACCGATTTCACTCACGCGTCGTCTTCACCCTGCGCCCTTAGTTCCTGCCCCACTCAAAATTGCCTATTACTGGAAAAAAGCGCCACAAGCACTCACGACAATCGCGATTGGTAGCATGATAGTGGGTTCGTTTTATGGTCTCGCTCCCGCCTACGCCAGTAACTTAGGTTTACCACCTGAAAAAGTCGCCACGTATATGACGGCAACGATTTTAGCGGGATTACTGGCACAATGGCCAATGGGAAAATTGTCCGACATTATGTCCCGCAGTCGCCTTATCCGTATCAACTGTATATTGCTCGGTATCTTAGCCTTAGCTATCGCTTTAACTCCCTATCACCCGGTGATTTCGCTGGTGATGACCTTCCTATTTGGTATTTTAGGTTTCACTTTTTATCCGCTTGCCACAGCGCTTGCCAACTCTCGAGTAGAGCAAAATGAGCGGGTCGGCTTATCAGCAACAATATTATTAACCTTCGGCTTAGGCGCCAGTATCGGTCCGCTTATCGCATCGACATTAATGCAATGGTTTGGCAATAACATGTTATATGGCTTTATGTCAGCCTGTACCTTAATACTCTTTGTGCGTTTACGTTATGTACATTCACAGCAAAAAGTCGAAACCAATGTCACCCAAGACTACATAATGGCGACGGGCGACTTAGTCTCGTCACCACTGGCGGCAGCGTTGGACCCACGGGTTGATGTTGAATCAATTCAAGAGCATATGACGCCAAGCGCTAACTTAGATGAATCGGAGCATGATTTAGGGGCCGATGGCGTCGATGACGATATTATCGATGATAATGACAGTGATGAGGAACAACTCGCCTTTAGTTTCGATATTGAGCAAGCAGAGCCTGAAGCCGCTCAAATAGATGAAACTGATAGCAATCAGGTTAACCTAGACAAAGCGATGACGTAAAAAAGGCCAATAAAAAACGGATTAACTTTATATCGTTAATCCGCCTTTTTATTACGACCAGTTGTTACTTCAAGCCTGATACTGCATATGTGAGATCAGGCAAACGTGAGCATATTAGCTACGACGCTGACGCACTGCTTCAAATAGGCAAATACCCGTTGCAACCGATACGTTCAAGCTGGACACACTACCGGCCATAGGGATAGAGATCAGTGAATCGCAAGACTCACGGCTTAATCGGCGTAAGCCTTTGTCTTCAGCTCCCATAGCAATCGCCAATGATCCCTTGAGATCCGCTTGATAAAGCTCGCAATCTGCCTCGCCCGCAGTGCCCACAATCCACACACCTTTATCCTGCAGGTGACGCATAGTGCGCGCAAGATTAGTCACTTGGAATAAAGGTACTGTTTCCGCAGCGCCACATGCCACTTTACTCACAGTCGCAGTTAAGCCAACTGAATTGTCTTTAGGCACGATAATACCTTGTACGCCAGCCGCATCGGCATTACGTAGGCAAGCGCCTAAGTTATGGGGATCCGTCACACCATCCAAGATCAACAGGAATGCTTGCTCAGTGTTAGCAAGCAGCACATCTAAATCTTGCTCATTCAATACTTTCGCCGCTTTAACGCGCGCGACTATGCCTTGATGTTGGCTGCTTTCCGCTTTGTCATCTAAGGCTTTACGAGAAGCGACTTGAATCGTCGTGCCAAAGGCTTTGGCCTGATCGGCCAGCACAGTTAAGCGCTCATCGTCACGACCTTGTAACAGCCACAACTCAATAATGCGCTCAGGGCTGTGTTTTAACAGGGCTTCAACTGCGTGGATCCCAAAAATAATATCTTGTTTTTTCATTTATTTCTTTCTCGTGCTCCGCTTAGCGGCTTTTGGCTTTTTAGCCGGATCTTTTACTGCTGCTTTTTTAGCTTTAGTGCCAGCTTTGGCCTTAGGTTTGGTTTTGCCTGTTTCAGCCTTGGCGCTAGATACCGCGGTTTTGCCTGCTTTACCTTGCTTAGCGCCTTCACGATTAACGCGCTCACGGGCTGTCATCGGCTTATCACGGCTGACAGATGCTTTACGTTTACCACCTTTGCCGTCATCACCCAGCATAACCAAATCAATCTGTCTGTCATCTAAGTTGACTGCAGCAACCTTAACCGTCGCAGGATCGCCGACTTGATAAACTTGACCTGTGTGCTCACCGATAAGACGTTGACGCATAGGGTCGAATTGGTAGTAATCGCTACCTAGACTTGAGATATGCACTAAGCCATCGATAAACAGTTCATTTAAGCGCACAAACAAACCAAAACTGGTCACTGAGGCAATCACAGCTTCAAAGGTATCGCCGACGTGATCTTGCATAAACTCGCACTTCAGCCAATCGCTAACATCGCGAGTCGCTTCATCGGCACGACGTTCTGTGGTTGAACACTCTTCGCCTAATTTGTCGAGCTCATCGAGCTGATAATGATAGCCACCATCCTGCGTCCACTTCTCAGTGGCTTCGCCCCTTTCCTTCGCCAGTAAATAACGGATCACACGATGTAACACTAAATCCGGATAACGGCGAATGGGCGAGGTAAAATGCGCATATTCTTCTAAAGCCAGACCGAAGTGACCTTCGTTATCCGGAGTGTAAATTGCCTGACGCATAGAGCGCAGTAACATCACTTGGATAAGTTCAGCATCAGGGCGGTCGGCAATTTGCAACATCACATTCTGGTAATCTGACGGCGTTGGCTCAAGTCCGCCGGGCATGCTTAAACCACGCTCAGCAAGGAACTCTTTAAAGTTTGCCAATTTTTGCTCGGATGGCGCTTCATGCACACGATACAAGACTTCGCCTTTGTGTTTCTTCACAAACTTAGCTGCAGAAACGTTGGCTAAAATCATACATTCTTCAATGATTTTATGGGCTTGATTACGGCCACGCGGCACGATTTTATCAATCTTGCGCTGCTCATTGAAAATGAACTGCGTTTCCATGGTTTCAAACGCAATCGCACCACGCTCGGCTCTTTGCTCATCGAGCGCTAAATACAATGACTGTAAACACTGCAAATGCGGGAACAAAGCCTCATGCTCAGGCGCAATGGGGCCGCCTTCTAACATTGCTGCCACTTGGGTATAAGTGAAACGGGCATGGGAATACATCACAGCCGGATAAAACTTATAACCTGATAACTTACCTTTAGCAGATACGGTCATCTCGGCGACCATACATAAACGGTCGACGTGGGGATTAAGCGAACATAGGCCGTTAGAGATTTTCTCCGGCAGCATAGGGATCACTTGCGATGGGAAATACACAGAGTTACCACGGGCACGCGCTTCGGTATCCAAGGCAGAATCGGTACGCACATAATAACTGACGTCGGCAATCGCAACCCATAAACGCCAGCCGCCACCGGCTTTTTTCTCCGCATACACGGCATCGTCAAAATCGCGGGCGTCTTCACCGTCGATAGTCACTAATGGCAGATGACGTAAATCCACACGACCGACTTTATCGGCGTCGGTTACTTCATCGGGAATACGGCGCAGTTTCTTCTCGATCACAGGTGACCAAGTATGGGGTAAGTCATAGTTACGCAGGGCGATTTCGATTTCCATCCCCGGCGCCATTTGCTTACCAAGCACTTCAGTCACTTTACCCGCAGCCTTAACAAAACGACCTGGGCGACGCGTTAATTCAACCACAACCACATCGCCTTGACGGGCGCCGTTGCGATCTTCATTCGCGACTAAGATTTCTTGGGTTATACGCTTATCATCGGCAATGACAAATGCCATACCGCTATCAACATGATAACGGCCAACAATTGCAGCACTGCGCGGCTGGATCAAACGCACCAAACGTGCTTCGCGACGACCACGACGATCTGTGCCTGCTTTTTGCGCCAGCACTTTATCACCGTGGAAATACATCAGCATGTCGCGGTTCGAAATAAATAAGTCATCACCGCCTTCATCGGGTTTGAAAAAGCCGAAGCCTTCTCTGTGTCCGAGCACTGTGCCGGGGATCAGATCCATTTTCTCGGGTAAGCCATAGCTCTGCCCACGGGTGAACACAAGTTCGCCATCGCGTTCCATCGCACGTAGGCGACGGCGCAGGGCCTCAAGTTGTTCTTCCTCTTGGATGTTTAACGCCGCGGCAATGCTGTCACGAGTGATAGGTGATTTTTGAGAACGTAAGTAATCGAGAATATACTCACGGCTTGGGATAGGGTTTTCGTACTTATCCTGTTCACGCTCAAAATGAGGGTCTTTGATCATTCAATATCCAAATAATGTGTCTCTAGATTAAGAGACCACTTAACGGGTTCGCAACTGTTCTTGCTGGGCCCGCGCCACTGCACTGGGGGGCATTTTAGCTGCTAACACCTGCAGTAAAGACAAGGCTTTATTCTTAGTCGCCTCGTCCGCAAATACATCGTTATATAACCAGTGATAGGCCATCTCGTAATCCCTAGGACTACCATAACCTTCACCGAATAAACGAACTAACATCATACGAGCGGATAAACTGCCACTTGCAGCCGCAGGCAGTAAATAATGCACTGCTCTGTCTTTATTGCGGATGACAAATTTCCCACTCTGATAATACTCGGCAAGCTTTAACATCGCTTCTGAGCTACCTTGTTCGGCCGAGTCACGTAACAAAGCAATACCCTTCACAGGGTTAGCCTTCACACACGTTCCATGATTGAGCATTTCGCCCCAAAGGAATTGATATAAAGGCTGTTTTAAGACTTGGGCTCGCGCCTCAATGTCTTGGACTAACTGGCAATCATCACGTTTCACTTTCGCTAAGTATTGATTGCTACGGATCAAATCAAGCAATTGATCTTGACTATAAATATCCACCGCCTGCGTTTCAGCAAAGCACATTGAAGATACTAAAGGCAGTAGCGCAACGAGTGCTGTACGTAGCATAACGACTCTCAATGACAGTAGGATGAATACTTGCATCGGCAGTATAACCTATTTCTTGAGCTTGAGCTGAATTTCTAACCGCAGAATAAAACAGAGAAAGGCATAAAGAAGCAGAGAAAAAGGCCGTGAAACACGGCCTTAACAGATCTTAATTGAACGGATTAACCAAAATCATGGTTTCGTTACGATCAGGACCCGTAGAGATAATGTCGATTGGTGTTTCTAATAACTCTTCAAGACGCTTGATATAATTGATCGCTGCTTGAGGCAGTTGCTCAATTGATGTCGCGCCAAAAGTCGACTCGCTCCAACCCGGCATAGTTTCATAAACCGGCGTAACCAGTTCATAACCTTCAGCGGCCAGCGGAGTGACTTTAGAGATAGTGCCATCAGGATTCTGATAACCGACACAAATCTTCACTTCTTTCAGACCATCAAGTACATCTAACTTAGTCAAGCAGAAGCCGCTAACACTGTTGATTTGAACTGCGCGGCGCATTGCTACAGCATCCAACCAACCTGGACGACGCTTACGACCCGTTGTTGCACCAAACTCATGACCTTTAGTACCTAAATGATCACCGACTTCACATAATAGTTCAGTTGGGAATGGACCTGCACCTACGCGAGTGGTGTAAGCCTTCATGATACCTAAGACATAGTCTAAGTGACGCGGACCAAAACCTGAACCCGTCGCAACACCACCGGCAGTGGTATTTGAAGAGGTTACAAATGGGTATGTTCCGTGGTCAATGTCGAGTAATGTACCTTGAGCGCCTTCGAACAGAATTGGCTCACCGGCTTTACGTGCAGTATCCAATAGTTCAGTCACATCAACACACATGCTCTTCAGATAATCGGCCATAGCCAAAGCATCTGCTAGCGTTTGCTCGTAATCAACCGCTTCGACTTGATAGTACTCTGTCAGCATAAAGTTATGATATTTCATAACTTCTTTCAGCTTTTCAGCAAACAGTTCAGCATTGAACAGGTCGCCTACTCGCAGACCGCGACGAGAGATCTTGTCTTCATACGCAGGTCCAATACCACGGCCAGTTGTACCAATAGCTTTATTACCGCGCGCTTTTTCACGGGCAATATCAAGGGCACAATGGAAGGGAAGGATCAGCGGACACGCTTCAGAGATCAACAGACGTTCCTCAACAGGAACTCCACGATCTTTCAGCATGTTGATCTCTTTCATCAGGGCGTCAGGTGCAAGCACCACACCGTTGCCAATAATGCATTTCACATTATCGCGCAGGATACCCGATGGGATCAGATGAAGAACGGTTTTTTCACCGTCGATAACCAAGGTATGACCAGCATTGTGGCCGCCTTGATAGCGCACTACATATTTTGCCTGTTCTGTTAGAAGGTCGACAATCTTACCTTTTCCTTCGTCACCCCATTGGGTGCCGAGAACAACTACGTTTTTGCCCATTATTTGCTGCAAGGTTGCGGTTAAAAAAGAATTTTAACAGATCTTAGTTAATAAGGGCAAGCAGGCTATTTTTTACGCAAAAATAACCCAAATCACGACTCCAGCAGTGACTAATGCCCCACCAAGTCGCTGGATAACTTGCTGATTTTGATGGGAGAGTTCATTTAAATAACGACGCCATTTATTTGGGAATAATAATGGCCCAAGGCCTTCCAAAACCAACACAAGTGCCACTGCTAGCATAAAAATTTGAAAAGTCATGCTTACCTCAAACTCACTCGCTTAATATAAATTTATTGTATATCAGCATACTCCAACCAAAGAGTTTTCTTATACCGTCAATTTTTAGCCAATAAAAAACCCAGCATAGGCTGGGTTTTTTGATATTCCAAAAACGAATTAACGCTTAGAGAATTGTGGCTTACGACGTGCTTTACGTAGACCCACTTTCTTACGCTCAACTTTACGAGCGTCACGGGTAACGAAACCAGCAGAACGAAGTGATGGACGCAGTGCTTCATCTAATTGCATCAGAGCACGGGTAATACCGTGACGGATTGCGCCTGCTTGGCCAGTGATACCACCGCCTTTAACAGTTACATAGATGTCCAGCTTGTCAGTCATTTCAACTAACTCTAAAGGTTGACGAACAACCATACGAGCAGTTTCACGACCAAAATACTGATCCAAAGGACGTTGATTTACAACGATGTTGCCACTACCTGCTTTAGCGAAAACGCGAGCTGTAGAGGTTTTGCGACGGCCAGTGCCGTAGTACTGAGTTGCAGCCATTTGCTTAATCCCGTTTAGATATCAAGAACTTGAGGTTGTTGTGCAGTGTGGTTATGTTCTGCGCCAGCGTAAACTTTCAGTTTACGGAACATGGCACGGCCCAGAGGACCTTTTGGTAACATACCCTTAACTGCTTTCTCGATGATCATTTCTGGCTTTTGCGCTTGCAGCTTTTCAAAGCTGATTTGCTTAATGCCACCAGGGAAGCCTGAATGCGAGTAGTACGTTTTGCCTTTCGCTTTGTTACCAGTAACAGTCACTTTTTCAGCATTAACAACGATGATGTAATCACCGGTATCAACGTGTGGAGTGTATTCTGGCTTATGCTTACCGCGTAAACGGACAGCGATTTCAGTAGCGATACGACCTAAAGTTTTGCCGTCTGCGTCGACGACGAACCAGTCACGAGTTACAGTTTCTGGTGTAGCAGTAAAAGTCTTCATTATTACAAAAACCCAAAGTTAATTTTCTGTCTCACATGCTGTCTGCATTTGCAAACAACACAAAATTGCCTTTTTAGTACCCCTTCGAGCACCGACTTCGGCTTACAACTTCCGCCCAATTGGCGGAGTAACGTGGGCAGGTGGCGGAGTATAGACAAAGCTGAGTTAAAAATCACCTGATATTTTGATAAAAATTATAAAATATCGACCAATTGGACTTGTCATCCTAAGGATTAACAAGCCTCTGGTGATTTAAGGCCGCAGCTAATGCAAAACTCTTACACTACTGGGTTACGGCAGGTGTTCGGTTTTTAAATAATCGTGGGATTGCATCTCAATTAAGCGTGAACGGCAACGCCTAAATTCGAAGTTAAGCAAACCATCGGCATAAATATCTTCGAGTGGCACTTGAGCCGATACAATCAGCTTTACATTGCGCTCGTAAAATTCGTCGACCATAGCTAAAAAACGTCTGGCGATGTCATCGCCAGTCAAAAAGGCGCCCATTTGTTCTATGCCACTCACGAGGACAGTGTGATAAATCCGCGCAAGTTCCATGTAATCACGCTGGCTTCGTGGACCATCACAGAGCGCTCTAAAATCGGCCAACAATACGCCCTGCGCCTGCTGCCGAATACTAATACTGCGGCCTTCTATTTCGATGTCAGCAGTAAGCACCTCAGACTCAGGCGCTAACTGGCTAAAATAACGTATCAGATTGGCATCAGCTTGTGCATCTAATGGATGATGATAAATCTCTGCTTGCTCAAGGGTACGCAATCGATAGTCAATGCCAGAATCCACATTGAGCACTTCACAATGTTGATTAATTAGGGCTATCGCAGGTAAGAAACGTGCGCGCTGTAAGCCATTTTTATATAAGTCGTCGGGGATAATATTCGAAGTTGCAACCAGCACAACGCCTTCTTTAAATAACGCTTGAAACAGCGTACCTAATAGCATGGCATCGGTAATATCAGAGACAAAGAATTCATCGAAACAGATAACGCGATATTTCGCAGCCATCTTTTTCGCAATCACCAACAAAGGATCGCGAACGCCTTTTAACTCATCCAAATCTAAATGCAATTGATGCATAAAGCGATGGAAGTGAGCCCGCAATTTTTGTTCACCAGGCAAGGCATCAAAAAAGGTATCCATCAGGTAGGTTTTACCGCGCCCAACTCCGCCCCAAAGATACAGACCTTTAGGTGATGCTGGTGCCGATTTTAAGCCTAATGCGCTAAACAATTTCCCCACAATAGAACTCGGTTCTTCTGCCGTAGTTAAGTCTTCATAGACGCGTTGTAACGCCTTAACGGCAATTTCTTGAGCCGGATCATGGGAAAAACCATCACGAGTAAGATCTTTTTGATAATGCTGCCAAGGGCTTAACTGAGGCACGTTTAAATTCTCTTATGTCCTTTATTAAAACTGTGACGATATTAGCACGGCCAATATGACGCAGGATATATTAATGCAGAATACGACTTTTACCTTAACGCTAAACTGCATACAAACGTCTAATAAGCATCTATGCTGTAGGTCATTTTAATCGGCAAAATCTGCTGATATTAGGGCTTGAAAAATCCTAATCTCACCCACAGATTTCTGTTCGGCAACAAGTATAAAACAGCCGATAAAATAGGCTAAAAAAATTAACATTTATTAATATAATGAACTTTTTCAATAAGGTGCGAGTCAGAGTGATTACCTAGGCAAATAGCCGGTACCGATACAGATTTGATCTGGCACTCGCACGATTGCTGATGCATTACATCCAGATCTTTCAACCCTTATTTGGAGTTATGAATAGATGAAAACAAAATTATCTGTACTTTCAGCCGCAATGTTAGCCGCGACCCTGACTATAATGCCTGTCGTCTCACAGGCCGCCATTCCACAGACGGTTGAGGGACAATCCATTCCAAGTCTTGCGCCTATGCTTGAGCGTACGACGCCCGCAGTCGTATCAGTAGCGGTAACGGGGACTCATGTTTCTAAGCAAAGAGTACCTGATGTTTTCCGTTACTTTTTCGGCCCTAATGCGCCACAAGAGCAAGTGCAAGAACGTCCTTTTAGAGGCTTAGGCTCAGGCGTCATTATTGACGCAGAAAAAGGCTATATCGTCACGAACAACCATGTGATTGACGGTGCTGATGATATTCAAGTTGGTCTTCACGACGGCCGTGAAGTAAAAGCAAAACTGATTGGTACTGACTCAGAGTCAGATATCGCATTATTGCAAATTGAAGCGAAAAATCTCATCGCAATCAAAGCCTCTGATTCCGATGATTTACGCGTAGGTGACTTTGCCGTTGCCATTGGTAACCCCTTCGGTTTAGGTCAAACCGTCACCTCGGGCATTGTTAGTGCTTTAGGCCGTAGCGGCTTAGGCATTGAAATGCTGGAAAACTTTATTCAAACCGATGCCGCGATTAACAGTGGTAACTCGGGTGGCGCACTCGTCAATCTTAACGGCGAGTTAATTGGGATTAACACCGCAATCGTAGCACCGGGCGGCGGTAACGTCGGTATTGGCTTTGCCATCCCTGCTAATATGGTGAAAAACCTCGTGGCACAAATTGCCGAACACGGAGAAGTACGCCGCGGTGTATTAGGTATTTCGGGACGTGATCTCGATAGCCAACTCGCCCAAGGTTTCGGTTTAGACACTCAACACGGTGGCTTCGTGAATGAAGTAGCCAAGGGCAGTGCCGCAGAGAAGGCCGGTATAAAAGCAGGTGATATTATCATCAGCGTTGATGGCCGTGGTATTAAGTCATTCCAAGAACTGCGGGCTAAAGTCGCCACTATGGGTGCAGGTGCTAACGTTGAGTTAGGACTCATCCGTGACGGTGATAAGAAAACAGTTAAAGTGACCTTAGGTGAAGCGAGCCAAACCAGTGAAACAGCGGCTGGTGCCGTGCATCCTATGCTGCAAGGTGCGTCCTTAGAAAACTCATCTAAGGGCATTGAAATTACCGATGTCGCACAAGGCTCACCCGCGGCCATGAGTGGCTTACAAAAAGGAGATGTGATTGTCGGTATTAACCGTACTGCGATTAAAGATCTTAAGACACTGAAAGCACAACTTAAAGATCAAGAAGGTGCCGTTGCACTGAAGATAATGCGTGATAAGAGCATGTTGTATTTAGTCCTACGTTAATCGACAAAATAGGCCATTTTTTCTGCCATAGATAAGCATAGGGAGCTTAGGTTCCCTATGCTTACATCGATTAAACATGTTAATCTAACTCACCTTTTTCTAGATCCATCCTGCCATGACTATAAAAGACACTCTGTTATATCTCGGTAAAGCCACCCTTTTCGGCCTTATCATGGCGGCCATGTTTTTATTGGTGACACGTTATTTCGATAACCAATCCCTCGGTAGTAGTCTGCTACAAACCCGTGCCAACAACACAGTCGAGCTATCCTTTGCCAAGGCGGTACGCCGTGCAGCTCCTGCCGTTGTGAATATTTATAGCCTCAGCATAGATCAGAATCGCCCGCTTAATTCAGGCTCACTTCAAGGTCTAGGTTCTGGGGTGATAATGAGTAAAGAAGGTTATATTCTCACTAATTATCATGTCATTAAGAAGGCCGATGAGATTGTTGTCGCCCTGCAAGATGGACGCAAATTTACCTCTGAAGTGGTTGGTTTCGATCCTGAAACCGATTTATCGGTACTTAAAATTGAAGGCGATAACTTACCAATTGTCCCCGTTAATCTCGACAGTCCGCCTCAAGTCGGTGATGTCGTACTCGCTATTGGTAATCCCTACAATTTAGGCCAGACCATTACCCAAGGCATCATCAGTGCCACGGGGCGTAACGGCTTAAGTTCAGGTTACTTAGACTTCCTACAAACCGATGCAGCGATTAATGCGGGTAACTCGGGTGGCGCACTCATTGACACTAACGGCAGCCTTATTGGTATCAATACCGCAGCATTCCAAGTGGGTGAAGAAGGCGGCGGCCACGGGATTAACTTCGCTATCCCGATTAAATTAGCCCACAGCATTATGGGTAAGTTGATTAAAAACGGCCGCGTGATCCGTGGTGCCTTAGGGATTTCTGGCGAGCCGATTAATCCTGTAGTGGCACAAATCCTTAATCTACCCGATCTAAAAGGTGTGCTCGTTACGGGTGTCGATCCTAATGGCCCTGCGGCCCGTGCCCTGCTAATGCCAAGGGATGTGATTATTAAATACGATGGTGAAGATGTGCCAGGCGTTGAGATGCTAATGGACCGCATCGCTGAAACCACACCGGGTAAGAAAGTGATGATGACTGTGATACGCCAAGGTAAACAACAAGAGTTACCTGTGATTATCGATGAGAAGATTGTGATCGATAACTAGAGTGTCACTCAGTATTACGCGCTCAAATGCAGAAAACAAAAAACCAGCTTTTAGCTGGTTTTTTAATGATTCAAAATTAGCTTAAGTCAGTAACAGATCACTGAATACGCACAACCTGTGCGCCTAAACCTTGAAACTTATTCTCAATATGCTCATAGCCACGATCTAAGTGATAGATACGATCGACAATCGTCTTACCATCGGCCACTAAGCCCGCAATCACTAGACTCGCTGACGCACGTAAATCCGTCGCCATTACCTGAGCACCACTTAAAGATTCAATCCCTTGAATGATGCAGGTATTACCTTCAAGCTCCATGGTAGCGCCCATACGGATAAGTTCAGGCACATGCATAAAACGATTTTCGAAGATAGTCTCAGTTATGGTTGCCGTGCCTTGCGCTAAGGCATTGAGTACACAAAACTGCGCCTGCATATCGGTTGGGAAACCAGGATAAGGTGCCGTCTTGATATTCACCGCCTTCGGACGTTTACCCTGCATATCGAGCTCAATCCAATCTTCGCCGGTAGTAATCGTCGCGCCTGCATCTTCAAGTTTTGCAATAACCGACTCCAGTGAAGCAGGATCGGCTTTTAAACAACGAATACGACCACGGGTCACCGCGGCAGCAACGAGGAAGGAACCAGTCTCGATACGATCTGGCATAACTCGGTAATTGCAGCCCTGTAAACGCTCAACCCCTTGAATACGCAGTGTCGCACTGCCTACACCAGTGATTTTTGCTCCCATGGCAATTAAGCAATTAGCGAGATCGATCACTTCAGGTTCGCGGGCCGCGTTTTCAATCACGGTTTCGCCATCGGCCAATGCTGCGGCCATCAGTAAGTTTTCGGTAGCACCAACACTCACCATGTCCATAAAGATATGTGCGCCTTTAAGACGACCATCAACACGGGCCTTGATATAACCTTCTTTCACTTCAATCTTGGCGCCCATCATTTCGAGGCCATGTAAGTGCAAGTTCACCGGTCTTGCGCCAATGGCACAGCCGCCAGGCAATGACACGTCTGCGGTACCATAACGAGCCAATAACGGCCCTAAGATCAAGATAGAAGCACGCATGGTTTTCACTAGATCATAGGGAGCGCAAAACTCATTCAGATTAGTGGTAGAAATGCGGATCTGTCCGTCACCGAGTTCAGTCACTTCAGCGCCGAGACAGCGTAATAACTTACAGCTCGTACTCACATCGCGAAGATTCGGCACGTTAGAAACCACAAAATCGGTTTCAGCCAATACACCCGCCATCAAAATAGGCAAAGCTGCATTTTTAGCACCCGAAATAATCACATCACCGGCAAGCGGGGGGCTTGCCTGAATTGTTAGTTTATCCACTTTTCCTCACTAGCTAGGCATGTTGAAAACTTTTTCGCGTTTCCATTGAGTCGGCGTGAAAGTTTTGATCGTTAATGCATGTAATTCACCGCTGGCAATGTGTGCCGTCAACGGTGCATAAATGGCTTGTTGTTGTTTGACTCGGCTCATACCATCGAAGCATTCACCTACGGCGATCACTTTATAATGGCTACCATCCGAGCTAGCGTGAACTTCTTCAAGCCCTAACGCATCACGTAAAATCTGTTCGATTAAGCTGCATTCCATGAAATCTATTACCCTATTCTCAATGCGCTTCTTCGGTAAAGAAGGCATCTAAATCATATAAATCAATTAGTTTTTTAAGTTGTGGTGAAGCAGAACTCAATACAAGTTGGCTGCGATGTTCACGCACTAACGCCAGCAAAAATGCCATGCCAGCGCTATCACTGTATTCGAGCCCAGACAGAGACAATATCTGGGTTGACTCATTTAGCAGTTGTTGCCGCTGTGGCCAAAGTGTAATGACATCGGCTTGGGTTATGCGCCCTTTGAGATGACAAACTGTCCCCTGTTGCACAAATTCAATCACGACTGTGACTTCCCAGACTTAGCCTTCATGACCACTTTCTCTTTAGTGCGATCTTCGAGCATCTTAATCACGGGATCGATACCCTGTTGGCGAATTAGATTAGAGATTTCCGACTGCTTAGAAGACAGTAAGCTCACACCTTCGGCAACTAAATCAAATGCCTTCCATGAGTCATCCTTTAAACGGCGCGCCTTAAACAACAGTTTAATCGGTGGGCGACCGGCTTCGATGATCTGCACGTTTACATCGACCATTTTCTCTTTGCTGAAATCAATCCCAGGTGAGAATTCCACTTTTTGATTAGTATATTCAGTAAAGGCTTGAGCATAAGTAGAGATTAAATAACCTTCAAAAGCATTGACGAAACGATTGCGTTGCTCTTCGGTTGAATCCTTAAGATATTGGCCTAATACCTTATAAGAAGCGTATTTATAATCGACATAAGGCATGAGTTCTTCACGAACAATCACCTTTAAATGGTCTGAATTTGCGTCGATTAATGCTTTATCTTTGTGAAAACGATCGAAGGTTTTATTGGCAACGGCTTTCACCATGGCATACGGATCTGTCGTATCGACAACCACATCAGCGGCGACTGCGCTCGTTGCCCCTAAAACCATCACTAACGGCAATAAAAAACGAGATAAGTTTTTAAACATAGCGGTAACCCCTATTTATCCTTCGAACCCATACTATATAAGAACTGACCAATCAGCTCCTCCAACACTAATGCCGAGCGAGTGTCGTCAATCTTATCGCCGTCTTTCAGCATACTGACATCATCGTCGACAAAACCCGGTGTTAACCCTAAGAATTGTTCGCCCAACAAACCCGAAGTCAAAATGGCTAAACTACTGGTTTCAGGGAATTTATCGTAACGCTTGTCCATCACTAACGTGACCACAGCCACTAACTTAACTGGGTCTAAATCTATGCTGCTCACTCGGCCAACGACAACACCGCCAACCTTGACTGGCGAACGCACCTTCAAACCACCAATGTTGGTAAAATTGGCTTGTATGGTATAAGTGCTATCGCTGCTTTTTACTTCAATATTGGCGACGTTAAAGACTAAGACCAAAAAAGCGGCCAATCCTGTTAAAAGAAACACACCCACTAATAATTCAATTTTTCGTGTCAACATGTTCAGCTACCACTCTGTTAATCCATCTAACCTGTGTCGAAATCCGCAGTGTTCCGTTAGCGGCCAAACATCAGGGCTGTCAGTAAAAAATCCAATGCCAATACAGCGAGGCTCGACTGAACGACAGTCTGGGTCGTTGCACGGCTGATGCCTTCCGGATTTGGGATCACTTGATAACCGCGATATAACGCAATCCAAGTGACCACTACGGCAAACACACCACTTTTGATCAAGCAGTTAACTATGTCCTGACGCCATTCGACCGACGCCTGCAGAATCGACCAAAACGCCCCGCTGTCGATTCCCTTCCATTCCACGCCAACAAGGTGCCCGCCATAAATACCTACAGCGGTAAACATCAACGCCAGCAATGGCATACTGATCACTCCAGCCCAAAAGCGCGGTGCAATAATCTGCCTTAATGGGTCAATCGCCATCATTTCTAAACTGGAAAGCTGCTCAGTACTTTTCATTAAACCAATTTCAGCAGTTAATGCTGAACCCGCCCGTCCCGCAAACAATAACGCGGTAACAACTGGCCCTAACTCACGCAGTAAACTGAGCGCCACCATAGGACCTAAGCTTTCTTCGGTGCCAAAACCAACTAAGATGTTGTAGCCTTGCAGTGCGAGCACCATGCCGATAAAGAGTCCTGAGACTAAAATAATCACCATGGATTGCACACCGACCACATAAATCTGGCGCACTAATAATGGAAAACCTTTACGCACGCGTGGCCAGCGAAAAATCGCGCCCCACAGCATAAGGCCTGCACGGCCAAAACCGAGCACTAGCTCAATCGCGCTGCGGCCTAAGTCGGCAATACTGTCGATTAACTTCACTTGCCAACTCCTTTTGCCATTAATTCTTGCTGGTAATCATTTGCCGGATAATGGAACGGCACAGGGCCGTCCGGAGCACCTTGAATAAACTGTTTCAGCTGCGGATTATCAGCGTACTTTAATTCTTCAGGGGTACCGTGGGCGATGACTTTTTTGTCAGCCACCACATATACATAATCGGCAATGCCAAGCACTTCATCCACATCGTGGGACACTACAATTGAAGTCAGATTCAGCGCATCGGATAACTCACGAATAAGCTTTACTAACACACCCATCGATATTGGGTCTTGCCCTGCAAAAGGCTCATCGTACATCACCATTTCAGGTTCAAGCGCTATGGCTCTAGCTAATGCGGCGCGGCGTTGCATACCACCGGACAATTCGCTCGGCATCATCTGAGCGGCACCACGTAAACCTACGGCTTCAAGTTTCATCAACACGATAGTGCGAATAATGTCTTCAGGCAGTCCAGAATGTTCACGCAGCGCAAACGCCACGTTATCGAACACATTAATGTCGGTAAACAGCGCGCCACTCTGAAACAGCATGCTCATCCGCTTACGCAGACTAAATAATTCATTACGACTCACGCCATGGATATCGTGACCGTCGAATAAAACTTGTCCATGGTCAGGCGTTAATTGGCCGCCAATCAATTTCAACAGGGTCGTTTTGCCTATGCCGCTCGGCCCCATGATCGCCGTCACCTTGCCCCTTGGAATGGACAGGCTAATATCTTCATATATCACACGCTGACCGCGGCTAAACCCCAAATTACGGATCTCAACCAACGGCGTTTGTTCTTGAGTCATGCTTGATTCCGACATTTGCAAATGAGGTGATCCTAGTCTTCCGAGACTGACCAATCGAAGAGCCGCAAATTGTACGTAATTGCGCTTTAACCTACAACCGAATCGACACTATCGCCCTGCGATACTTTCAATTTGCCTCATTTACAGCGAAAATGCGCCCTAAGTTTTCACTCTGCACAGGTAAAATGTTACTTAATGTTTTCAACCTGGTTGCAGAATTGGCAGTATTGGCTAATTCGTTCGCACTTAGCTCACTCTTTGCCCACTTTTATCGGGGAGAGTCGATACGCAATTGCGCAATAGAGGCATCCCATAGGGTAATACCCGCTGCGATATGGAATAAATCCATTGAAATAAACGACAAAGACGATGATATTGCTCAAGACCTTCTGCCGCTAAACACGTTATTGTGCGTGAATAGCTAACGCAGCTGAACTTGACGAGTCGGATCAATCGCTCTAGCCTGCCGCAATTGTTTTGCTGTTTTCGGTAATTAACCACAGCAAGACATAAGCTAAATTGTCTGAAAACAAACTAATACTTGGCAGAAAGCCTATTACATATCATCTTTATCGCGTACCAAATTGTGCTATTCCAATCCCATCAATGGGGCGACAAAGACAATGCAAAAAGAGAGATAGACATGGTAGACAAATCACAACTGCGCCAATGGGGTTGTAAAGTTATCGACATTGAAAAGTCAGCCCTAGACAATCTTTATCAATATGTTGATTCGGCTGAATTTGCAGAAGCTTGCGAGTTGATCCTCAACTGCACAGGCAAAGTGATTGTCATGGGAATGGGCAAATCGGGCCATATCGGCAATAAGATTTCTGCCACCCTCGCCAGCACAGGAACGCCCGCATTTTTTGTGCATCCGGGTGAAGCCAGCCACGGCGATCTGGGTGTATTAGCCGATAACGATGTGATTTTAGCGATTTCAAATTCCGGTGAGTCGAGCGAAATCCTCACCTTAATGCCGGTCATCCAACGTATGGGCGTGCCCGTTATCGCGGTAACAGGTAAACCCGAATCGAATATGGCGCGATTATCTAAAGTGCATTTATGTATCGAAGTCCCAGAAGAGGCTTGCCCACTTGGACTTGCCCCCACCTCAAGTACCACAGCAACCTTAGTGATGGGCGATGCCATCGCCATTGCGCTGCTGCAAGCAAAAGGCTTTACCCGTGATGATTTTGCTATGTCCCATCCCGGCGGTGCATTAGGACGTAAGTTGCTGTTAAAAGTCAGTGATGTGATGCACAGCGGTGATGACTTACCGCTCGTCAACCACGATATTTGCATCACAGAAGCCCTGTACGAAATCTCCAAGAAAGGCTTAGGCATGACGGCGATTATCGATGATCAGCGCAAGCTGGTTGGTATCTTCACCGATGGTGATTTACGCCGCGTTATCGATGCCGAAGTGAATTTACGCACGACGCCCATTGCCGATGTGATGACCCGTAACTGCGTCACGATCACAGATAATGTGTTGGCCGCCCAAGCACTGCAAGTGATGGACTCAAAAAATATCAACGGATTAATTGTTATCGATAAAGATCGCCATCCTATTGGCGCTCTTAACATGCTCGATATGGTAAAAGCAGGAGTCATTTAATGCCACAGCAAGGATTTTACGGCCCAATCAGTGATGATGTGTGGCAACGCGCGCAAAAGATTAAACTGTTAATCTGTGACGTCGATGGGGTGTTTTCCGACGGCCGTATTTACTTGAGCAATAGCGGCGAAGAGCTCAAAGCCTTCCATACCCGTGACGGTTATGGCGTGCGCTCACTCCTCACCAGCGGTTTCAACCTCGCCGTGATCACAGGACGTCAATCCAAAATCGTTGAAAACCGTATGACAGCCCTTGGTGTTACCCATATTTACCAAGGCGTAGACAATAAGTTCGAGCCCTATGAAGCATTGCTCGCACTTTATGGTGTCACCCCAGAAGAAGTGGCTTATATCGGTGATGATATTGTCGATCTCCCCGTGATGAATGTCGTCGGTTTAGCGGTCAGTGTTGCTGACGGTCACCCCTATGTACGCCAACACGCCCATTTTGTGACTACGCTCAATGGTGGCCACGGTGCACTGCGTGAACTCACAGATCTGTTACTCCTAAGTCAAAATAAATTCACTTCGGCCCATGGAATGAGTATATGAGTCGTGTGACACTCGCAATTATCGCTTTTTTTGGAACTGCACTAGCGCTTTACTGGCAGGTCCAGAACAAACACAGCGGTGATTCCGATAACAGAGTAAAAGATCAAAATACCCCAGATTTCATCGTTGAAGATCTGCGCAGTGTTGAGTTCAATGAGCAAGGACTAGTGAATAGCCGTGTGACGGCGAAACACATGGAACATTATGATTCAACGAATCAAACTTTCTTTACTCAACCTGTTTATCTTGTTTATCCAGACCAAGGTAAAGCACAATGGCAGCTCAGGGCAGATCAGGGCAAGCTAAACAAGGAAACTGGCAAGGTTGTATTAGAAAATAATGTTATTATCGATGCCATTAGCCCAGAAGAACCGATTCAGACCTTGTCCACCAGTTATCTGGAACTCGATCTCAACACTATGATAATGACCTCTGACCGTACCATTTACGTCACAGGGAAAGATTTTAATATTCAAGGCCAAGGCCTTTATGCCGACCTCAACGCGCAAGAAGTGCAATTGACCAGTCAGGTAGTAGGAACATATGAAGCAAAATAACGTATTACTTGCCAGCCTAATGCTAATTATGAGCATGAGTGCTTTCGCGAAAGTGGGCGACTTAAAGCAAGAAGTCAAAATTAAAGCTGTGAGCCAAACTGCGGATATCAAAAACAACCAGATTATCTTCTTTGGTCCGGTGGAAGTTACCCAAGGCTCAATAAAAATCCAAGCAAATGAACTGCGTGCATTTTCCGCTGAAGGTGAAAATAGCAAAACTTTAGTCGCCACAGGCAACCCTGCTACGTATAGCCAGATATTAGACGATGGCCGTCCTGCATCGGCTAGCGCGAAAGAAATTCGTTACGATATGGCAAGCCGCACCTTAACTCTGAAAGGTATGGCGTCATTAGATCAAGCAGGTAGCCAAGTTACAGGCAATTTAATCCGCTATAACATGATTCAACAGAAATTGATGGCCGAGAGTACTGGCAGTGGTGACGATCGCGTAATCACTATTATTCAGCCTGAAAACTATCAAGATGATGCTAAATCAGACGCTCCGGCGGATAAACCTGTAAAAAAGCAGGACTCTAAATGACCCAAATCACCTTAAGAGCACAAAATCTGGCGAAAAGTTACAAGAGTCGCCAAGTGGTTAAAGACGTCAGTCTGACGGTAAAAACCGGTCAAGTCGTTGGCCTACTCGGTCCAAACGGTGCAGGTAAAACCACGACCTTTTACATGGTTGTCGGGCTAGTGAAGAGCGATAAGGGACATATCTTTATCGACGATGATGATTTAACCGCAGATCCTATGCATCTGCGTGCCCGCAAAGGCATAGGTTACTTACCGCAAGAAGCCAGTATCTTTCGTAAGCTAACTGTTCATGACAACATCATGGCCGTACTGCAAACTCGTAAAGAACTTAAAAACGAAGAACGAGAAGAAGAACTAGAACATCTGCTCGAAGAGTTTCATATCACCCACATCCGTGACAGCCAAGGCATGTCATTGTCGGGTGGCGAACGTCGTCGCGTCGAAATTGCGCGGGCTTTAGCCGCTAATCCTAAGTTCATTTTGCTCGATGAACCGTTTGCCGGCGTCGATCCTATTTCGGTTATCGACATCAAGAAGATTATCGAACAACTCAAAAGTCGCGGCCTTGGCGTACTGATCACAGACCATAATGTCCGCGAGACATTAGATGTATGTGAACATGCTTATATTGTGAGTCACGGAAACCTGATTGCCGAAGGAACTCCAGCAGAGATCTTAGACAATCAGCAAGTTAGGGCTGTGTACTTAGGTGAACAATTCAGGCTATAGTTAATCGAGCGAAGCCAATGGAGGCAATTTATACCGCCATTGGGCTTCACTCAAGATAATAATAAGCGACCTCATCCAACAATAATAACGTAGGGATCAGCGGTAACATGAAAGCGTCACTCCAGCTCAAACTGGGTCAACAGTTAACCATGACGCCACAATTACAACAGGCCATACGTCTGTTGCAACTGTCGTCATTAGAACTGCAGCAAGAGATCCAGCAAGCATTAGATTCTAATCCCCTTCTCGAGCTGGAAGAGGATCAATTCGACGCCACTAAAACCCCTGTAAACCAAACGCTATCCGATACGGATTTCAGTGAATCTAGCACTCTGCCACCAGAAAAAGACAGCTCCACCATAGACACGGCAGAGTCGCTAACCAAAGAATCCATGCCCGATGAGCTCCCCATGGACACCACATGGGATGAAGTGTTTACCGCCTCCCCAAACTCAGGCCCCGGCGGCAGTCGTGAAGACGATATGCCCTTCCAAGGCGAGACCAGTGAAGGTTTGTACGAACACTTAGAATGGCAAAAAAACCTCACACCGTTTTCTGAAACCGATTTAGCCATTGCCACCGCCATTATTGATGCAATCGACGATCAGGGCTATCTCACCCAAAGCACTGAAGAAATTCTCGAAGCCATGGGCAATCCTGAAGTTGAGCTTGACGAAGTCGAAGCCGTACTCAAGCGCATTCAGCATTTTGATCCCATAGGCGTTGCCGCCCGCGATTTAAGTGAATGCCTGCTGATCCAACTGTCGCATTTCGCCGCTGATACTCCCAACCTAGAAAACGCCCGTATGCTGATCAAAGATCATTTAGATCTGATCGCCGCCCGTGATTTTAGGTTGTTGATGCGTAAGACTAAATTAAAAGAAGATGAATTAAGGGATGGTATAGCACTCATCCAAACCCTCAATCCTCGCCCAGGTTTGTTGATCACGCCCAATAATGACGAATACGTTATCCCAGATGTGTCTGTGTCGAAGAAAAATGGCCGCTGGGTCGTTGAGCTTAATCCTGACTGCATGCCCAAAATCAATGTAAATCAACATTATGCTTCTATGGCACGCAGCACAAAAAACCAAGCCGATAGCCAATTTATTCGCGGCCATCTGCAAGAGGCTAAATGGTTTATTAAGAGTCTAGAAAGCCGTAACGACACTTTGCTTAAAGTTGCTAATTGCATAGTGCAATATCAGCAAGGTTTCTTTGAGTATGGTGAAGAAGCCATGAAGCCTATGGTGCTTAACGATATTGCTGAAGCGGTAGAAATGCATGAGTCCACCATCTCACGGGTCACAACTCAAAAATACATGCATACCCCTAAGGGACTTTTTGAACTAAAATACTTCTTCTCTAGCCACGTCGGGACTGACGATGGTGGTGAGTGCTCATCCACAGCAATCAGAGCCTTTATAAAGAAACTGGTGGCAGCGGAAAACCAGAAAAAACCATTAAGCGATAGTAAGATGGCTCAACTTCTGGCAGAACAAGGGATCAACGTAGCCCGCAGAACCATTGCGAAGTACCGAGAGGCTATGCTTATTCCACCTTCTAATCAGCGTAAAAGTTTATAACCTACAGTGGATATCGGAGGACGTTTCTATGCAAATAAACCTAAGTGGGCACCATATCGAAATTACCGAATCGTTACGTGCATATGTAGAAGAAAAGTTTTCAAAACTTGAACGCCATTTCGAACAGATCAATAATGTGCACGTTGTGCTCAATGTTGAGAAAATGCAACAGATTGCCGAAGCGAGAATAAACCTCATAGGTGGTGAAGTTTTTGCTACTTCAGAGCATGCTGACATGTATGCCGCTATAGACGCCCTGATTGACAAGCTTGACCGTCAGGTTATTAAACACAAAGAGAAGTTAACAAAACACTAATAATGGAACTTTGTACCATACTGCGGCCGGAGTGCACTACCTGCGCCACTCCGGGCAGCAAGAAAAAGGTACTGGAACTCATCAGCGACTTAGTCGCTGCCCAGTACCCGACCCTCTCATCTCAAGAGATATTCGAAAGCCTAGTGGCGCGCGAAAAGATGGGGAGCACAGGTATAGGTAACGGCATCGCCATTCCACATGGTCGACTAGCCGATATAGATCAGCCCATTGCCATACTCATTAAGTGTGAAGAGCCGATAGCATTTGATGCTATCGATAAGCAACCTGTTGATATTTTATTTGCACTACTGGTGCCTGCAGACCAATGTCAGCAGCACTTAAGTACCTTGTCTTGCATGGCCGAAAAGCTGAGCGACAAGCAAATATTAAAGCAATTACGCAAGACGCATGATGAAACGGAACTCTATCAGGTAATCACTGGATGAAACTGGTCATAGTGTCGGGCCGCTCAGGCTCAGGCAAATCTGTCGCCCTTAGGGTACTCGAAGATCTCGGCTATTATTGTGTCGATAACCTTCCCTTGCCATTGATTGGCAGTTTGCTTGAGCAACTCAAAGGCAGTAACGATCTCGTCGCCATCAGTGTCGACGTGCGTAACATGCCTGAGCAGGATAAGGTCTTAGTAAAACAACTCGCTAGCCTACCTCCAGATACTGAGTTAACGAGCTTCTTCCTTAACTCCAGCGATAAAATTCTGCTCAAGCGTTACAGCGAAACCCGCCGTTTGCATCCTTTGTCGAAGAGCCGAGTCTCTTTGCAAGAAGCGATAAAGCTGGAGGGGAAACTGCTCGAGCCTATGTCAAAACTGGTCGATCACTACATAGATACGTCGAATTTGAATATCTATGATTTAAGCGACCAAGTCCGACAAATTCTCCTTGGTAGTGTCGATAAAGAACTCGTGATCAACTTCGAGTCCTTTGGCTTTAAGCACGGAATGCCCACCGAAGCCGACTTTATGTTCGATGTACGCTTTCTACCTAATCCCCACTGGGAGCTGGCGCTGCGGCCATTGACTGGTTTAGATGAACCCGTAGCTGAGTTCTTAAATCGCCAACCACTGGTCAATAAGTTCATCTGGCAAATCGAAAATTTACTGGAGACTTGGCTGCCGCACCTTGAGCGTAACAATCGCAGTTATTTAACTGTGGCCATTGGCTGCACAGGTGGACAGCACAGATCGGTTTACGTCGCAGAGCAATTGGCCAAACGCTTTAGTAACGGTAAACATAAAGTGTATGCCCGTCATCGAGAGCTCAACAATGCCAAAGCTTGAACGTCAGATAACTATCTGTAATAAGCTCGGTTTACATGCCCGTGCCGCCACTAAGTTGGTGGTACTGGCTTCCGAGTTTGATGCGACCATCACCTTAATCCAAGGCGATAAACAAGCATCGGCCGCCAGTGTGCTTGGCTTGCTGATGCTTGAAACTGGTATGGGTAAAACCATTAAGCTGATCGCCGAAGGCCCAGATGCAGAGCCGGCTCTCGATGCCATTTGTGCCTTAATCGACGCTAAGTTTGACGAAGCCTGTTAGTTTCACTTCACACTAAGCACTTCATCGTTAGTTTCACTTCATGTCTAGTTTAAAAAACTTGTCATTCAGACATGGCAAAACATTTGTCGCTCGACGATACAAGCTACTGGCGATTACACTAGCGGTCATTGCGCTGGCCTTACCTTAGCCGCCTTAATCTGTGTCATCGACTGACGCTTAGTCACCGCTAAATCCTAGCCTAACACCAAGATCTCAAACCAATTTGCCGCACAATGGAGGACAAATGCCCGTAGATAATGCAGAAAACGATCACACCGGACATAGTCTTGACCAGTTAAACCAAGCGCTTAGCAGCGGCATGTTTGTACACGTGCGTAATATGCTGCAAAAAATGGCCGCCTCAGATATCGCGCTGATCTTAGAATCATCACCGCCAAATGCCAGACAAGTACTGTGGCAGCTCATCGATCAGGAACAAATAGGCGACATACTCGATGAGTTGAGTGAAGAACTCAAAGACCCACTGATCCGCAGCATGAGCCCTGAGCGAGTCGCGAAAGCGACAGCAAGCATGGACACCGACGATCTCGCCTATATTCTGCGAAGTCTTCCCGACGCCGTTTACAAACAAGTGTTGCAGTCGATGACGGAGCAAAATCGCCTGAGGGTAGAACAAGCCCTATCTTATCCAGATGAGACCGCCGGCAGCTTGATGAATACGGATACAGTCACCTTAAGACCCGATGTGAATATCGATGTTGTGCTGCGCTATCTTCGGCAAAGGGGCAACCTACCCGACACCACAGATACCTTATATGTGGTCGACAAACAGGACAAAGTCCTTGGCGGGGTTAGGCTGGCAGATCTGCTGACTTGCGCGCCAAGCACCACAATTCGCAATATCATGGATCCCAATATTCAAAGTATTCCGGTGAGCATGTCCGACAGCGAAGTCGCGCAGAAATTCGAACGCAATGACTGGGTATCGGCACCTGTCGTCGACTGTGATGGTAAGCTGCTCGGACGTATCACAATCGATGACGTAGTCGATGTTATCCGCGAAGATGCTGAACATTCCATGATGGGTATGGCGGGGATGGACGGAGATGAAGATACTTTTGGTCCTGTGCTAAAAAGTACCCTACGTCGCTCGCTCTGGCTTACTATAAACTTATTCGCCGCCCTGCTTGCCTCGTCGGTCAGCAATATGTTTGAAGGCACTATTGAGCAATTTGCCACTATCGCCATCTTGATGACAATTGTCCCTAGCATGGGCGGTGTTGCCGGTAATCAGACCTTAGCGCTCGTGATCCGCGGTATTGCTTTAGGCCATATCGGCCAAAGCAACGCTCGCTGGCTTATCGGTAAAGAGCTATCGATTGGTTTTCTCAATGGCTTGATGTGGTCGATTTTAGTCTTTGTCGCCGTGTGGCTATGGAAGGATGATATGGCACTGGCGGGATTAATTGGTAGCGCTATGCTGATCAATATGACAGTAGCTGGGCTTGCAGGTGCGAGTATTCCATTGATTTTAAAACGACTTAAAATCGATCCTGCCCTCGCTGGCGGTATGGTGCTCACCACAGTCACTGACGTGGTTGGCCTGTTCGCCTTCCTCGGGTTAGCGACGCTCTACCTGATGAACTAACGCTTTAACAGTTTGAGCTAATAACAAAAACGGCACCTCAAAGGTGCCGTTTTTTATCCCGCAGGAAAACTAAAGAAGGCTATTTTGCCGGAGGTTGGAAACCATAACTGCTCAAAATCGCTTGGCCTTTGGTCGATAGAATAAACTCAGCTAACGGCTTAGCGACAGTATTAGCGCCTTGTAAAACCAGTAAACCATAGTCGGCACCCACGGCGAGTTCCTGCGGTAAGTCGATGATTTGTAAACTCGGCACTTCTTTTTTAGCCAGCACAGCATTAGTGCAATAGGTTAAAAAGATATCCGCTTGCTTGTTTTCCATTACCCAGCCATAGGGGTTACGATCCTTAGGCGATTTAACGCTCTCAGGGCCGCCCGTCAGTTGTAATGCCTTGGTCTCTAACGCGGCTTTCGCATTAGGTTTTACCACTTCGGCCTTAGCAAAAACGGCCCAGGCATAATCACCCGCGGGGTCGGCTTTCGGGGTTGAGGTGCCGACTTTAACCTTAGGATCTAACAAGGTATCGAGTAAGGTCGCACTCGTCACCTGAACTGTGTCTTGAGCAACAGCGCAGAGTTGATTACGGGCAAACATTTGCACCGCTTCGCCCTGACCCGAATCCACTAATGCCTGTGGATGTTTCATATTCGCCGAGGCAAAGATATCGACTTTCTCGCCCTCTTGAATGCGCTTTAACAATAAACCTGAGGGCGCATATTGCGCTACAACACTTATTTGCGACTGTGCTTGATAAGCAGCAATAATATCACTCATCGCAGCCTTTAAACTGCCTGCGGCGCGCAGTTCTATCGGCGCGGCTCCTGTGGTCACTTCGGCTTTCATCGGCACTCCTTGTACAGCAGTCACCATGATGACAGGACTTAAACTCAAGGCTACTAACACATTTTTGCTTATCATAGTCATATTCTCCTTTAGGCACTAAAAGTCATTCTTGTGACTTATCCCCATACAGAACGTGAAATCGATAAAGGGATCAAGCTGAACTCATCCCAAGGTAATTAGCAGTGATATGTTTGTGGTGCAGGTCACTCAAGGTGCGCTTCATAAAGGACAAATTGTCTAATTGAAGCACGGCAAGCTAATCACTCAATTAGCCCACCACTGAAAACAAAAAAGTCGCCCCTGGCGACTTTTTCAGCGAGAACTTTGTGCTTAGACCAGACTATTTACCTGTTGGTATTAGTACGATCTCAACGCGGCGGTTTTGTGCTCGGCCATTTGCATTGGCATTTGATGCAATAGGACTCGCTTCACCCATACCTTTTGATTTTACACGGGCAGAGGCAACGCCTTTACTCATCAAGTAATTACCCACTTCGCTAGCACGGACCTGTGACAGACGTAAATTATAAGAGTCTGAACCACTGCTGTCGGTATAACCTAATACGTTAAGCTGCGTTTTGCTGTATTCCTTGGCCACAACCGCCACTGAATTCAGCACGCGTTTAGCACCGTCACTTAACTCGGTTTGATCTACGCCGAAGGTCACTTCATTAGGCATATTCAAAATGATGTTATCGCCGTTACGGGTCACACTCACGCCCGTTGAGGCTAATTGTTGGCGTAATTTGGTCTCTTGCACATCCATGTAATAACCAATACCACCACCGACTGCAGCGCCCGATGCAGCACCAATTAAGGCACCTTTACCGCGGTCGCTCTTGCTCGAAGATACCACCCCAATTGCGGCACCCGCGACGGCACCAATCAATGCGCCACTGGTAGCTTTAGCGGTTTGTTCTTCGTTTGAATAGGGATTGATTGTTGTACAACCCGATGCAACTAGCGCGGTCGTCAATACCACTATGGCTAACAGGGATGGTTTAGATTGCACTGCCTGAAAACACTTCATCATTTATAACCTCTTTATATGATTGATGACTGTGAATACCGCTCAAAAGGGCAAGAAATATCACGTCCATTAGGTAATACGAATGACCTAGGAATTGCCACAAAGCAGGCAGTATATAAGCAATTGCGCTGGAGACAATCCTTTATCCATCTTCAATTATGCTAATCCAGATTTTAGTCAGCAAAGATACAGATTTCGGGCTTCAATCATGGCTTGTACCGCCCAATTTCATATCAAGTCTATGGCACCGAAATAGTGCACCTTGCACCTTTATTGGCAGCACTAAAAAATAACGCCGTTTTAATCGAAGGCGCAATGCAATGATTTAAAAGGTTAAAATGAAAATTAGAATATTGGCACGAATTTTACATACTACTAAGTGAGTAGACAGTCAGACGCGGTAAACATCGCCGAAAAACTAGAGTCGACTTCAACTGGATTAATCCAAATTAAATGGACCTATCGAGACAGAAAATGGGCTCGAGTATTTAGGGTCATAAAGGAGGAAGTATGAAAACGGTCATGAACTTTATCGCACTATGTCGCCACGAATGGATTTGTCTGCGCCATCTAGGTCTGAGCCAGTGGGATTTAGAACAGCGTCACTATCATCAATAAAAGGCAACGCAAACGGTCATATTTTGGTTAGAAGGCAGTAAAAGAGGGAACGCTCATGGGAATCGCAGAAAATAGTCTCAAGCTACATGTTATCACCGAGGTTAAAGTACAAGGTCGCTTACTGTCGGATGTTGCACGTCAATACGGTTTATCTGCCAAGGCAGTCTACCAATGGGTGCGAGAAAGCGATCTGCAACCCCAGCAAAGAGAATGCGCATTAATGAGTGAGATTGCCCAGCTACAGAAAAAAATTAAACAGCTCAATCAAGAGCTACGCACGATAGGTTAGCCTGTACAACAAGCTAAACGTGCCCGAATAGACAAGGCCGGACGAGATTGCATATCGCCCTGCTGATAACGCTAACGATGTAAAAGATGTGCTAACAACAATAATAACAGCGCCCTTTTTAGTCCGGCCTTGTCGTCCAAATTGATGAACCCAGCGAAGATTGGGAAATAGTATTAACAGCAACAAACGGATAGGGACAATGCAAAAGTTTCGGCAAGACTAGGGAGGGAGTTATCTCCCCCAAGATCAAATATGTGAATTGTGCTCCCCCAAGTCATGAACATATTTCTCTCTCTGGCCTTGTCATTTTATTCACAGGATCAATGATGATCCAGCACTGCAATGAGTGTAGTGCGCCAAGGAAGGCCGTGATTGGTATTACATAGATTGACTGAAGAGTGACCAAGGTTTCGGCAAGAATTGAGGGAGTTATCTTCCCCAAAGATTAAATATGTGAATTGTGCTCCCCCAAGTCATGAACATATTTCTCTCAACTCTTGTCCTTTTATCACACTGTTCGATGATTGCTAGCTTGTTTGTAGCAACAAGGATGGCCCCAGCTTCCATCGGGGATTAAGCCAAGGATTGGCTAACGCCAAAAATTAAATAACAATAATAAAATCAATAACAAAAATAATAATTTCACTTAATTTTTAGCATAAAAAAGACGCTACTTTGAGCGTCTTTTTTATGGGTGAAAAACAACGACTGACGATTAATAGTCTTCTTCGTTTGCCTCTTGGATCCGCTGCTTACGCTCTTGTGCCTCTTCAAAGGCTGCTTGGATTTCTTCCAAGACCGCACTAACATCGGCTTCAACCAGCACTTCGGTAAACTCACCCGTTAATGGCGTTTCAGGCTTCAATTCACCGGCTTCAAACAAGGCCCAAATTTCTTTGGCGTATTGTGTTTTTAGCAGCTCAGGAGCATACAAACCATAGTATTGAGTCATGTTATTCACATCACGCGCTAACATCCATTTAGCATGGTTATTCGCCGCGGCATCGACGGCCTGAGGTAAGTCGATAATCACTGGCCCTTCACTATCAACTAACACATTAAACTCAGACAAGTCACCGTGCACTAACCCCGCACAGAGCATACGTTTAACATAGGTCATCACCAACGCATGATCCTTCAAGGCTTTTTCTGCCGACATACTGACATCGTTTAATCTCGGCGCGACATTGCCCTCGGCATCCGTCACTAACTCCATCAGCAACACGCCATCAAAACAGCCGTAAGGTGTTGGCACCCGCACACCTGCATTCGCTAAACGGTAAAGTGCTTCAACTTCAGCATTTTGCCAAGCTTCTTCCTGCTGATCGCGGCCAAATTTAGACCCTTTTTCCATCGCGCGCGCACGACGACTGTTACGGACTTTTCGGCCTTCTTGATATAACACAGCTTGCTTAAAACTGCGCTTGTCCGCTTCTTTATAGACTTTGGCACAGCGGATATCATCACCACTGCGTACAACGTACACAGTCGCTTCTTTACCGCTCATTAACTGGCTAATGACCTCATCGACCAGTCCTTCATCAACCAGGGGTTGGATTCGTTTCGGAGTTTTCATAGCGCCCTTATACCTTACTTAGGCATGATATGGAATACTGCGGGCAAATCTTCATACAAAAGCGGTCTCCAGCGGAAGTTTGATGAATATAGTTTAGGATTATTAAACGAATTTTAAGTAAAAACTAATGCACTTGCGTGTTAAACACAATACCAGATTTACTCAGCGCGTTGGCAAAGAAAGAGACTGAAAATACCGCTTTAACTAAAAGAATATTCTTTTATGCTCACCCCAGTAAAACCAGACTCAAAACGACAAGCCATATTCCGCGCCGAATATGCCAATCCAAGCCAGTTGAAATAATACCCATAGCTAAATTGGTGCAGGAACTTAACTCAAACAAACAAGGCAATCACACTGCCCACGGTCGCCGCCGCTTTCAATATTTGGCCTGCACTGTAATAAGTGTCGTTTGAACTCTTAACGTCATCTACATCATCCGCACTAGGCTCAGGTATTTTACTCCTTGCATTGCCATCAAAACTGACCTCAGCTTTGGGAGCCGCCAGCCCTAATGCACCATAGGTAAAGGATTTAAGTCCGCTTGGCTCGGCGGTATCAAGGGATTGATGAGCCGACTTAACTGCTGGTAATGAAGCTGAATACGCAGATGAAATAAGTGAAATCATAGCGAGCACCAAAGCAGACATTTAAAGTGTTAACCGCAAACTAACACAATATCAGCTGGTTATCATGCATTCATCCGCTAAACTGTGATGGATTTTGCCCAACAAAACGCATCTATTACAGTATAAATAGCGGTATATATAGCTAGATCTCCCCCATAAGAGCCTTTATCCTAAACGCCACAACATATAGAGAACTTATCCATGCACTATCCCAGCATTTTCCTCGCACTTTCAGTCCTATCCCTGACTCAATGCAGCAGCTTATCGATTGAAGAATGCGCCAATAGTGATTGGTTTGCCCTTGGGCTTGCCGATGGCAACCGTGGGACAAGTTCTGGGCAATTAAATCAATATCAAAAAGATTGTCGTGAATTTAATCTCAGTGTCGATACAGCGCAATGGAAACAAGGATACCAGCAAGGGTTAGCCAGTTACTGCGTGCCAGAAAATGGCTACCGCGTAGGCTTAGCGGGAGAAAGTTATTATGGGGTTTGCAGTAATAACCAGTTTGTTGAGCGCTATAACCAAGGCCATCAACAATACCTGACCAACAAACGTTTAACTGAGATTGCCGATCGCTTAAATACCATAGAGAGAGAAATAAGCAGTCTTGATGGCAAGATCAATAATCTCACCGACAAGGCTGACTTATTGAAACAGAAAAACAGCCTACTCAACGAAAAAAACCAACTGTTAGATGAAAGATCTCGCCTACGCAGACCTGATATGCGCTTCGAATTTAGATTTTAAGCCATAAAAAAATACTGAACCCAATAAGGACTCAGGGCGTTAGCTTCGCAGCTCGTTATTTTTGCGGTATTCCACTACTTGTAACCTTGAACATTTGACCCAAAGCGACCAATTTAGACTTTCTAAACGCAGGCGAGCGCAGAAAAAACACATAGTAAAGTAGGCTAGCGGACGTCCATGCTATGGCTAAACTCCATAAATCATGACTCAAGAAGTGGGCGCCGCGTAACTCTTGGCCAATGCCAAATACTAGGCCTAAACTCAAACCAAAGATTAATCCAAACTTAGCTAAATGCGGGCGATACTCATGCAGCACGTAATACAAGGCAACCCAAGCAAACCCGCCGCTGGCATGGCCACCAGGGAAACATTGACCAAACTCAGCACTTTTAGGTAAACGAGAAAACAAGGATGAATGTATCATCTGGCCGCCAAACTCAATCACATCCCACGGGCAGGTCATGTGAGTAACGCTCTTGCCTATTCGGACCAGCAACACACTCGCCAATACGCTACTAAATAGGTAAATCAGGCCCTTACGGTACGGTTTTACCCTGTCACTTCGAAAACTAAAGGCAATGCCGACTACGACACTCACCGCCAGCAAGATGACAAAGTTACGCCCAGTGACATGCAGTAAATCTTCGGTCAACCAATATCCTCTCAATGGCCAAGAGTCGATACCCCCTTGCCAATGAAATAACAAAGTCGCGACTTTCATATCAGCGTGAGTCCATTCAAGCCCCACTATGATCACTGCAAACACTAAAAGCGGCGTAATTAAATGCCCCTTAGCAAAATCCATAAATGTCATCATAACTTTATCTTTCAGATAGTTACTCACTAATAAATCCAAAAATCAGAACATTTAGTGTTAGAGTACCGTTGAATTCTTACCTAACACTTAAGAGATCTAACAGCGCAGCATTTAAGATAGAACCGAGATTTTGCAGTAACTAAATTTACCGAAAAGACTCACATCATGAGTAAAAAGACTATAGTTTATGAATAGTATCGCGCCTCTAGGACTGAGCATTCATGCCATACAACCTCGCCATTAACCAGTCTCAAAAAGATCGTTTATTTGCCGACATTGCTATCGACACAGACAAAATCGTTGTTCCCCAAGAAATGGTTGATAACTGGCAACAAACCTTAGATTTGCTCTCTGAATTAGTCGACACCCCCGCCGCTTTGATCATGCGTGTCCATCAAACCGATATTGAGGTCTTTACCTCGAGCCGCACCCAAGGTAATCCCTATAAAAAACATGATAAAGACAGTTTAGGCCACGGGCTTTACTGCGAAACAGTGATCAAAGAAGGTAAGGAACTCCACATTCCTAACGCCCTAAAGGATAAAAACTGGGACAAAAATCCTGACATTAAACTCGGCATGATCGCATACTGTGGTTTACCTTTACGTTGGCCAGATAGCAGTGCCTTTGGCACTATCTGCATGCTCGATAGCCAAGAGCATAATTACCCCCAATCTTTTCGCAGCTTACTCGCTCGGTTTCAAAATGGTATCGAAGCTAACCTAGTCACCCTTTATCAACAGGCTAAGCTACAACTGCACAATCAGCAGCTAGAGCAAAAAGTACAACAGCGCACCCATGAACTCGCCGAACTTAGCGGCAAGCTCATCAAAGAAATCGAAAACCGCACCTCCACCGAAACCTCACTGGAATACCATAAAAGCTATGATCCACTGACGGGATTACCCAATCGCATCAATTTGATTAATAGTCTGTCTATCATGCTCGAAAAAGTGAATCGCAAAGAAAAGATTTCAGTACTCTATCTTGGGCTGCGCAATTTCAAATCCATCAACGACAGTTATGGTTACCTGATTGGCGATAAAATTCTCACTATTCTCAGCCAACGTTTACAGCACTATACCGATGAAAACACCTTTATCGCCCGCATCGCTGGCGCCGAATTTGTGATTATTCAAGCCCACAAACCTTCGAATAACGAAACCAATAAACTCATCAATAAAGTGCTTAACTGCTGTAACACGCCCTTTGGTGTGGCTGATTTTGTAATCACGATTCCCTCGAGCATGGGCATAGCACAAGCGCCTATGGATGGTATCGATGCCGCCATCCTGCTGCAAAAAGCCGGAGCGGCCATGACGATCAGCAAGGCTGATGGCTCAACTCACAGCTTCTTTAATCAAGATACGCAAGCCGCTTTAAACCTACGCTATCAACTGGAATCCCACTTGGTCGATGCACTGAACAAGAACGAGTTAAGCCTGCATTACCAACCCTTTATTAACTTAAAGACGAAGCAAGTGATTGGTGCCGAAGCCCTGCTGCGCTGGCATAATCCCATCCTTGGCAATGTCGCCCCAGACAGATTCATCGCCTTAGCTGAACGTAATGGCCAGATTATTGATATTGGCAATTTTGTATTGCATACCGCGCTGTCTCAGGCGGCAAAATGGTGTCGCGAGGTAGGCCAAGAGTTTAAAATCGCCATCAATATTTCCCCTTTGCAAATGCGCAATCCCCGCTTTAGCGAACACATAGCCGACTTACTCACCCTCTATCAATTGCCACCCACCGCCTTAGAACTTGAAATTACCGAAGGCATGCTGATGCAGGATGAACATATTGCCCACAATGCCATCCAAAAACTACAAGAACTCGGTATCCGCATCTCCCTAGATGATTTTGGCACAGGCTACTCATCCTTAAGTTATCTACAAAAATACTCTTTCGACACCTTAAAAATCGATCGCTGCTTTATTAGTAAACTCGAAGAAAACGAACAAAATAGAGAGTTAACAAAGGCAATTATTGCCATTGGTAAGAAACTGGACTTGGAAGTGATCGCCGAAGGCGTAGAAACCCTAGAACAAGATGCCTTTATTCGCCACGAGGAATGCGACTTAGGCCAAGGCTACCTCTACGGTAAACCCATTACCGCAATACAGTTTGAGCAGGCATTTATCCATAAAAAAGAGCATTAAGTTCATCCTTAATGCTCTTTTTATTTCGCGAATTAAAACCGACTGAATAATGTTACATGAATAGTCATTTCCACAGAATGTTATAACTCACATTTGTACAAAAGTGAGCTAGTTTTTTTACTCTAATTCGTGGAGTTCGGATTAAAATTCCTATGGGTTATCACCTTACAAACGCAAGCCAACTGTTTTACGTCCGTTTAAGCAACTTATTATGTTCTCTTGCTAACCACCACAAAAATAAGATTGCTTGTAATCCCGAAATACCTGCATAAAACAAAAACAATTCAATTTTCATAGAAGGTAGTGAAATCAGAATACCGAAAGCTAGAATCCCTAAAAAATAACACCATTTATTCTGATTAAAGAACTTTACTGCCACCCAATGCACAGGAAAGCCAATTAACATCCATCCAATAATTGAGAATATAAAATAGAACACTAAAACAAAACGTATTGATCCATAGAAGTATTTAAAATCCATTGTTATTAAGTCAGATTCATTACTCCAGTAAAACAGCATAATTGGAACAAAACATATTGCTATAGCAATAAACACGGCTCGTAAAAAGTGCTCCAAATTCACAACCTCTCCCTGAGAACATAACGCCGCAAGCGGCGAGCGTTAGCGAGTCCAGCACCGAAGGTGCGATGCTGACTTGCCTTGTTAACTTTTTGCATACTCTACAACTAAAGACAGCGGGAACAAAAAAATAGCTGCCAACAAGAAATAACAACAAAGATAAAACACTCCGTAATAAACTGAATTTGTTATCTTACAAGCTAACTCCAATCTACGGGTGCCTAGCAGAGACGGAAAATAACTAGAGAACAGATTAATCGCATCAGCATTCTCTTCAAATAGTTTCACTAAGAAAAGCCTTAGCGTTGTGATAGTCATTACCATCCCTGCAAGGACAAAGGTTAAAAATAATAACCACTCAGCCATTTCAAAAGCTGTAACACCAACGAATGCAGCAAGAACAAGTAACATAGTGCCGATAACCCACCAGCGATAATAGCTTGCCGCCTTTTTTGTAAGGGCCTGATAGCAAAATTTAAGCGGTGCTTGAGGGTGCATAGTTCTTCCATAAAGTTAACGCCCGCAGCACGCGCGGCTTTGTAGTGAAGGCGGAGCTGCAACGAAAAGGCCGTCGCTGTGCCTGCGATTGTTAGGCATTTCTACTTCCGGCCCCTCGAAATATAGTCGGCATATTCATCTTGAATCATAAACTCGTTCAATAACCTTTCAGATGATCCTGCGAATCGTTGCTCAATAAACTCTATCGCTTGGCCAAATGAAGTGAATGATTTGACCTCATTGGCATCCTCTAGCTCTAGGTCTGGATCTAGTGGACCAAACTCATAAATATTAAGGAATGATTCATCACCCAAATCAGCAGTTTCGTAAACTGAAACATCTATTTCGGATTTGGGACCTCGAACGCTTAGCCACTGAATACCAGCACGGCCATCCCGTTCACAGCCACCAAGAAAGCACTCAACTACTTTCCCTCGCTTAAGCGCCGACTCGGCTTCTTGAAGATTAAGGTATCTACGGCTCATTGTGTATGACTAACGCCGCGCAGCGGAAAATTTGTCCGACAGCAGCGCCTTGTTAACTGCAGAACTCAATTCTATAGCCTCTGGCTGTACTGTATTTTAAATCATTAAATGTGTCGCATATAACGGAACCATCAAAGAAACTAGATGCTTCATTTGTTTTCCCTTTAGTTCCGAGACCAAGTACAAGCCGCTGCAGCACTGGCAAACTATTATTTAGCTCAGAAAACAATACAGGATCTATCTTCGAATTAATTACAGCCAATTCGTTAATTGAGCTGCCTTTAATACCTGACAAAGAGGAAAGTCCATTCATGGTATCCATGACCAAGCTCTTAAGGTGCTTTAAATTGGAAACATCTGGAATGGATGTAACTTGCTTTAGAGTACTTAAATGCAATATCTCAAGAGATGTCAGGTTTTCCAGGGCACTTAGGTCGTGTAATTTCTTTACCCAAAGTATTTCTAGGCTTGTTAACTTAGATAATCCTTTAATAGCATTTAGGTCTTCAAATGTGCCGAAACCCAAATATAAACTTTCTAAATTACTCAGACTAGCAACATGCTCTATTTGTTTTTCTTGATACCCTGAAAGGGTTAGGTCTCTAAGGCTAGTGAGCGTAGCTATAGAATCGATATCTTTCTTATTTTTGACCAAACTCAGAGAATTTAACTTATTCAGATCTGATAGAGGCCTTAAAGATACAGTTTTTTTATTAAGCTCTCCCAGACTCAAAAACTCTATTTCGTTTACATGCTCAGCAATAGCATCAATACTTGTTAGCGCAGGAAGAAAAATCTCTAAAGCTCTAATGCCCGAATAGTGTTTCAGGAAATCTAAACTGTAATCGTTACCCGCAGACCATGTAGGACCCAAAGCACCACCTAAGTATGATAGAGATATACCATCGATTTTTCCTTGGCGTATTTCATCCGCGATAGATGAATGTTCTTCATCGCTCAAATTGTCGGCTATCTTTTTTAGTTTTATGTGCATAATCTCAATTCTAGGTAGCAGTTAACGTCTTAGTATTTATGCGCTGCGCTGTTTGCAGGGCATCAATCGCTTGTTGACTAAATCTCAAATATGGCCACTGCCACATCCATGTAAATGGGTATAAATAATGCTATAGGAATTTGCTTTTTTGCGGTAGCGGTTTTTTATACAGTTTGATGGATAATCACTTGATATCGTTTTAGCTTTCTCATTTTTCGCGCTTATTTTTTGCTGATCAATCGCTATCTAACGACTCAAAACTCCAAGGAATACACCTCCACTCGGAGTTGCCGCAGGGCGAATAGAGCTCTTGATTTAATAAAGAGTGCGTGAGTTCGGTCATGGATGACCGACTAGCTTTCGCAGGGGCTGGGGCGAATGAAAATCGGTGATTTTCGCGCTTATGAGCGAGAGGCAGGGACTGCCGAACTGGAGGGATTTACATGGATGTAAAGCGCATCCTTCGGAAGCGATAGCAAATTTGCCAATGAGCACAAGGAGCTTTCAACTCCGTTGGGGGCGTATTGGAGCATCCAAGGGCGAAGGCCTACGGCCGCTTTGAGCGCGAGATATGGATATCGAGCTGGCTATTTAACATAGACGTTTTTGATAGGACGAGCAGTCCTCCTTGGTCGGGTGTGGGGTGAAGCCCCACGACTTTGATTTTGATTAAAGCATTCAAACCACGAAACACACTTTGGGGCAATAGCTTCTAGCTAAAGGAAATCGTTAGGATTATTAAAGCAGCGACCATCACCATAGGGTCGCGGCTTTAAATCTCACTCATAGGGATAGGGAAACGAGACTAGTCTGCTTTAATAACGGCTTGTGTCAGTATTTCTTGGTCATTCTTAAACACCACTAGCTCGCCTAGAGGACTATCGCTGCCGCCTAAGACGGTGACCTGGTATGGGCCGCTGCGAAATTGGTATGAATGATTCCCTCCACTGCCATCAAAAACGAGTTTGCCTTTATTCAGCACTAAATCTGGCTTTTCACTCAATGCCTTACCCTTTGCCCATGCGGCATAGCGGTATTGGCTGTTCCCCATATCATCGACACGAATGGTAAACTTGGCGGTCTCCCAAGATAACGCTGGGCTGACAAACTCACTCACACTCGGATGTAATGCCGTTTGTTGCTTAGCAATAAGCTCTGCTTTCAGTTTTGCCTCTACCGGTGTTTGATAGTTAATGGCGATGATCTTGCCATCAAAATCCAGCCACACAACACCGCTACCGAGCATAATGCCGCGCCAGCCCATCGTCTGCCAATCGGCTTCAATCTTAGAATGGGCGATCTGCTCAAGCAGCTTAGGATCAAAAACCTGATCGAAACGTGCGATCATTTCCTGCGTATTTTGAATCGCGGGGATCGGATATTCACGTTTAAGTGGGTAAGCCACACGCTTAGCAATCGCCTCAAGATCATTGGCCTTGGCGGCGTCGATAAGCCCTTGCACCAGAGGGATAATGGAATGGACCCATCCACTTTTAATCGGCCTCGCAATGGGCCACGATGTAGTCGCTAAAACTCATCAGAAAGAGGACGGGTCCACCTATGAAGATTACTACAA
>NZ_JAHKRD010000019.1:0-121053 GCF_019345615.1 Shewanella sp. NKUCC01_JLK | reverse complement strand
CATGATTACCCCATATCAGCAGATAATTTGCTTTGTGCTGCGAAGAAACTAACTGAACTCTCATTAACTCATGGTTGTTGGGGTTATGAATTATGAGGGGATCCTACAGGGTTATACTTGGGCGTCTTTGTTGGCGTGGTATTTGGGTTTTTTAATGCAGTTTATTCAACCATAAGATGGGAACAAAAGTGTGTCCAACTAATTTTTTGCTCCCAATAAATGCCACTTCTGAATCTTCAAAGCATTACCCAAAGCTTTCAGAAAATTTCTATTTAACAATACAACTTATACATCCCCCCTATCAATCAAACCTCGGGGTGATTCAACACTGTGATAAAGTCGCAGCTACGCTGCAGCCTGCCCATATTTGTTATGTTTTTTCATGATTCAAACTGGAGACACTTTACCATACATATACTTCAGTCTTTTGGTATGACTAAAATGAATTTAAAAATCGCACTAAAATAAAAAAGCCTGCAAACGATTAAGTTTGCAGGCTTTTTAACTCTTATAAAAAGAGGAATTTGGTCGGTATGAGAGGATTCGAACCTCCGACCCCTGACACCCCATGACAGTGCGCTACCGGGCTGCGCTACATACCGAATTTTTAAGTATATTGCATACTTGTTCTGACTTAGCTAAATACAGTTTAGCGATAATCTTTACGGCTTTTGCTCAATTACTTATCACCTAAGATACTGTTTATGGGGTTTATCTTAAGCGAGCCAGAACTGTAGCAATTGCCTCGCAACTGCGCAAGGGCTTCATTACATCTCTTTGATCAACTGCTTAGTTTATGTTCTGAATGACACAATTTTCGTCGATAATGATTGCTCGATACTGATTACGACCATACTCAAACAGGATTTAGCTGCAGAACAGACATAATGACACCCGTTTACTAAATCATCATTCAATGCGAGTGCATATGGGCGAGTCGATACTCATCCATGCGCTCGAGTAGATACGGGAAAAATGGATTCCATTTCTGTCGTAACATTTCAGATGCTGACACACTATACAAGCCGCGCTCTCCCCGCGAAGCTGAGGCTCCGATTTGGATCCTATGTAAATCAGGCTGGATCACTGCGCCATAAAGCCCATCATCTATGCCAAAAGGTAGCGCAACATGGGATAAGGAATACACGCCTGCAGGCCAATATAAATCTAATATCCGCACGTTTTCACTGACCTGAGTGAGCACTTTACCCTGTGTGTCTATATCCTGTGTATCAAAATTTTGTTCATCTAAACCCAGTTCATCTAAACCAAAGTATCGCGCCTGAACCTGCGTGGTTTCATTACTGATATTTTCCACCACAGTGCCGCGATAATGTAACTCAGGGTTATTAATGTTCGCCAACAAGCCCGCAAGCGGATCATTGGACACCATCTTGGCATTTACATCGAGTCGGTTCATATCAAACAGCACTAGCTCATGACCTTTTTCTGGCAACGTTTGATACAGATGATTCACCACCGCCGCGGTTGAAACGGTTGCATCCACTACCGACTGAAAGGTGAGTATCGACGGAACTTGCGCCCGTTGCTTCGGCGTTAATCCTGCCAATAAACCTTGGTTACGCAGGGCTAATTGATAAACTACATCGCCCGCATTAACCGCAAAAGAGGTGTATTTAAAGGGATCGTACTCTACTTGAATACTGTTCCATTGCAGTTTATCCAGCTCCAACAATCGTCCTATCCAACTCTGCCAGCGTGCGGCCGCCGCAGATGGCGCTAGCCCTATCGCGGGAGAGATAAAAATCATTCCATCATAATCAGTGGCTTTATCATGGCTGATACGTTCTAACTCATGGTTCAGCGCGACGGCGGCACCCGTCGAAAAAGCCACCACAAATAATGGTTTATCTTTCAGAGTTTGCCGCATATGCGCTGTGGCTAAATTAACCGCTGCGGCCAGATCTTGCCAATAAAGCTCAGTCAATCCACTTGGAATCGTGCCATGCCCAGGCAATCTTAAACCGAGCACATGGGCTTTACCTTTAAAGTGTACTGCCACATTGGATAGAGCATAGGGCGAATCCGACATACCGTGGAGCAGTAATACTCCAAATTCGGGATTTGCCACAGGCCATTCATAACTGCGATTCCAATTTTGTGGCCAATGGGCAGGATCGGATAAGCTATTTTTGACATAGCGGTTCACTGGAGAAAATTCATTGGCGGGAATCTTTTTGACAACTTTGCGCTCAACTTCGGCGAATAGGCGCTCTTCTAGCGCTAAGTATTCATTAAAATTAGCGAGTTTAGTATTATAATGGAACTCATTTTCTAGCTCGACCGTATGCCAAAGTGACAGCTCAGGGCGCGCATTAAGAAAATAGATCCCTGTCGCGAGTAACGCCACCACTATGCCAGTACTCGCATACACTGCAGCTAAAAATAGGTGTTTTGTCGAACCTATGATGATGGCCTTCATCGCTGTTCCTACATGTAGATAAAATGTGCAACTAGATTATACGGGTAGATAAAAACATCCTTCAAACGTTTTACCGCGATAAAATCTACTAGTGTAATCACTCCAATTTAGTCACCCAAATTTACTCATCTCGCAATTTTATTAGCCGCATAGGCCTTAATCGGGTTAGGATCGAAAATAGTCTTATTCCAACGAAACTTATACGCTCTCGATGATAATCGGTAATCCACACGCTAGGTTCGTCTACTATCTTCCCACTGCGCCGCTGGTACCTGACAGCTGGCATTACACTCAGCCAGACGCTATCGCGACTCTCATCGCTCTCAATGGCAATCATTGGCGTAAGATCTTCACTATTATGGCAAAAATCAGCGCGGTTGGAGAAGATTGGCGCAGCTATCGTGACCAAGTGTTACTCAAGCAAAATGAAATGATCTGCATAGGCGCTATAGAGCTGATGGCAAACGCTAAGATTCATCTCATTACGGGGCAAGTGGCCGCAAATGCTTTAGGGCTCACCATGTCCGTGAACGATTCCGGTGCACAGCATTTAACTGCCCAAGATAAATCCATAACCGCACTTAAGCTGCCATCTTCGCCAGGACAGCATTGTTTACTCACGCCCTATTTGGATTATCGCCAGTACCCAAACCAACTGATCGCCCTGACACGGCAACACTTAGCAACGCCAGAGCCCCAACACAGTGAATAATTCCATTATGATTGTGGTAACGGCTGTCACCACAGCATTAGTCACCAAATAACAAAGGCATAAAAAAGCACTCGTGAACAGAGTTCAAACGAGTGCATATTCAAGGACGATTCAGGGTTAGTCGTAAATGGTTGGAATAGGCTGACGTTTATGCTGCGTCGCCTTATAAATACCAATCAACTTGTCCTCAACCGCCTTGCCAACGTCTTTACCCTCAAGGAAATCATCGATTTGCGCATAGGTTAGGCCAAGCGCGACTTCATCTTCGAGTAACGGTTTATTGTCTTCTAAATCCGCGGTCGGCGCTTTATAGACTAACGATTCTGGCGCGCCAAGATACGCGGCGAGTTGGCGAACTTGGCGTTTGTTAAGACCAAATAATGGCGCTAAATCGCAGGCACCATCACCCCACTTAGTGTAAAAACCTGTGATGTTTTCGGCGCTGTGATCTGTCCCCACCACAAGCCCGCCTACGAGTCCGGCGAGTTCATACTGGGCGATCATCCGCATACGGGCTTTGACGTTACCCTTCACAAAATCCACTTTCGCCACATCGGGCAAAGGCAATCCGGCTTCGGCTAACGCGGCAACGGTAGCGCTGTGCACACCATCAACACCTTGATGCACATTCACTGTGACCAATTTAGAAGGTTGAATAAACTGACACGCTAATTGCGCCTCATGCTCATCTTTTTGGATCTGATAGGGTAAGCGCACAGCGATAAACTGATAACCGCCTTGGCTATTTTCTTTGTTTAAACTGTCCACCGCTAACTGACACAAACGCCCAGCGGTAGAAGAATCCACCCCACCGCTGATCCCTAATACCAATGCCTTGCTACGCGCTTCTTTTAGTTTGGTTTTAATAAACGCGACACGACGTTGCACTTCGAACTCTGGCTCTATGGCCGTGAGTACCTTCATTTCTCTTAAGATTTGCGCTTTCACCGAAAATTCCACCTTAAATCATCGCTGTATTTGGACTACCTGAACCCGACTAACGTTAACATTTATTCGCAACTGCCTGTAGTTAAAATTAATGCTTAGTTAATTGATTATTGATAAACGCCATAAAAATAAGGGCAACAACGGTTTGCCGTTATTGCCCTAGCGTAAATCAGTCAGCTTAATACCAATACAGCTACCGACTTATCTTTCCCAGTAGGATTCTTCTAAGCTGTCTTCGCGCTCAGGTAAACCACGGGATAAACGCGGGCTATGCTGGGCTAAGACTTCGTAGGCGACGCGGTTAGCGTACTTACACACTTGAGAAAACGAGGAATAACATAGGCCATCACGCTTATGTTTACTTGAGCCTGGCACGTTAGTCTTGTGGAAAGTATTGGCCGCCAGATCGTGCAATAACGCCGATAATGCGCCATCGCCAGCGCCATTAGTGTTACCGATTTTTTCTGGGCCGCCCATGTAAGGTGAAATGTGGGCAAACACTTTGATTGGTGTTTCACAGTCACTTTTAAGCTTTGGACGGGAGAATTCGTAGCGGTTAAATTCAGGGATAGCACCCGGCAACAGCGTGTGAGTCGTTTCGCGTTTTTCTGAGTCCTCGGTATAACCCGCAGTATAAAGCCCGATTGGACCCGCTGTGGTTAATACCATGTCGCACCATTCCAAGGCTTTTTCACTGGCAAGCAGAGGATCCCGTGAACCCGTTAAAGCTTCACCTTCGTCTTCATTCATCGCCAAAATGGTAACATGTTCTTTGATAAAGTTTTGCCACCATTGTGGATCTTCTTCAATCAAGAAACGCGTGCCTAAGGTTAATACCACGGGAACTTCGGCGGCTTTTGCATATTCGATAGCGCACATGGCCGCATCAGTAATACGGTCGCCATCGCTTGCACGCATCAAATACGCGGTCAACACTAAGGCTGAACTGCCCTGCACCACGTCTTTATCGATAAATTCAGGTGTGAGTTTATCCATAGCGCCTTTGCTGATAGCAAATGTTCGCTCGCCGCACTCAGAAATCAGGGTAAAACAGCGACCGATAGGACCATCTACAGGTTGTAGAAAGTTAAGGTCGACTTTAGAAGAGGTATTACATAAATAGCGGTAGGCGTAACTGCCCACTTCGATATTTTGACTCATTACTCCAAACAGCACTGAACGGTCATCGGCCAAAATAGAATAGTTGTGTACTGTGTTACCAATAGTGCCACCAGCAAATTCATCGCTAATCAAACCATGAATTTTTAACTCAGTGTAGAGTCTGTGGGCCTGTTCATCATTGATCAAGGTAGAATTGCCTTTGGGCAAGCCATAACGGCTCAGCAATTCGTCTTCCACTTTCGCTTCGATATCCACTAAGGTTTGATCAATACCGCTGATATAGGTCGCAAACGGCTGAGGCTGTTGAGTCAGCTGTTCAAGCAGCGGATCTCGGGTTTTAACCGGAAAATAATGTTTAGATTTACGCTGACCGGGAAACTTCATAGTGGCTCTCTTTTCCTGGCATCCATGCTAATTGGCGTCTGCCGAGGCGGTCAAGCCAAGCAGCATCCTAAAAATATTGAGTCTAGGCTAGCGAGACAAAAAAACCACCCCTTAGCCGGAAGGGCGCAGATTCTATCACAAAATCAGTTCGAAGCCAGTGCTCCTATACCCAAACAACCTGAAGATGCAGGATTCAGCGGGAATTTAACGCACTTTAGGCAAGGCGGCTATTTGCAGACCTAGTGGGCTAAGTTAAAAATAGTCAACACAGTATAAAGTGCGTTAAAAAACGCCGGGACGGAGCGCCTAGGGCACTTCACTTCCGTGTTGCATCAATTCAAAAGGTGGCCGACATTCTGTCATTGATGCGCCTTGAATTGAATCACCCTAGGCGCTCTGAAACTCGTATCTTCAGGTGGCTTGGGTATGGGCCCAAGATACCGCTTGTTCTTGGATTAATTGCCGTAATAATTCAATGTGTAACTCATCGTCGTTCAAACAAGGGATAAACCGATAGTCGCTGCCACCCGCATGTAAAAAGGTTTCCTTAGCACCGATGGAGATTTCTTCTAAGGTTTCGAGGCAATCGGTCGCAAACGCAGGGCAAATCACATCGACACTTTTGATCCCTTGCGCAGGTAACTCGGCCAGTAATTTATCGGCGTAGGGCGTTAACCATTCTTCGCGGCCAAAGCGCGATTGGAAGCACACTTGCCATTGCGACTCGCTCAGCTCAAGTTTTTGCGCCAACAGTTTAGCCGTGACAAAACACTGCTCGCGGTATGGATCGCCCTCTTTCACATAACGCAGTGGAATACCATGAAATGACAAGAGCAACTTGTCGGCCTGCCCATGGGTTTTCCAGTGGCGCGTCACACTGTGTGCCAGCGCAGCAATATAAGCGCTATGGTCAAAATAGTCTTTATTAAAGCGAACCTGCGGCATGTCACGCACGGTTTTAAGATAACGGGCAACAGCATCGAACACACTTGCCACTGTCGAGCAGGAATATTGAGGATACAAAGGCAGCACAATAATGCGATCTGCCCCTTGGGCTTTCAGGCGTTCAAATCCCACATCGATGGAGGGATTACCGTAACTCATGCCCAGTTCAACCGGAATGGTCTGGTTAAAGGTTGCGCTTAAGTCCACCGCCAACTTTTGTGCTTGGCGTGCACTTATCACCATCAAGGGCGAGCCTTCCGGCGTCCACACGCTTTGGTAAAGTTTCGCGACTTTAGCCGGACGGGTGTTGAGAATAATACCGTTCAGCAGCGGTTGCCAAATCCACGGCGATAAATCGACGACACGCGGATCACTTAAAAACTGCCTTAAAAAGCGTTTAACGGCCTTAGGACTAGGTTGATCAGGCGTGCCGAGGTTAACCAATAACACACCAAAAGCAGGGGAAGGATTCAACGTTAGGCTCATGGTTAATGAAGTTCACTTGGAGGCTAACATTGCGATACCCATAAAAAAAGCCTGCATCAGCAGGCTTTTTCTTAATATGAGAACTTGTTCTCGTAAATTAACCTTTATTCGGTTATTTCAACACCCTAGCTAACTGCTCACTCACGGCCGCAACCGATTGAGTACCGTCAAACTTGTTGTATTGAGTTTGACCAGCGGCAGCCACTTTACCGTAGTATTCAACCAGCGGCTTAGTTTGCTCGTGATAAATCGCGAGGCGTTTACGCACAGTGCTTTCTTCATCATCTGGACGAATAGCTAAATCTTCGCCCGTCACGTCGTCTTTACCTTCCACTTTAGGTGGATTGAAAACCACATGGTAAACACGGCCAGAACCTGGGTGAACACGGCGACCGCTCATGCGCTTAACGATTTCTTCGTCTGGCACGTCGATTTCAATCACGTGATCAATGCTAATACCGTTTGCCGCCATCGCATCCGCCTGTGGGATAGTACGTGGGAAACCGTCTAACAAGAAACCTTTAACACAGTCTTCCTGTGCGATACGCTCTTTAACCAGACCGATGATCAGATCATCAGAAACCAGTTGACCAGCATCCATCACTTTTTTCGCTTCCAAACCCAGTGGAGTACCCGCTTTTACCGCGGCACGTAACATATCACCAGTGGAAATTTGTGGGATACCATACTGTTCCATAATGAACTGGGCCTGGGTACCTTTACCGGCACCTGGGGCGCCCAATAGGATAATGCGCATCTCAAGAGTCCTCTTTTCGCATTGATATTCTTCTTAGGGCGGCGATCTTCGCACATCTGGCCGCCATTGAGAAGGGTTTTAGCTTCGACTTTAGCCTCAGAAACCGCAAATAAACTGCGGTTACTAAGCGATTTTTTTCATTAATAGAGCAAAGTATAGAGCTTACGGCGGTATTGATTGGCTATGGGATTACCTTGGCCAAGTGCCGTTAATACTTCCATAAATACTTGTTTTACTGTGCCATTTTCAGCACCTAAATCTTTACTGAGCACACCGAATAACAGTTCTAATGCTTCATCATCGCGGTGAGCAGCATGCAATGCCTTACTCAGCTCGAGTAATAACACTAAATCTGTTGGATTTTGCTCAAACTTTTGCTGCAAATCGCGAATTTCAGGGGTATCCGCCGCATCTAAAGCAAGTGCGAGCTTAGCTTTTAAACTCTGGTAGTAACCATCTTGGTCAGCAAGCCCTACCTTCTCAAGCATGGCTTGTGCTAACACTAATTCGCCCTGCATAAGATACACATCGGCAAGCACTAGACTCACCTCACCCGCTTGATTTGACCCCGCATGCGCGTCTTTAAGCAACACGGCGGCAGTAGCAAGATCCTCTGCGCTAACTTGACTCAGGGCGAGTAATGCTTTGGCCTGTGCTAACTGTAACTGCCACATAGGCGGTAAATATTTATCCAGCATAGCCGTGACTTGCGCCGCATCTTGCTGGCCAGCAAAACCATCTACAGGCTGACCTTTATCCAATACTAACGTGGTCGGTAGACTTTGAATGCGAAAGTAATTGGCAATTTCTAATTCGGCTTCACAGTCAACTTTTGCGAGCACGAATCGACCCGCATTTTGCGCGGCAATTTTCTCTAAGGTGTGCAGCATAGCCACACTTTGTTCCTGCGGCTGAGCCCAAAATGCTAACACCACGATCTGTTGCATCGAGGCGTCAACCACTTGCTGAATATTGTCTTTAGTCAGACTGAGGATATTATCCATAGTATTCCCTTAACATTTAAGGCCTCTATCATGGGAGGCCTTATTCTTTTAAAACTAAGCGTTAGAACCAAGTCTTAAAATCGAGTCTTACCGCTAACGGATTGAGTGACAGGCTAGGCGCAAACCACTCTTCCTGCACTAGAAACAATATCGGGGCCGTTCAAAGAAGGGCCCCGATAGTCATTTACTTCATGTTAGCCAATAACATTTGGTTCATCAGCTTGATAAAGGCCGATGGGTCCGCAAGGCTACCTTTTTCAGATAATTGCGCCTGTTGCAGCAGCAGATTTGACCAATCCGCGAAGGCGGCTTCATCTTGAAGATCATTTAAGCGCGACACTAATGGGTGCGCTGGGTTGATCTCAAATGTCGGCTTCACTTCTGGCACAGGTTGACCCGCAGCTTGCATCAGCTTAATCATCTGAGTCGACATTTCGCCTTCACCCGCCACCACACAGGCTGGGGTGTCAGTTAAGCGTGACGTGACTTTCACATCCGCAACGGTTGAGCCTAATGCCGCTTTAATGCGTTCAACTAAAGCTACCGATTCTTGCTCAAGCTTTTCTTGCGCTTCTTTTTCAGATGCATCTTCCAGCTCGCCAAGTTCTAAATCACCACGGGTCACTGAGTGCAGTTGTTTCTCTTTGTACTCAGTTAAGTGGTTGATTAGCCACTCGTCGATACGCTCTGACATCAGTAAGACTTCAATGCCTTTCTTACGTAACAACTCTAAATGTGGGCTGTTAGCGGCGGCTTCATGGCTGTCGGCAACAATGTAATAAATCTTAGTTTGACCTTCTTTCATGCGGCTGATGTAGTCATCGAGTGACACAGTCGGCGCAGCACTGCCCGTGTGAGTCGAGGCAAAACGCAATAAGCCCGCGATACGCTCACGGTTGGCGAAATCTTCCGCAGGCCCTTCTTTCAGCACTTGACCAAATTCAGCCCAGAACTGTTGATATTTTTCCGCATCGTCTTTCGCCAGTTTTTCCAGCATGCCAAGCACACGTTTGGTGATACCAGTACGCATCGCTTTAGTCACGTGGTTATCCTGCAGAATTTCGCGGGATACGTTCAGCGGCAGATCGTTTGAGTCAATTAAGCCCTGCACGAAGCGCAGATAAGATGGCATAAATTGCTCAGCGTCATCCATGATGAACACACGTTGCACAAACAGTTTTAGGCCGTGTTTACGGTCGCGATTCCACATATCCCAAGGCGCTTTTGCAGGAATATACAATAGGTTAGTGTATTCTTGCTTACCTTCTACCCGATTATGACTCCACAGTAGTGCATCGGTATAATCGTGGGAAATGTGTTTGTAAAACTCTTGATACTCTTCGTCACTGATGTCAGCTTTATTGCGCATCCACAAAGCCGTGGCTTTGTTCATGACTTTCCATTGACCTTCGGTCGCAGGAATTTTTTCGCCATCAGGACCATCACGCTCTGGCGAGCCTTCTTGCCACATTTCGACTGGCACAGAGATATGATCTGAGTATTTAGTGATGATCGAACGCAGGCGCCAATCATCGGCAAATTCTTTTTCTTCGTCACGTAGGTGCAGCGTGATTTCAGTACCACGGCTCGCCTTAGTGATGGTATCAACGGTGAAGTTACCCTCGCCTTCTGATTCCCACAATACGGCTTCATCGGCCTTATGACCGGCAGCGCGAGTGCGAACAGTAACTTTTTTCGCCACGATAAAAGCCGAATAGAAACCAACACCAAACTGACCGATTAGCTGTGAATCCTTTGAGGATTCGCCCGATAGATTCTTAAAGAAATCAGCGGTGCCTGATTTTGCGATTGTGCCTAAATGCTCAATCACACCGTCGCGGGTCATACCCACGCCGTTATCTTCGATGGTCACAGTGCCTTTTTCTTTATCGGCACTGATACGGACTCGCAGTTCACCGTCGCCTTCATAGAGTGCGTCATTGGTCAACGCCAGATAACGCAGCTTGTCCGCCGCATCCGCAGCGTTGGAGACCAGTTCACGCAAGAAAATTTCTTTGTTGGAATACAAAGAATGGATCATCAAATGCAACAGCTGTTTGACTTCTGTTTGAAAACCATGAGTTTCTTGTTGTGACATGAAATTTTCCTTTATTTGTTACGTAATTTGGTAAAAGTAACGCTTAGTGTTTACTAAATGGGGCTCCAAATTTGCTTTTCAAGGGCAAGGGCTAAAACGAGGTTCGAATGGCGAAAAATAAGGCGCTTGATGAATACCAAGCGCCTATATGTATGCTTTCAACATCAACCTGCACGAGGCGTTAGTCTTGGGCTAATTCTTTTTCTAACTGTTGGGCGATGGCTTCGGGCGATCCGCTGTTGCGGGCAAAGAGTCCATAAGCGGCGGGGATCACGAAGATAGTGAATAAGGTTGCCAGTAAAATCCCCGACAACACCACTACACCAATCACAAAACGAGTTTCAGCACCCGCGCCTACCGCCAATACCAATGGCACGGCACCAGCGGCAGTGGTGATCCCTGTCATTAAGATAGGCCGTAACCGCTGCGCTGACGCTTGGATAATGGCCTTATCAAAATCAACGCCTTTATCCCGCAATTGGTTAGCAAACTCGACAATCAAGATGCCATTTTTCGCGGCTAACCCGACCAGCATAATAATGCCTATCTGACTGTAAATATTAAGACTCTGCCCCGTAAGCCACAAACCAATTAATGCACCGACGGTAGCCAGCGGCACAGTAAGCATGATCACCACAGGGTGGATATAACTCTCAAACTGCGCCGCGAGCACGAGGAATACAATCCCCAGTGCGAGGATGAATACGAAGTACATAGAGCTACCCGACTCTTGATAATCGAGGGATTGGCCCTTGTAGCTAATCACCGCTTCCGCTGGCAAATAGGTACGCGCCAATTGATTCATATAATCAAGGGCTTCACCTAGACTATAACCATCTTCCAAACTGGCTTCTATGGTGATCGCGCGCATACGGTTGTAACGATTCAGCGAACTGGCGTCGGCAAACTCCTCCACAGTCACTAAGTTAGACAGCGGAATAAGCTCCTGACTGCGCTCGGAACGAACATAGATATTTTGCAGATCCGCCGCAGTATTTTGATTATCGCGCTCGCCTTCAACGATCACATCGTATTCTTCACCGTCACGCATAAACGTCGTCACTAAGCGTGAGCCCAGCATGGATTCCAACGTACGACCAATGTTTGAAATCGACACCCCAAGGCTCGCGGCTCTGTCTCTGTCGATGACGACTCGAAGTTGAGGCTTAGTCTCTTTATAATCGTGATCTAATCCCAATAATTTAGGATTCTGTGCCGCCTTTTGCATCATGATATCGCGCCAGCGGGCAAGCTCTTCGTAGCTAGGTCCACCAATCACAAATTGCACAGGTTTACCTACGCCGCGACCAAAGGCTTGGCGCATTACAGGGAACGCTTGCACTCCGGCGAGATTGGCAAGACGCTTATTAATGTCGACGATAACTTCCTTTACAGGACGACGTTTGCCCCAGTCTTCCAGTACTATGATTGCCATACCGTTAGAGAAATCCGCCGCGCGGCCAAAGCCACGGGGGGCACGAATGAGCAGACGTTTGATATCACCCGTTTCGACCAATGGCATCAAGCGGTTTTCCACTTCATTCATATAGGATTCTATGTATTCGTAACTCGCGCCCTGTGGCCCGTTGACCATCAAGAATAACGAACCACGGTCTTCCTGTGGCGCAAATTCTTGCGGTACTTTTTGGACTAAATAGACACTAGAGCCTAATGCGACTAACACCAGAATCGACACTAATATCGGGTGAGCCATGGCGGATTTTAAGGACAATTGATACCGGTTTGACACTTTTGTCATTATGCCGTCGACCTTACACACCAACCAAGAATCCTGCGAGCTCGGCTTAAGCAACTTAGAGCACATCATGGGCGTGAGTGTGAGCGCCACTAGGCTAGAGAACAGCACGGCCGCACTCATGGTCACGGCAAACTCTTTAAAGAGTTTACCTAAATCACCTTCAAGGAAAGTGATTGGCATAAATACCGCGACCAACACGAGTGTGGTCGCGATAACAGCAAAAGCCACTTCACGCGCACCGAGAAAAGCAGCTTTGAGTGGTGAATCTCCTTCTTCGATACGTCTATGAATGTTTTCCAGCATCACAATCGCATCATCCACCACCATACCGATGGCGAGGATCATCGCCAATAAGGTCAAGAGGTTAATGGTATAACCTAGCGCATATAGCACAATAAAGGTGCCGAGCAGAGACACTGGCACAGTGATCGCGGGGATCAACATAGCGCGCACGCTGCCAAGAAACAAATAAATCACGATAATCACTAAAATCATCGCAGTGAACAGGGTTTGATACACTTCTTTAATCGAGGCTTCGATAAACACTGAGCTATCATAACTGCGTTTAATCGACATCCCCGCTGGCAAAGTCGGGTTGATTTTGTCAACCAGCGCGTTCACTGCGCGCGCCACTTCTAACGTATTGGCGGTTGACTGTTTAGACACGCCTAAACCTATCATTGCCTCTTTGTTGCCACGGAACATAATCCGCTCTTCATCAGAGCCAATTTCCACCCGTGCGACATCGCTCAGTTTGACTAAATAACCGTCTTCCCCTTGGGTGATCACTAAGTTTGCGAAATCTTCGGCAGTGCGATAACCCCGCTCCAGTCGCACTGTAAAGTGCCGCTCCTTCGACTCTATCGAACCTGCAGGTAACTCGACGTTCTCAGCTCTGAGCGCGGCCTCAACATCGGCAACCGTTAAACTGCGAGAAGCCAAGGCTTGTCTGTCAAGCCAAACGCGCATGGCGTAAACCTTACCGCCACCAATACGCATCCGCGCCACACCATCGACCACCGAAAAGCGGTCCGACAAATAACGGTTGGTGTAATCGGTCAATTCTAGGGTCGTCATTTGATCCGACACGAGATTGAGCCACATGATCACTTCATCACTGCCATTGGCCTTTTGTACTTCTGGGGGATCAGCTTCATCGGGTAAATTGTCGAGTAAACCTGAGATCCTGTCGCGCACATCGTTAGCTGCATCTTCAATATTACGACTAATATCAAACTCTAAGGTAACCGATGAGCGGCCATCACTGCTCGATGAACTCACGTGACGAATACCTTCGACGCCACTGATCCTGTCTTCAATCAATTGGGTAATGCGGCTTTCCACCACAGCAGCACTGGCACCGCGGTAATTCGTGTCGATAGATACCACTGGTGGATCTATATTCGGGTATTCGCGTAGGGGCAATTTATCAAAGGAGACAAGCCCGAAAGCGACCAGCAGCAAGCTGATCACTGAGGCAAATACGGGACGTTTGACCGAGAGATCAGTAAGGATCATACACTTGGCTCCGCGTTCTTATCGGCAAGATAACTAAACTTTTCCGCGAACTCAGTTTGCACTTTATCCCCAGGATGAACTTTCAGTAAGCCGCGGATCACCACGTTTTCGCCCAAGGCTAAACCGTCTAAGATCTCCACCCAGCCACGGGTGCGAATACCAATAGTGACTTGTTTACGTTCAATCACCTTGTCAGCATTGACGCTATAAACATAATGGCTGTTTTGGATCGGGATAATGGCAGATTCAGGCAACATCAAGGCCTCGCGGCTACGCTTGATGAGTTTGACCTTCATCAACATGCCCGGTAATAAACGCAGCTCAGGATTGGGGATTTCGGCGCGAACGATCACTGTACGCGTGGTTGGATTCACGCGGCTATCAATCGATGTCACCACACCTTTGAAAGTCACATCAGGGAAAGCGACCGCTTTGGCTTCAACCTTTTTACCTGGCTCTAAATCTTGAATAAAGCGCTCTGGCACTGAAAAATCGAGCTTAATGGTAGAAATATCATCCAATGTCGTAATCACAGTGCCGGGCGACACTAAGCTGCCCACACTGATTTGACGTAAACCTAAACGGCCATTAAAAGGCGCCAGAATACTGCGATCATTGAGTGATGATTGTGCCTGTTCGAGCTCAGCACGGGTGGTATCAATAAGGGTTTGTAATCTGTCGCGTTCTAACTCGGCCACAGTGCGGCTAGTCACCAACGAACTGATCCGAGCTAATTCACGTTGATTATCACTGACTTTGACTTGCGCGGCTTTAACCTTAGCGATCTGCTCAGCATTTTGCAGTTGGACTAATAACTCGCCCTTTTTAACGATATCGCCGTCGTCAAATTTAAGCGCTATCACCATGTCGGTGACTTTAGGCGTTATCGTTACAGATTCTGCGGCTTTATTGCTACCAATAGCTTCAACTTCATCGCGAATGGGCGCCATAGCTGCAGTGGCAATCACTACATTAGGTATGAGTTTAATCTGGGCTGCAGCAATCTCTTGCGGTTGCATGGCTTGGTATCCAAACCATGCCGCGGCCAATATGGCGATTATTAGAATAATTTTTTTCATCGGGCTTCCAAGGAATGACTCGCATTAATGACGGCTAGTTTACTCACTCACATCATCGCATCAATACGTTTTACTTTTTCTTACAAATTACGCTGATAGCGCAAAATATGTATGATTAAGTGTCTTTGGCGATATCAATGGCTGAGTTGCCAGAATGCAGTACGATAACAAGGTTGTTAAGTGATTAATTTTACTTATCACCAGTAACTCAATATTTATCACTAAAACCATTTGAAAAAGATTGGTATATAGATAATTAAACTCTGAAACACAGATCGCCTAGATAATCGACAATCCCCTACTTAAAACTCAAATCGCAGCCAATAAAAAAGGGCGATAATTCGCCCTTTTCTAGTCAACTGCTGAAATTAACGTATTTGACGTTCTTCTTTCATCAGGTTTGACAGTGACTGGTACACATTGCTAACCACTTCATCGCTTAATGGCTGATCTTCGTTATCGCGAAGGAAGATTTTCGTTTCTTCTGGAGTATCACCATCTTCAAGCAGTAAACGGTAGCTACCTTCTTTCAGTGCTAACTTATCTTCGCCCCACAATGAACTCCAGAAACCAGAGTTATCGTCAAACTTGATAAAGTACAATCCTTTAGCACTATCCATATCGGCAATTTCAAAGCCCATTTCTGGTAGCACTATGCGTAGACGATCCCACACTTGCTTGTAAGAGGCTTTAGCAGACCAGTAAGCTTTACCTTCTTCAGGCGTCACGAGATCAACATTAATACCTAAGGTTTGCTTCAAACGATTCGATTGGATCGCTTGGTCGCGCTTAACGCTGATATACGCAATGGCGCTGTTCAGCATATCAATAGTGTATCTTTGCTTATCTTCACCGCTTAATAAAACTTGTTGCGCTTTATCGTCGTAGAACTCTTCGTGTTCAACTAAGTGAATAACGATATTTGCAGTACGACCATGTGGACGCGTTTCCACGTCAAAACGATAGCGTTGGCGCAACAGATAAACTTTATCCGAGCCCCACATGCTCGATTCAATCACTTCACGGCTTTCAATCCAATCGGTTTCTATGTTGCCTTTGTCAAAATCACGGCTACGAACAGCAATACCTTTTTGAGCAAAGAAACCATCTAAGTTTGTGAAGATTTCTTGTTTCAAATCCACAGCATTGTCGATGGATTCAACCACGATTTTAATGTTGTCACTGCCCTCTTCCACATGAGTACCTTCCGCCATTGGCAGTACTTGCAGTGGCGGACGGATATCTAAGTTTTTGCCATACAGCGAAGCATTCACTTTAGAACCCAGTGCTGGTACATCGAATTCTTTATTGTAGGGTGGCGTTTTTAATCCCGCGGGGATCTTAAGCAAAGGCGCTTGCTCGGCCTGAACATAGTCGTCGTTACCGTTCGCTTGGCGGCGATCAAGTGGCGAACTACAGGCTGCAACCGCAGCAACTAAGATCAGTGGAGTGACTTTCTTTAACATTAATTATTTAACCTCTATCTGGGCACGAGTCATTGCTTCTATCAACAGACCATGACATTGCTCAGAAAGTTCAGTCAAAGGTAAACGAATATGGCCACATTCAATCAAACCCATACGATGGGCCGCCCATTTTACTGGGATAGGGTTGGCTTCACAAAACAGTGTGCTATACAAACCGCGCAGCGGGGTATCTATGCTCTGAGCCAGCTCGGTATTGCCAGCGAGCGCCGCATCACACATAGCTTTAAAAGCCTTTGGTACTATGTTGTTAGCCACAGAAATTACGCCATTTCCACCTAAGAGTAAGAACTCTCTGGCAGTGGCATCATCACCGCTATACAAGAGGAAATCGTCGCCGCACAGTTCGCGCAGACGTTTTACACGGGATAAGTCACCTGTCGCCTCTTTTACACCAATAATGTTGCTCACGCTAACAAGCTCGGCAACAGTTTCTGGCAGCATATCAACGGCAGTACGACCTGGAACATTATAAAGAATTTGTGGAATATCTGTGCTAGCGGCCACGGTTTTATAATGCGCAATCAATCCCTTAGGCGTTGGCTTATTATAATATGGCGTTACGCCAAGCATAGCGGCAACACCCACCTTAGATAAGGACTTGGTGAGCTCAACGGCTTCAGATGTGGCATTGGCGCCATTGCCACCAATGACAGGAACACGTCCCGCAGCAAATTTAACGGTTTGTGAAACGACCGCTACATGCTCAGGCATAGGCAGAGTCGCTGACTCGCCAGTAGTACCAACGGCCACAATGGCATCTGTGCCTTGGTCAATATGGAATTCGACTAACCTTTCAAGACTTGCAAAATCTACTGAGCCATCACTGTTCATTGGCGTGATTAAGGCTACGATGCTTCCGTTTATCATCTGACTTTCCCCAAGATTTCAGGATTCGCTATGGTACTGATGCCAACCACTAATGACAAGCATTAACGGGGCTCTCAAATTGAATTAGTTATGGTAGCATTACATCCCGCACAAAAACTCAGCTTTAACCCTGAGTTTTCGCTCTATGATATCGAAAAAGTGAGGAAAATTCATGACCAATTTCCTGGTCGTAACAGCGATGGGTCTCGACCGTCCTGGACTTGTAAGTAAACTAGCTCGACTTGCCAGTGACTGTGACTGCGATATCGTCGACAGCCGTATGGCATTATTTGGTAACGAATTTACCCTGATTATGATGTTGTCTGGCTCGTGGGCATCAATAACGAAAATTGAAAGTATGTTCCCCAGTCTGAGCGTTGAGTTAGAACTGCTGACGGTGATGAAACGCACCTCTAAACACACACCACAAAACTACCTTTCTCGCCTCGAAGTACGCTTCACGGGTAAAGACCAACGCGGCACCATTAAACGCATTACCCAGTTCCTTGCTGACAGGTCATTAGATCTTGCCGCAGTACGTTCATTTTCTGAGGAACTCCCCGGTGGTGAACAAACGCAAAATGTGTCGCTAACCATTAATATTCCTGAAAAAGTTGAACTAGAAAAGCTCGAACAGAGTATCTATCAGCTCGCCCAAGATATGACCTTAGATTGTACTATTCGTCGTATGGAAGGCACTGCCATCTTAGAGGACAGAGGATAATAGATGAATACCTTAACGGCTGGGGCAAAAGCGCCTCACTTTACACTGCAAGATCAACATGGCAACTCAGTATCGCTGGCAGACAGCCTTAAGCAAGGCCCTGTTTTAGTGTATTTTTACCCGAAAGCATCAACGCCGGGTTGCACAGTTCAAGCCTGCGGCCTACGTGACAGTAAAGCCGAGCTCGATAGTCATAATGTCACTGTATTTGGCATTAGCCCAGATCCTGTGGCTAAACTGGCTAAATTTGCAGAGAAACAAGCACTCAACTTCACTTTACTGAGCGATGAAGACCACAGTGTCGCCGACGCTTTTGGGGTCTGGGGTGAAAAGAAATTCATGGGAAAAACCTATGATGGCATTCATAGATTAAGCTTCCTTATCAATACCGACGGCGCCATCGCCCACGTATTCGATAAGTTTAAAACCAAAGATCACCATGAAGTCGTACTCGCGCAAATCGCGGGTTAATGACTAATATGACGACGAATACAAGGCTTCAAGCTGCTGCTTTAATCGGCACAAAAGTGTAAACGTCGTGAGTTGAACTTGGCAGCCTGAATAAATAATCGGCAATCGATAACGAAAAGGTCCTGAAATCAGGACCTTTTTCATGAAAAATTTTCACTTTCATATCACAAGATGCAGTCAAACCGAGCAAAAAATCCGCAAAAGTATTCAGCTATGCCCGTATTCTATGGCATCCCAACACCGGTTATCCTGCCACATAGGGCCAAATAATCGCAGCGGCAATGCTCCACATGGTTAACCAAATAAAACGGTCGAGGTAACGCCATGCCGCTGGGCGAGTAAAAATGGGCGCTAACAAACGCGCACCAAAACTTAAGCCAAAAAACCAAATAAATGATGCCAGTACAGCACCCGCGCCAAACCAAGGCCGATCGAAATCATCAAATTGAGTGCTAATGCTGCCGAGCAACACCACAGTATCAAGATACAAATGCGGATTAAGCAAACTGATCCCAAGCGTCGTCAGTACGGCTTTCTTAAATGTGTCCGCATTATCGGCCTGATCCATCTCAATGCCCTTAGCCACAAACGACGCCTTTAGCGCATTCGCACCATACCAAAGTAGAAACGCGGCGCCACCGAAACTCGCCACATGCTTAATAGTGGGAAACGACTCAATAATATGTCCTAGCCCCGCGACACCCGCAGTGATCATCAGCGCATCAATGATAGAGCAGAGCAAGGCTATCGGTAATGTGTACGAGCGCTTAATGCCTTGCTTGAGCACAAAGGCATTTTGTGCGCCCACAGCAATAATCAAACTCCCACCAATCCCCATACCCTGTATAAATGCCGCTTGCATAACCACCTCTCATATTCAAAGAAGGCGCTAGCATAGTCAAAACAACAAAATTAATATAACTAATGTTTTTTATGTATCATAAGTAAAATTAATAACCGTCCAAACACACTCATTTGAGGATGACTATGCTGGAATACGCGAATCTCAAAGCGCTCGCCGTTGTGGTCTCGGAAGGTGGCTTCGACCGCGCCGCCAAAGTGCTGCACATCACCCAGTCGGCTGTATCACAGCGCATTCGACAACTTGAAGAAAAAGTCGGTCAGTCACTGCTTATTCGCTCCAATCCTGTGGTCGCAACGCCCACAGGTAAGCGTCTGCTGCGTCACTATTCACAGGTACAATTACTCGAAAGTGAATTAAGAGCTGAGATGGACGCCGACGATCCCAACCATCCAACCACAGTGCGCATCGCTGTAAATGCCGACAGTTTGGCCACGTGGTTTTTACCTGCGCTAGCAGGCATGTTCAGTCGCCACGCTTGGTTATTGGAATTAATTGTCGATGATGAGTCCTACACCCATCATCTATTGAAAAATGGTGAAGCGGTCGGATGTGTCACCACAACAGAAGTGCCGATGGCGGGTTGCAGCAGTGAATTTTTAGGCACGATGGAATATTTGTGTGTGGCCACGCCCGAATTTGCCGCACGCTATTTTAGCGATCTGAGCGATACTCCATCATTTAGTGACACCTCGTCATTCAACGCCATCAACCAAGTTCAGTTAGCAAAGGCGCCAGCAGTAGTGTTCTCCACCAAAGATAAGTTGCATGAGAAGTTTCTCGCCCAGTATTTCAATATGACCCCAGGGCAATGGTGGCAACATACTATCCCCTCTTCCGAGAGCTTTTTAGAAGCGATTAACTTGAGTTTAGGTTATGGGCTCGTTGGGCATTTACAAGCTAAACCATTAATCGATAAAGGGATACTGATTGAGATCACCCCAGAACGGCGCATGCGCGTACCGCTGTTTTGGCAGCATTGGAATATCAAAGCAAAACAAACGACACTGGTTTACCGTGCCCTTGCGGCAACCGCGCAGCATAATTTGCTGCAGGCATAAAAAATCGGGCTCAAACCAAAGTTTGAGCCCGATGTTAAAAGTCTTAAATCTAATATCAAGTGAGTCTTAAGCACTCAGATTTGACATTTAAGAGTTAAGAGTTAACTCACTCTTTTATTAGCTCGCTCTTAACGCAGCAATACGTTTCTCTAATGGAGGATGACTCATCATCATTTCTGCCATTGAACGTTTGCCGTTAATACCGAAGGCTGACATTTGTGCAGGCATTGCCGTACTTTCAGGGCCTTGGCGTAAACGCTCAAGCGCAGCAATCATCTTACCTTTACCCGCTAAACGTGCCGCACCTTCATCGGCTTTGTACTCACGAATACGTGAGAAGTAAGCGACGATAATTGAAGCCAAGATACCGAATAGCATATCCAGTACGAAAACAACAGCCATGTAAGCGAACATACCTAAACCTTCGCCTTCTTCATCATTACTCGACACGAAGTTGTTGATAATACCAGCAACCACGCGGGCCGCGAAGATCACGAATGTGTTAACCACACCTTGGATCAGTGTCAAGGTCACCATGTCACCGTTAGCAACGTGGCTCACTTCGTGGGCTAATACGCCTTCAATTTCATCTTGGCTCATGCCATATAACAGACCCGTACTGACAGCCACTAATGAATTGTCTTTACTTGGACCAGTAGCGAACGCATTCATGTCAGGCGATTGATAAATCGCCACTTCTGGCATTTTAATCCCCGCTTGCTTAGCTTGACGGGCAACCGTCTCCACTAACCAACGTTCGGTACTGTCACGTGGGGTGGTGATGACTTCACAACCCATGGTCTTTTTCGCCATCCATTTTGAAATGGCTAAGCTGATAAAGGCCCCACCGAATCCAAAAATGGCAGCGAACACCAGCAGTCCACCCATAGTAGACGTGTTCACGCCTAGAATAGACATTACAATTGAGGCTACTAGCAACACAGCTAGGTTAGTCGCAATCAATAGAAATATACGCTTCATTTCAGCTCCTTTAGGGCAAGAATAGGCCATTTAACTTTGTTCAAAGACATAATATGTCCAAATCATCGAAATTCAAGTGGTAAAAGAAAAGAGTTTTTAAAATAGGTTATCTTTCTCGTATATAGACACTGCCTTTCATGGCCGAGAGTCTAGGGACAGTATATTAATCGAAACTTAAACTTATGCCCAAGCAACCTCAAGATACGAGTTTCATCGCGTTCTGAGAGCTTTAATTCAAGGCGCATCAATCACTGACTTTTGCATTGATGCCACACAGAAGTAGAATGCCCCGAACGCTCCATCTTGGTGGGGATCACTATCTTGAAAAACACCGCCGCTAGCCGTGCTAGAGCGTAATTCTGCTTTAACTCTCTATGTTTATCGGAATTAATCTTTGTTAACATACCAATACACTCCGAGATTTCAGGATACAAAATGACAATCAACGCCCTACTACTGAGCAGCTCTCGTGTCGGTGATACGCCTTATCTTGCCCACGCGATCCCTTTTATTAAACCGCTCACCGCCAACGCACAAAAATGGATTTTTATCCCCTATGCAGGGGTTAGCATGAGTTATGACACTTATTTAGCGTCTGTCGTGACTGGGCTAGCTGAGCTTGAACTCGATATCAGTGGTATTCATCAGCATCCAGACCCTAAACAAGCAATAAAAGATGCCGATGGAATTTTAATCGGTGGGGGTAACACCTTTCACCTGTTACACCAACTATATCATTATGATCTGGTCGCGCTTATTCGTGAGCAAGTCGCCCTTGGTAAACCTTATATCGGCTGGAGCGCGGGTTCAAACGTATCGGGACTGAGTATTCGCACCACTAATGATATGCCGATCATCGAACCGCCTTCGTTCAACGCATTAAACTTAGTGCCGTTCCAGCTCAATCCACACTATTCCAATTACCAAGCACCGGGCCACAATGGTGAAACCCGTGCCCAACGGTTATTAGAATTCACTAAAGTCGACCCATTAACCCCAGTGATCGGCATAGTTGAAGGCTCAGCTTTGTGGCGACAAGGAGACACACTATCACTCTTAGGTGACAAACCTGCGTATTTATTCTGTGGTGAGCAGCAAGAGATCCTAATTCCTGTGGGCAGTGACCTATCGCACTTACTCAAGTCCTAATATCCACGTTAGCATATCTAAATGGGCTCACAGTTAACACCGTGAGCCTGAATCACTCATTAGCAATAATTAAGATTAACCATTTGATATTGTAAGTTTTTAATTAACACTCTCGATTCAACTGCGCCAATTTTGTGTAAAAACGCCACTGAATTCAATGAGAACAGTGTTAGCTCAGCCAAGACAGTTTTTACTGCAGTACCAATTGCGATTACTTATCGTAAAATCACACTGCAAAGTATTGAGAACGGCACCTAAAATAGCGCCAAGCATAATTTATGTTACAAATATCTAGCTACGCAGGTAAAATTATCCCTCACCTCAGCTACTCGAATCCCACGACTGAGGATTTTATAGCAGACAAGTTATTAATATTTAGGGATTAGATAGACTGAAGCATATATTGTGCCTATGAATCAGCGTCATTTTAGTAAGGAGTTTCCATTTTGCGAATGAATCTTATGATGAATTACCCTACCGGTTATCCGGCATTACTCAAAAAACTACCTTTTGTCATCTTGACCGCCATCGTCTATGTCGTCGGCATAAGCAACGTCAATGCCGCAGCGGCAGAGACAACACCAACGCCTGCACCAGAGAAGAAATCTAAAAAATTCTCCCAAGACACAGTCATTGAACTCGCTCAACAACTGTCGCAAAAGCCATTTAAAGAAGCGAAAAAAGCACCTAAAGAACTGGTTGATCTCGATTTCGCGACCTATGGCAAAATCAATTACCAAGAAAATGCCGCGATTTGGGGCGGAACACCGACCAAATTTTCGGTACAACTTTTTGCTCCAGGCTTTCTCTATAAAAACCTTGTCGATATCGACGTGGTCGAAAACAGCAAAGCTATTCCAATTGAGCTAACAGAAGCTTCGTTCGATGTCCCTAACGACACCATTGAAAAACTCATCACTCAAGTGGGCCAATACGCGGGTGTGCGTTTACATTACCCTATAAATGATGATGAAATAAAAGATGAATTCATCATGTTTCAAGGTGCGAGCTATTTTCGCGTACTTTCTAAAGGGCAAACCTATGGCTTGTCTAATCGTGGTTTAGCGATTGATGTCGCTCAGCCAAAAGGTGAAGAATATCCCCTGTTTAAGCGTTTCTGGGTCGAGCGCCCATCTAAATATCAGACGGCAATTGTGGTTCATGCTCTGCTAGATAGCCAAAGTGTCACTGGCGCCTATCGTTTTGGTATTTATCCCGGTGCACCATCACGTGTCGAAGTGGATGTAACTTTATTCCCACGCAAAGATATCCAGCATGTGGGTCTTGCACCGCTGACCTCTATGTTCCTCTTTGGCGGACTCGATAACTCAGATAAACCCGATTACCGCCCACAAGTACATAACTCCGACGGCCTACAAATCGATCGCGGTAATGGCGAACGCCTATGGCGCCCATTAAATAATCCTAACAAACTCCAGATCAGTGCTTTTGGCGATGAAGATATAAAGGGATTTGGTCTTATACAGCGCCATCGTAAATTTGAAGACTATCAAGATCTGAGTGCAAACTATCAACTTCGACCTTCAGCATGGATTGAACCCCTCAATGATTGGGGCAAAGGCCAACTGGTGTTGCTTGAAATTCCCTCTAATGCTGAAACCAACGACAACATAGTTGCCTATTGGGAGCCGCAAGGTGGACTGAAAAAGGATCAGCCCTATAAATACTCCTATCGCATAACGGCCTCAAACGACAGCCCTTCTACGGCGTCAAAAGCACGTGTTGTCCGCAGCACTAAGGGGCAAGTGTTAGCAAAAGGCAAAGAATTACTTATCGATTTCAGTAACATCAAGCCGCAAGATATTGATAAAATTAGCATCGATGCCAGCATCAGCAAAGGTAAAATCCTGTCGTCTCGGATTGTCGCCCACCCAGACATCAATGGCGCTCGAGTATTTATCAGCTTCGAACCAGAAAGTACCAATGTAGCCGAACTGAGAATACAGCTTAAGAAAGATGATAAACCACTTGCAGCGACTTGGCTGTACCGCTGGAATAGCGATGATTGGCAATAAGCTGATATTCACGAGTATCACTGTCTAACAAGCATAAACTGCCCGAGTAAAGTGAATAAAAAGCGCCAGTATTTACTGGCGCTTTTTTATACCTAGGGTTTTATTTATAGGCTTACTATTTATAGGTTTTATCTCTAGCATAAATAGAACAAGCCAAGGCTAAAAACTCACGACCTGCTTTTCAGCAAACATAATCCCATACCTTATCGCTCGACTTCTCTGCCAGCATAACTACTGGCTTACTTCAAAATGACACTATCAGCTTAAAACATAGCACTATTGTGTGATTTTAGGGTTATTAGCCTTTCCTGATGTGCGTAGCAGCAAAGACCTCTGCGAACTAAAGTAAGCAGTACGTTAAGTGCGTCAGTCAAGTTTGACCTTAAACCCCTCACGAAGAATGCTGACTAAAAGTAGAAATCTAAATGCAAAAAAGCCTCGATATAAATATCGAGGCTTTTTCTTTTTTGGTACCCGAGGCCAGACTTGAACTGGCACGCTGTTACCAGCGAGGGATTTTAAATCCCTTGTGTCTACCGATTCCACCACTCGGGCAAACGCTGAATATTAATGACGGGAATCATGTCAAAAATATTATTAACTCTACATCATTAACGCTTAACACTAATAAATCTATTTAACAAAGCCTATTGAAGATTCGGACTTTATTTTTACCATCACGACCAAAATAATGGTACCCGAGGCCAGACTTGAACTGGCACGCTGTTACCAGCGAGGGATTTTAAATCCCTTGTGTCTACCGATTCCACCACTCGGGCAAACTCTTGATATTAACGACGGGAATCGTGTCATTAATATTTTAATCTATGGAGGCGCGACCCGGAGTCGAACCGAGATCGACGGATTTGCAATCCGCAGCATAGCCATTCTGCCATCGCGCCATAGTTGCTAACTCATGTTGAGTAGAATTAGACTTTAAAAATATTGGAGCGACATATCGGGTTCGAACCGATGACCTATACCTTGGCAAGGTATCGCTCTACCAACTGAGCTAATGTCGCATCTTGTTTTACTATTCACTCAGATAAACAAAGCATTTCACTTTATTACCTAGCTAATATCAAACATCAATATTGGGTATCGTTAAGACTTTGTTTGCACATTGCCTCTTGTCTACGGGGTGGCATTCTACCGATTTACCACCCAGTGTCAACCGCTGTTTTATCGATAACTTACTGCTTGCACACTAAATAATCTCTTTGATTTTTTATTGCACTATTCAGCGGTAAGATCTTTCCAAGCGGCTAAAATGTAACTCATCATTGACCAAAACGTTAATACAGCGGCGATATATAACAGTACAAATGCGGCATTCGTCATTAAAGGATTGTATTGCCAAATCAGCCCAATAATTGCCACCATTTGCGCAGCCGTCTTATATTTACCAATCCAAGACACGGCGACAGTACCACGTTTACCAATTTCAGCCATCCATTCCCTCAACGCTGAAATGACAATCTCGCGACCTATCATAAACAGGGCGGGCAACGTCAGCCAGATATTCGCGTATTGATCGACCAACAAAACTAAAGCTGTAATCACCATCAACTTATCAGCGACTGGGTCAAGAAAAGCGCCAAAACGAGTTAATTGTTTCAATTTACGGGCAGCATAACCATCTAATGCATCCGTTAACGCCGCAAGCCAAAAGGTAAATGCGGCAACAAAAGGGGTCCAGTCATAGGGTAAATAAAACAGCACCACAAAAATGGGCAGTAAAAAAAGCCTGAAAAGAGTTAATGCTATAGGTAAGTTAAACGGCATGATCAAACCAGTTAGTCAAAAGCAGCGCCAATCTTGCCTTAATTTTATCACCCTCGCAATGCATCATGAATGGTTTGTGCCATTTCTATGCTGATCCCTGGTACTTTGACTAATTCCGCCACACTTGCCCCTTTCACTTCCTGTAAGCCTCCTAAATGCTGTAACAAAGCTTTACGACGTTTAGGACCAATACCAGGGATAGATTCCAGTGTTGAAGTATTACGGGTTTTCTGGCGACGGTTACGGTGGCCAGTGATTGCAAATCGATGGGATTCATCACGAATATGTTGGATAAGGTGCAGTGCTGGCGAATCCCCTTCGAGGGAAAAGCTGGTTTCGGTATCCCCTAAGATCAAGGTTTCAAGCCCAGGTTTACGGCCCTCACCTTTCGCCACCCCAATAAGCTGCGGCGCTTTATCCAAATGAACAAACTTTTCATCCACTATCTTTTGGGCAATACGCAACTGCCCGAGTCCACCATCGATAAACAGAATGTCAGGGATTTTACCGCCTGCCTCAATCTTATCGAAACGGCGACTTACCGCTTGCTTCATCGCCGCATAATCATCACCCGGTGTAATACCGTCAATATTATAACGACGATATTCGCCTTTATGCGGCCCTTCACGATTAAACACCACACAGGAGGCAACGGTGCTCTCTCCCATGGTATGACTGATATCGAAACATTCCATCCGCTGGATAGGCCCACTCAACTCTAAGATTTCTTCGAGTAACACAAAACGCTGTTCGACGGTGTTCTTATGGGATAGGCGCGTAACCACTGCATTCGTCGCATTAGTCACGGCTAAACGTAAGAAGCTCGCCCTGTCGGCGCGAACATTGGTCTTAATCGAAAACTTTTTATCTAGCGCCTCTGAAATCGCCGCTTCAAGTTCATGTAATTCTTCAAAACTATGGCTAATCACCACTTCTTTTGGAATAGTGCGTTGAATATCTGCATTTAAATAAAACTGTAGGATAAAGGAGCGTAGCACCTCATCCATATCAGTTTGGGCTGGCACTGAAGGATAATAACTACGACTGCCAAAAATTTTACCTTCGCGGATAAATAGCAGGTGGAAACAGGCGATGCCTGACGCATAATGCACCCCAATAACATCCATATCGCCTTTATTATTAGAGACTTCCTGTTGCTCGGCAACTTTACGCAGCGCCATGATCTGATCGCGAAATCGTGCAGCCTGTTCATAGGCCTGCTGCTCGGCCGCAAGTTCCATTTTATCAACCAAGGCGCTGATCACTTGCTGATCTTTCCCCTTTAAAAACAGGCTGGCTAATTTCACTTGCTCATCATAATCAGCGTTACTGACTTTGCCCACGCAGGGCGCGCTACAGCGAGACAGTTGATATTGCAAACAGGGGCGTGAGCGCGATTTGTAGTAAAGATCGTCACATTGACGAATAGGAAACAGCTTCTGCATCAAATGCAGGCTTTCACGCACGGCGCCGCCATTGGGATAAGGACCAAAATAGTGGCCTTTTTCCCGCTGCGGACCGCGATGATAGGCGAGCCTTGGGTGTTCGTGCTGGCTTAATAAGATGTAAGGATAAGATTTGTCATCACGCAATAACACATTGTATTTTGGCATGTATTGCTTGATGTAATCATTCTCAAGCAACAGAGCATCTGTTTCACTGTGGGTCAGCGTCACATCAATATGGTGAATATGTGAAACTAAGGCTTGGGTCTTAACATTACCGAGGTTTTTACGAAAATACGAGCTGAGCCGTTTTTTAAGATCTTTGGCTTTACCCACATAAATGACGTCATTCTTGACGTCATACATGCGATAAACCCCAGCGGAGGATGAAACAGTACGTAAGAAACTTTGGGCGTTAAATTCATTAGACATCATTCACACCCACAGTTTTGGAGACTTAACACAAACAACATAGGAACATATAACCCAAGAACTCGCTAGATTAAAGTCATCGACCAACGCAATCCACTTTCCATTAAAAATGGCCAGCATCCAACATCTTATAGCGAATAGCTAACCGCGTTAGTTCGACATCACCACTGATCCCCAGCTTAGCAAATAAACGATAACGGTAACTGTTAACGGTTTTAGGACTTAAGTTCAGTTGCTCAGAAATATCGTTAACCTTCTCGCCATTGGTGATCATCAACATGATCTGTAACTCACGCTCGGACAAAGACTTAAACGGGTTTTCATCGGCAGGATTAAACTGACTCAGCGCCATCTGTTGGGCAATTTCTGGGGACAAATAGCGTTGTCCGCGAGAGACCTGACGTATCGCTTGCAATACTTCTGGTGGCGTCGCTCCTTTTGTTAAATAGCCCGAAGCGCCAGCCTGCATCACCTTACTTGGGAACGGATCTTCCGTGTGTACAGTTAATACAATAATTTTTGCATGGGGTTGATATCGTAAAATTTTTCGAGTGGCTTCCAATCCGCCCATCCCAGGCATATTCATATCCATTAAGATCACATCCGCTTCATTTTGGCGAGCCCACTGCACCGCAGTCTCACCATCAGGGGCTTCGCCCACGACTTTGATCCCACGTTCATCTTCCAAGATGCGGCGGATCCCAGTTCTCACAAGCTCATGATCGTCAACCAAATATATCGAAATCAACTTAACCCACCTTTTACAATTTACAGCTCGATCCGTGTGTTAGAAAAAGCAACATGGCAAACGGATAACGAGTTCATAGGGCTAATTTAGCCCAACAACCCCATTTCGCAAAGCATAAATTCAACATTGTTAACTAGATGATATTTAAAGGAAGGATTCCAGAATAGCATACCAATAAAAAGCGTTTAAAAACGAAGCAATAACCCCAGAATGACCAGCCTAAAATCCCTGTTAAATCGATATCAAAGTATCCAGAAAATATAGGCAATTTTTCAGTTCAAGAAAAACAAAAGGCCACCATTACTGATAGCCTTTCACGTGAAAATAGCAGAAGAGATACGCTTAGAATCAGGAACCTAAGGTTTTTAAATAGCTTAAATGCAAAAAGGCGTAGGAGCTGCGCTTAGAATGGAGAACCCTAGTTCAAATTTCACACACAAAAAAGGCCATGAATAAACATGGCCTTTTTTGTAAAATATGGCGGAGGAGCAGGGATTTGAACCCTGGGTGGGCTATAAACCCACGCCGGTTTTCAAGACCGGTGCATTAAACCACTCTGCCACCCCTCCGAACGAGCGAGATAATAGCTATCTCTGTCGCCACTGTAAACTCAAATTTATGGTTAATAGTGTTGATTGACTATTTCATATTCACTTAAATCGAAAGCAGTGAACAACAAAGGGCTTAGGATGAGAAAACTGAAATGAAAATTGCACAAACAAAAAAGGCCATCAGTAATGATGGCCTTTTCCGTGAATATGGCGGAGGAGCAGGGATTTGAACCCTGGGTGGGCTATAAACCCACGCCGGTTTTCAAGACCGGTGCATTAAACCACTCTGCCACCCCTCCGAACGAGCGAGATAATAGCTATCAACTACTCTGCTGTAAACCCTTAATTTAAAGAAGCAATCTACATGGTCAATCTACATCCAATCCGCTTAAAAATATCGCGTTATTCAACTTATCTTTGAATCCCTTATCAGTTGAAGCGCCATTTTAAGGTGGCACACTTCACACTATATTAAGACTAAGCTCGATTGATATTGATTAAACGGTCAGATAGTTTCTGCATCTCAAGGCTTAACACATCAAGCGCCGTTGCATCGAGGGAGTTATCTTCACTGATGCTATTTATTCGCACCGCCAACTCATTAATTTCTTGAGTGACTTGGCTTTGCTGCTGAGCAGCTAACGCGATTTGTTGAGCACGCTGTGAAATATCATCGAAACTTTGTACGGTACTCGATAGAGAATTGGCAGCGCCCTCAGCCTCCGCAACCGCATGGACAGTGCGGGACTCCCCTGCTTGCATTGCTTGCACAGCGAGCCGCGAAGCCGATTGCAAAGCGTTAATCATGGTACTAATTTCGTTGGCCGAATCTTGAGTACGCCCCGCAAGGGTTCGAACTTCATCAGCAACGACTGCAAAACCGCGGCCCTGATCGCCCGCTCTAGCCGCCTCAATTGCCGCATTAAGAGCGAGCAAATTAGTCTGCTCAGAAATCGCCTTAATCACATCTAATACAGCGCCCACCTTTTGGCTGTCTTGGGCCAATTGGGATATCACCTTAGTTGCGTTGGCAATTTCTCCTGATAATGCCTCGATGGAAGTATTGCTGGCTGCAACACGGGTTTGCCCTTCTCGCACTACAATCAAAGACGATTGCGCAGTTGCAGCACAGTCATTGGTATTATTCGCGACTTCCATAGCGCTTGAAGACATTTGCGTTATCGCAGCGGCTAATTGTGCACTCTCCAGCCGCTGTTGCTCTGCGCGCTGAGCTAACTTACGGCTAAGTCCGCTTAATTGCGTTGCCTCAAATTGAATTTTCTTCGCTTCTTGAGTGATCAGATCTAACATTGCCCTTAACGTCCCTGCATAGGTGTTTACGGCTCGGCGCAAAGCACCAATCTCATCATCCCGCTGAATTTGCAGTTCAACATTCGCCCCCAAACTACCGCTCCCAAGGGAAGCAATTTGATCTGTGGTTTCCTCAAGTTGCGCCAACAGTTTTTTACCCGATAACCAAGCCAGAGAAAGTAAAATGGCGAGTAATGGTAATAAAAACAATAAAATATCAAATGTTAGCTCACGGGCAAGCCCTGTGACTCGCGTTTTAGGCGTCACAAGGCCAATCACCCATCCGGTATCAGGCATCACAAAAAGACTCACCTCACTCGCCTGATTAAGTCTTCCATCCTTATTTAAGCTTACAGACACCACTTTGTTGATTGAGGTTTGCTTAAGTGCAGTTTCAACGGGGGCAAGCCAAGGTAACTGCCCGACGAGATCCGTAAAACGTAACAAAGTGTCGGACTTATTCGTTTCAGGAAAATGTAAGATATTACCTGCTTGGTCTAAAGCAAAAGCATAACCGTCAGTCACATTGCCATGTTCTGTTAAAAATTTAGCTAAATCATCAAGTTTTAAATCTATCGTTGCGACCCCTGCAAATGTCCCCGAGAGACGATATGGCACACTGCATGTCACCATAGCCACCTTTGTGACTGGATCTTGATAAGCCTCTGACCATAAACATTGAGATACTGAGCTAGTCCGCGCGCCCGTATACCAAGGATCATTATGATACCCAGGGCCAGATGGCGCATTATAGTCATCCGAATAAGCCAGTAGATTATCGCTACCACGGGCCCAGAAAAAACTGTGGCGGACACTCCCAGCGACGAATTTATCTGGCTCAGGCCAGATCCCGCCCCCAGCGATAGTGAGATCGCCATTGTTATCAATCAAATTAGGTAAGGAGCTAAGATAAAGAGCTTGCTCGTGGGGCAACACTTCGGCGAGGTGTGCAAGGCTTAAAGTAATCCCCTCAATGCTTGCCAACTTAAGTGCGAGTTGCCTTACGATACTGCTCCCCGTTTGCTCAATTAACTCTTGACTCGCCGCCACCACTCGAGGCTGCCCTCGAAGTGACATCACACCAAAAACCGCGAGCCCAGTCAGTAGAAGCAGCACTACGCTGCCCATTGTGAGCCGCTGCGAAATACGTGTAGGTAACAACATAGCTTTCTCTACTTAAAATAAGTCACCCTGATGGGAGAATTGTTCGGCCGTATGCTCCAAGACTGTCGAGAATCATACGTCGCACCATCCTAGTGCAAATTTTAAAGGCCATAAAAACCATTAACTTGGCCACAAACTTAGTGTAGACCATAAATGAGAAGCGCGGATAAAAAAGGCCATCATTACTGATGGCCTTTCTCGTGAATATGGCGGAGGAGCTCCGCTTCAAATCAGGAACCCAAGGGTTCAAATTGCACAAACAAAAAAGCCATCATTACTGATGGCCTTTCTCGTGAATATGGCAGAGGAGCTGCGCTTCAAATTAGGAACCCAAAGGTTCAAACTGTATAAATGCAAAAAGCCGCTAATTGCTTAGCGGCTTTTTGGCTAAATATGGCGGAGGAGCTGAACTTAGAATGAGGAACCTTGGTTCAAATTACACAAACAAAAAAGGCCATCATTACTGATTGCCTTTCTCGTAAATATGGCGCAGGAGCTGCGCTTCAAATCAGGAACCCAAGGGTTCAAACTGTATAAATGCAAAAAGCCGCTAATTGCTTAGCGGCTTTTTGACTAAATATGGCGGAGGAGCAGGGATTTGAACCCTGGGTGGGCTATAAACCCACGCCGGTTTTCAAGACCGGTGCATTAAACCACTCTGCCACCCCTCCGAACGCCGAAAATAATATAAGTATACCGCTAACTTGTAAACCTCAATTTTTAAATATCGAGTCAAATGCTCAACTTATGTTCACCCCGATGTTTTTTACAACAAATACATGCCCAGTTTCAAGGAATAATCGAGTAAACAGAGGTAAAAACACCTATACAGTGAGAGACTTGTCGTCTTGGTATGGTAAAATCACTGCAACTTTTCACGGTAAATGCTTATATGAATTCACTCTTGATACCCACGTCTTCACTCGCACCTGAATTTAGCCTGCCAACCCTTCCCGAAACGGCTGACAATCTAAGCGCATTACTCTTAGGACAAGAGCGTGCTGTGGATGCGTTTAAACTCCACCAAGCTATTGTCGATCAGCACTTGTATCTGGCTGATTTCCCGAGCATTGACCGCCAATTAATGATCCAAGCCTGTATTGATAGCCTAGCGCCGTTATCTCCAGCTTATTTAGTGGCAACACGCCCGACTGACAAAGCGGCAACATTTCAGTGGCAATCAGAGAAACCACTAGAAAATCAGATCAGTATTGCCGAAAAAACGACTCGCTATCGCTACCTCAGTGGTAATATTCGCCGTGTAGACCTCATTGGCCGTATGGCACAAACAGGAACAACAAGTCAATATCAAGCTGGTGCTCTGGCCGAATGTCATTATGTATTTATTTGCGCCGAGTCACTGTGGAAACGTGAAGGTTTATGGGAATTAGTGATGCAAATCCTCACCCATAAAGCGTATCAGATTAGCAATAACTTAAGTCCTATCCCGCTCAATTGTAAAATTGTCCTTATCGGTGCAGGAATGATTTATAGCCAAGTCAGAACTGAAGATTGGCAATTTCAACGTCACTTTACCCTACTAGCAGAACTCGCTAGCGAAATCGACTTGGTCCGTTATACAGAGTCACAATACGTCGCATGGTTGCAAGCGGTTGCACAAAGTGTCGAGGTCACTCTAGAACAATCAAGCCTAGCGCCACTTTTTCGTTATAGTGCACGGTTAACCGAACATCAGCGCCGCCTCAGTTTGTCTATGCTCGAGTTTGCCCAACTGATGGTGCAAGCTAAAGCCTATTGTGGTAAACCGAGTATCAATGCGAGCAGTATTGAGCTCGCGTTAGCCCAAGCCAACTATCGTCATAACAGCTCGGAAGAGTATTCAGGTCAAAGCTTCGATGACAACTTCATAAATCTGCCAACTTCGGGTGCTATGGTAGGTCAGATCAATGGCTTAACTGTCATTGATGCCATCGATTACAGTTATGGTGAGCCTGCGCGGATCACGGCATCTGTTCACTATGGTGATGGTGAAGTCGCCGATATCGAAAGAAAATCTGAACTTGGTGGCAATATACATGCCAAAGGAATGATGATCCTTTCTGCCTGCTTGTACCGTATCTTTGGGCGAGATGCACCATTACACCTAAATGCCAATATCGTTTTCGAGCAATCCTATCAAGAAATTGATGGTGATAGTGCATCACTCGCCGAATACTGCTGTTTGATGTCAGCGATTGCCGAACAACCCATTATTCAGTCACTGGCAATAACTGGTGCATTGGATCAATTTGGTAATGTGCAAGCGATTGGTGGCATCAACGAGAAAATTGAAGGCTTTTTTAATCTGTGTGAACGTCGTGGTCTCACGGGAGAACAAGGCGTTATTATGCCCAAGTCGAACGTGTTACAGCTTAACCTCAATCCCAAAGTGATTACAGCTGTAGGCAAAGGCTTATTTCACCTCTATGCAATCGAGCATATGGACCAAGCTGTTGAGCTATTAATGCAAATGCCTGCGGGTGTAGCCGATGAAGATAATGATTTTCCACATGATTCATTATACGGCCTTGTGCAGGAACGATTAGACAAGCTCGCAGGAAATGGCGAGGAGGAAATCGGCATAATCACGAGATTACTCGCAAAATTGGGATTTTTTCGCCGCTAATTAGCTGATCGGAGTTGTTTAGCTTACACGTGTTCGCTAATCTTGGCGGCTCTTATTGCTGGAGTAGTAAAACAATGAACAAAGCAAACAGTTTCAATAAAGAAGAACTCATCGCCTGTGGCCATGGGAAATTATTTGGTCCAAACTCACCTCGTCTGCCTGTCGATAACATGCTGATGATAGATAGAATCGTTACTATCAATGATAATGGCGGTGAGTTTGGCAAAGGTGAAATTGTCGCTGAACTCGATATTAATCCAGACTTATGGTTTTTTGACTGCCACTTTATTACCGACCCGGTAATGCCTGGCTGTTTAGGGCTAGATGCCATGTGGCAACTCGTTGGCTTCTATTTAGGCTGGGAAGGCGCAGAAGGCAAAGGACGTGCTCTGGGTGTAGGTGAAGTGAAGTTTACGGGTCAAGTATTACCAGGCGCTAAGAAAGTCACTTATAAACTCAATATCAAGCGTACTATTCACCGTAAACTGGTGATGGGTATTGCCGATGCAATCCTTGAAGTTGATGGTCGTCAAATCTACAGTGCAACCGATCTTAAAGTCGGTGTCTTTAGCGATACGTCTACATTCTGATCAGTCTTACTCCAAGACACTGAAGATATCAGTACTGCAGATATAAAAATGCCCTCATCTGAGGGCAATATGCTGCATTACTTTGCTTGTTCTGGGCTATTTAATTAATGAGTAAAACTCAATTATTTATTAAATAGCCCATTAACTCGGCCATCCACACCTTCACGCCAACCGCCTAACCACTGCGATCGCGAATCAAGATTTGCATATGGACAGAGCTCCTTAGAGCGTCCACCAACCCCAGCTTGGAATCCTTTTGAAAAAGCTCTGTCTAAACGATCTCGTTTTTGTCTTTTCATGCAAGCGTCCTCTGTTCTACATAAAATAGAAGCAAAAGCTTCACCCATAGAAATAGTGCTTTTTGACGCCAAGATCAATCAAAAAATCGGCTATTATACTGACTATTTATTAAACTATTGAGATCTTAGCGAAAAAAAATCGAGGCATTTCGCCTCGATTTTTTTAGTCTGAATTGAAGCTTAAAACTTAACGAATTCGACGACGGAACCACACCAATGGCAAGGCAAATAACCAAGCTAACGTTGCCGCACCAGAACGCTCAAAATTACCGGTATCGGTACTATCTTCAACAGTACAAGCTTCACCACTGGTAGCCGGTTTAAGTACAACCATACGTGGAACATAAGCCGTTACAGGCTCGCCACTACCACTCAGCTCAAATAGCGGTAAGCCATTTTCACCAATAACTATGTTGCCATCTTTATCAAATTGATAAGAAGGTTTACGAATAAAAGCCGTACCTACGATAGTGCCATCTTCATTGATACTCGTACCTTCAACCACTAAAATATCAGCGTTATATTGAAGAATTTTACCCGAGCCATCCTGAACTTCGACCTGATGACGTGCCCAGCTACCATCGTTTGATTTTTCATACCCCTTAGACTCGCAGGTCAGCAATTTATTGATATTGCTAAACTCACCCGTCGACTTCTCATACAGGAAACCCGCTTTGGGGCGTGGCTTCTCTTTATCGTAAGTCGTTTCAACGTAACCAACTACTTGACCTTTATTGTTAATATCCTTGGGTTTACTCGAAAGATCCGTTGCCGTTGAGGCAAAATCATTAGGGGTTACATAGCCAACATCGGGTGTATTAGTATCAAAATAGAAAAACTTGTCGCGCAAATAACCTTGAATATAGCTACGATAACTACCGACAAGAATACCACTATCATTGATGTCATAGGCAATGGAACTTGAAATCGATTCGCCCATTGGGATCCAGTGGTATTTATAATTACCTTCGGCATCCTTAGCCCAATAAGCCGCATCTTGGTGCAACTTATCTGTATTGTTGTTACGATAAACGTGCGAGCGACCAACAACCACGCCGTTATCATTCACGCCGAGCGCCTGAGCAGTAAAGGTTAAGGTGTTATCAGCTTTAGGCGTTAACCCTAAAGGCAACTCAATTCCCGTAGCGATATTATTGTCGATTTGCCATACATAGGCACGCGTCTGGTACTGAATGTTACGCGTACCCGTAGAGTTCGGATATTGCTCACGTTGTACACAAACATCCAACGGCAAAGTATTATCCGAGCCTAAACAATAATTAACACGATCACTACCATATTTACTGATAGCAGTACTGGCATAACCAGCCACTAAGTTATTATTATTAATAGCTGTAGCAGCAGACCATCCACCTAACTCTGCGGTTTTAGTCTTATCAGCATTAACAAATTGCGTGTAGGGAGGAACTAATGGAATTTCAGTGCTACCCACTTTTACAACACCGCGGAACTCATAGTCGCGGTAATACCAATAATCATCGGTAACATCAGTAGTTGCAGTGTTCTCTGTTTTCTTTTCAGGCGCAGTCATGCTGCCCACTTTAATACTGGCATCATTAATACCGTAATAAAAGGTATCAACAGAGTTAATCACAGCAGTATCATTTGGCGGTGTAGTACCATTAATGCTGTCGAATGTCGGTAACCAAGCCCCAGCTGCACCATTTTCTGCAGCAATAAAAGCAAAGTTATTTGCAACAATGGCAGCGGTAATAGAATAAGTAATGGTTTCTTCTGGTGCGATACCGTCGGCAACATCAATCACGCCGCCTTCGACATCTGAACTGCTGAGTTTTTTCTTACCCTTTGAAATACCGACTAATTCACCACTAGCATTTACACCTAAAGCATAACCGTTACGAGTGCCTTCAAGCGTGCCCTGCAGGTCATAATTATCGATATTAACGATTTCATAGACAGGTGCAGCATGGGCACTGTTTAATACACCAAGGACACCTAAGGCAACCAAGGAAAGGGCTTTATCCAACTTTGACTTCATTAATTCTATTCCCATTTTTATTATTGGTTTACTTCAGTGACTCAAGCTCTTCCCAACGCTCGAAGCAAACTTCCAATTGCTTTTCTTTATCAGCCAACAGACTCAATACCTGATTGACTTTATCCTGCGCCTGACTATAAAAGTCTGAATGTCCAATAGTGGTCTGCAATGCGAGAATTTCTGCCTCCAATTGCTCCATCACATTAGGTAGCGACTCTAACTCACGCTGTAGCTTATACGACAGTTTTTTTACCGCTTTCACAGGTTCTACAGTTTTAACTTCAACGGGTTTAGTTTCAACCGCAGGAGCTTCGACCGCCTTTTGCGAACTAGGTTCCTCAGAATAAAACTTTGCCCCTTGGTTCACGGCATCTTGATAACCACCTACATACTCGCTCCAATGGCCATTACCCGCATACCACCAGCTACTGGTCACAGTATTGTCGATAAATGCCCTATCATGGCTCACTAGCAACAACGTACCTTGGTATTCAGTGAGCAACGACTCTAGCAATTCTAAGGTCTCAATATCAAGATCGTTAGTTGGCTCATCGAGAATGATTAAGTTTGCAGGGCGAATTAATAACTTAGCCAATAACAAACGGTTCTTCTCACCACCCGACAGCGCTTTCACTGGCGTTCTGGCACGCATAGGCGAGAACAAGAAGTCCTGCAAATAACTTAAAATGTGGCGGTCTTGACCATTGATCGTGATGGTCTTTTTACCTTCACCAACGTTATCTTCAACGGTTTGCTCAGGATCTAACGCTTCACGATATTGGTCGAAATAAGCGATTTCGAGCTTAGTACCGACTTTAATTTCGCCCGATTGCGGTTGCAGCTTCTCGATTAACAGCTTGATCAAGGTTGATTTACCACAACCGTTTGGCCCAATCAGCGCAATACGGTCACCGCGGATAACCGTCGTATTAAAGTTTTTAACCAGATTTTTATCGGGCAGATTGAAGTTAAGATCGGTCACATCAAAGACTAACTTACCAGAACGTTCAGTATCCGATACTGCCATTTTAGCATTGCCTTGACGATTCAGACGTTCACTTCGCTCTTCACGTAGCGCCTTCAGTGCGCGAACTCGACCTTCGTTACGGGTACGTCTGGCTTTAACGCCTTGACGGATCCACACTTCTTCATCGGCGAGACGCTTGTCAAACAAGGCATTTTTCTCGGCTTCGACGCGCAGCCATTCTTGCTTACCATCAAGATACATTTGATAGTTGCCCGGCCATGAGGTCACCACACCACGGTCTAAATCGACAATCCGCGTCGCCATACGGGCAATAAAGCCCCTATCGTGGCTGATAAAGACGATAGCGCCTTGATAATCAAGTAAAAACTTTTCAAGCCACTCGATAGTGTCTATGTCTAAATGGTTGGTCGGTTCATCAAGTAACAACAGATCTGGCTCGCTCACCAGTGCTCTGGCTAACGCCACTTTACGCTGCCAACCACCCGATAACTCGCTCAAGGATTTGTCAGGATCGAGTCCTAATAATTCGCAGTTTTGTTGGATACGAGAATCTAGCTGCCATCCATTATAGTGGTCTAAGGTTTCTTGCAGACCTTGCATTTCATTCAGCATACGATCCATTTGCTCGGGATCGGCATGGGCCACATCGTGGGACAATTGATGATAACGCTCAAGCGCCTCGCCCACTTCCTTTAATCCCGCAGCAATATAAGCGTATACCGTGCCTTGCTCAGCCTTTGGCGGATCTTGTTGTAGACGGCTAACGGTCACATTACCAGCGATGTTGAATTCGCCTTCATCCAGCAGTACATCACCAGATAACACTTTTAATAAACTCGACTTGCCAGCACCATTACGGCCAACAATACACACGCGCTCGCCGCGTTGAATAGTAAAATCCGCTTTTTGTAACAACGGAGTGTAACCATAGGCTAAAGAGCCACTATTGATACGAACCAGACTCAAACTAAGCTCCTGTAAACTCTTGTAATTGCGTTGCGTTAAATGGCCAATGTAATTCTCTACCATCCCAAGCTTTAAGCACAGGGATCGATACGCCATAACGCTGCGCGAGGTATTCATCGTCACAAATATCTATGGCCCGATAGCCAATGTCAGCCGCGTCCAGTAAGGCCGCGGCCAGTTCACACAGATGACATCCCTCTGTGTGATATAGCAGATAATGCCTGTTATCTAATTCTGCTTGAGTCAACTCAGGCATGGGTGATAAGCCAAGTATTATGAATATGTGGATTACGTTTGTAGTCCATAGGCAAAGTCACGTCATCAATGTTCTTCACATTAATGTTCATCTTTGTCAGCGCCTCTATGTCCATCTTAAACTTACGTTTATTATTAGAGAACACTAGCTCGCCCGTTGGGCTGAGCAGTTTCACTAAGGATGCCAGTAAGTTCACATGGTCTCTCTGCACATCGAATGAATCTTCCATACGCTTAGAATTTGAGAAGGTCGGCGGATCGATAAAAATCAGATCGTACTGTTCACGGCAATCACGGATCCACTGCATGCAGTCAGATTGAACAAACTCATACTGCTTACCTTGCAGTCCATTGAGTGCAAAGTTGTCCTTCGCCCAAGCAATATAGGTATTTGACATATCCACCGTCGTCACCGATTTAGCCCCACCAAGCGCCGCATGCACAGAAGCAGAACCTGTGTAAGAGAACAGGTTAAGTACCCGGCGTCCCTTCGATTTTTGACCGACTAAACGGCGTGTCAATCTGTGATCGAGGAATAAACCTGTATCCAAATAACCGGTTAAGTTCAGTTTGAACTTAGCGCCATATTCGGTAGTGATAAGCTCTAACTTACGCTCATCCAGCTTTTGATACTGACTCGTGCCCTTTTGACGCTCACGGGTCTTCATGATCATCTTGTTCGGATTGATACCAATGGCCGACGGCAGTGCTAACAATACATCGCTTAAACGACGCTTGGTTACGGCTTCAGGTATAGTTGCTGGCGCCATATATTCTTGAATAATCACGTAATCTAAGTATTTATCTACTGCGACGTTATATTCAGGAATGTCGGCATCATAAATACGATAGCTGTCGATGCCTTCTTTCTTGGCCCATTTCTCTAATAACTTGGCATTTTTCTTAATGCGGTTAGCAAATGCAGGGGCGATATCGGCAATGTCGACGCCGTCTGGCAGCACTGGCGTATCACGACGTGTACTGGTCGCATGTAAGGTATAAATGTTAAAGGCACATTCTAGAGCACCGTTGAACATCTTCATCTGTTTGTCGGCTTTAAGCTTAAGTGATGATACCAACTCGATATCACTACACAGCATGGCCACTTTCCAGCCGCCAAACTCTTTCTTAAACTTGTCGCCTAGCTGATAGTAAAGCTGCAATAACTCAGACACATTGCCTAAACGTTCACCATAAGGTGGGTTAGTGATCAAATATCCACTTTCTGCAGGCGGCGTTATCGTCAACGCATCTGCAACTTGAAACTCAATTAACTCGAGTACACCGGCATTTTCGGCGTTACGTTTGGCTAACGCGACTAAGCGCGAATCGATATCTGAGCCGTAGAATTTAATCTCGCAACGTTTCACGCCTAATGAGGCACGCGCTTTTGCTTCTTCAACGATTTCTTGCCACACAGCTTTATCATGACGACGCCAATGTTCAAACCCAAAACGGCTACGCTGTAAGCCAGGGGCAATATCGGCCGCCATTAAAGCCGCTTCAATCAGCACAGTTCCACTACCACAGAAAGGATCGAGCAAGGTCGAAGGTGCTGCTTGCCAGCCACTGCGCACTAACATGTTGGCGGCTAAGTTTTCCTTCAGTGGCGCTTCACCAGTAGTCGAACGATAGCCACGTTGATGCAGTGATGGACCAGAGAAGTTCATCGCAATCGTGATTACGCCATTACGAAAATGGGCATCAACTTTAAAGTCAGCATCGACGCGTGACACATTTGGGCGCTCAACGTCATCGTCCCGGAATCTATCCACAACCGCGTCTTTAATCTTGAGTGCGCCGAACTGGGTATTATTGATAAAACCACCCGTACCATGAAAATCGATACTAAAAGTGCTTTTATTGGAAAAATGCGCCGGCCAATCGACACAATAGGCGGCATTATAAAGTTGCTCTGCCGACTCGCAGCTGCCTTTATAGATAACCAACACGATACGGCTGGCTAAGCGTGTCCATAAAGTAATCCGATACGCTAAAGCTAAGGGGGCAGTGAAATACACACCAGCAACACTCTCTTTTACTTCAGTCGCACCAAATTCTGTCAGCTCTTGGGCTAAGCTATATTCAAAGCCCTTAGGGGCGGCGGCAAAAAAATTAAGCATGGGATAATCAGTACGCAGTCAAAATCAAAGCGACATTATACCTGCTCGAATACATAAAAGATAAACAGTTATTAGTCGAAACCCCATTTAGTCTCATCCTCGACCTAAGATAATCAACGAAAAATCCCTAACTTATGTTTAAATTGTATGAAAGCCCCCCACTCCGCTTTATATTTAAGCGTTCACCATCTTTTTCGATCTTCGTCCTTGCAATGGCAAGGCGCTGCCGTTATAGTCTGCCCCGCTTTGAAGACGGACGCGGGATGGAGCAGCATGGTAGCTCGTCGGGCTCATAACCCGAAGGTCGTAGGTTCAAATCCTGCTCCCGCAACCATTTAAAAGCAAAATAGTAAAGTAATACAGATAGATATCGGACGCGGGATGGAGCAGCATGGTAGCTCGTCGGGCTCATAACCCGAAGGTCGTCGGTTCAAATCCGGCTCCCGCAACCACTTTCTATATGTGTTTATAAAGAGAAACAGCTTATCGGGCTCAACTCCTTATAAACAACAGGCGAAGGTAGTCAGTTCAAATCCGGCTACTACAACCAATTCTTAGATGACAGAATTAAACAGTTATTAACAGCAACAATCGGACGCGGGATGGAGCAGCATGGTAGCTCGTCGGGCTCATAACCCGAAGGTCGTCGGTTCAAATCCGGCTCCCGCAACCACTTTCTACATGTGTTTATAAAGAGAAACAGCTTATTAGCCTCAACTCCTTATAAGCAACAGGCGAAGGTAGTCGCTGATTTAACATTAGCAACCCGGCTTCCGCAACCAATTCTTAGATGACAGAATTAAAACAGTTATTAACAGCAATAATCGAACGCGGGATGGAGCAGCATGGTAGCTCGTCGGGCTCATAACCCGAAGGTCGTCGGTTCAAATCCGGCTCCCGCAACCACTTTATATATATGCTTATAACGAGAAACAGCTTATCGGGCTCAACTCCTTATAAACAACAGGTGAAGGTCGTCGGTTCAAATCCGGCTCCCGCAACCAATTCTCAAATGACAGAATTAAAACAGTTATTAACAACAACAACAATCGGACGCGGGATGGAGCAGCATGGTAGCTCGTCGGGCTCATAACCCGAAGGTCGTCGGTTCAAATCCGGCTCCCGCAACCACTTCTCTTCATGAAAGAGAAAAATAACCAGCACAAGCTGGTTTTTTTGTACCTAAAATTCATAATAACCCTCTGTAAAATCCTAACCAGAAGACCATCGACCTATAAACAACCGATGAAAGCAATCAGGTCAAATCCACTATAACAACAGCGTCCAAAATAAGATTTAAACTGATCAGCTGACATCAATACATTTTTTGGATGTCAAATTTCGCCATAAAAGTGTCGGACAATATGACTCCTGCCATGGCACCAAAGGAAACGGTGAAAATCATGATGAAAGGTAGAGGTTTCAAATAAGCGGAAGTGAGAACACCTTGACCGAACCAGTGCAGTATTAGACCAAGAATCATGATGCCAAAAGCGAACTTATTCGCGGCAAAAAACATCGAGATTTCGAACGCCCACAACTCTTTATTTTCCTTAAATTGAGCGAAACCGAAATAGAGATAAAGCAGTAATGCCACTATAGCGAGAGTACAAATACTGAGTGCATAGCTTAATTGAGAAGCCCTAGCCGATACGTATGGCATAAATACCGACACCCAACCAAAGTATCAGCAGCGGCAATAAAATGAGTCCCATTTTTATCCTTAAAAGTTGAGATAGACATACACTTAACACCTAAAGCGAGCTCTGAAAATGAGCGCTTAGAACAAATTCTTAAAGTTAGTACTTGGAGTGCGTATTTAAAGTTCGTTCTTAGAGTGAGAGCCTTAAGTAACAGCTTAAATAGCATAGAGATCAGCATGTTATTTTAACCGCGCCATATGATACACACTGACAAACTCACCATTTCTAAAAGCAAAATCCTTCGACTCACCTTCCATTACAAAGCCAAACTTTTTATATAGACCAATTGCGGCATGATTATCGGTATAAACCGTTAATTCAATTCGTTTTATATTCATCCATTTATCGGTAAGCTCAAGCATCGCGTTAATCAAGGCACTGCCTATACCGCGGCCTTGCCAACTGTCTTTTACACCCATGCCAAAGGAGGCAACATGCCTACGGCGAGGTTGCTCATACACTTCAAAACCTAACTCACCGACAATTTCACCTTCAATCTCTGCGACATAACGATGAACATGATTCGATGTTGCAGCAAGACGCGCCTCCCATTTATCGGTCGATGGCAAAGGTAATTGCAAGGTACCGGCATAGGCATTTGGACAGGCATATACTGCTTGAATGGCTGCAGCGTCACTCTTCTCTGCATGCCTAATCATAATATTTCCCAATGAGTCCCCTCCCTGGTTTTGAAATAAAAAAGAAGTGGCCAATTCAACGTACACAGAACTAAGCACACAGAACTAAGCCCAACGAATTGACTTAGGCATACTGTGGATCACTGTGATTAAGCAACTCAACCCGATTTTTATTAAACCGACTTTACGGATGAAGCTCACATAAGACAAGTATGAAATTTAAAAAACTATTGATAAACATGGATTTTATACAGATAGATATCAATCAATATAGGAATTGAATCAACCACCGCCCTGTCTCCATAACCCAGCCTCAACACCTAGGTTGAAACTCTGGGCAAATAAAAACCCGCTCAAGATAAGATCTTGGCGGGTTTATAAGATTCAGGCACTAAGGTGATAATCGAGTTGAATACTTCAGCCTTCAATTAATCCAATACAATCAATAGTATGGTTCTAATATAAACTGTTTAATTAAAGTGGTAAACGACCATTAAAGGACAGCGCCAACGTAGTACTATCCACGTATTCCAACTCGCCACCTACGGGTACGCCATGGGCAATACGGCTTATCATCACTTTGTGACGTCTGGCCATATCGGCAATAAAATGCGCTGTAGCCTCACCTTCTACTGTTGGATTTGTCGCTAAAATCAGTTCGGTGACATCACCCGATGCCAAATGGCGCTCGAGTAACGCTAAGCCTAACTCTTCTGGCCCCACGCCATCGAGGGGCGATAAATGGCCTAAAAGCACAAAGTAACGGCCAGTGAAATGTCCACCCGCTTCAATGGCTAACACATCAGCCGGCGTTTCCACCACACAAATGGTGGAGGACGTTCCGCGTTTATGGCTAGCACAGATCGGACAGAGGGCTTCTTCAGTGTAGGTTCGGCAAGACTGACAATGACCGACGTCACTCATCGCACTGGACAGCGCACTGGCTAATTTAAGCCCTGCTTTTCTGTCACGCTCGAGTAACTGAAACGCCATACGTTGCGCCGATTTAGGCCCAACCCCAGGTAAACAACGCAGGGACTGAATTAACTCATCTAACAATGGACTAAATTTCATCGGCTATCTCAATTAAAATGGCATTTTCATGCCTGGTGGTAATTGCATGCCACCAGTAACTTCAGCCATTTTAGTTTTTTGGTTTTCTTCGATTCGACGAGCAGCGTCATTACAGGCCGCAGCAATCAAATCTTCCAGCATTTCTTTGTCGTCTTCCATCAGGCTTGGGTCGATTTCGACTTTACGCACTGTGTGCGCGCCTGTCATAGTCACTTTCACCAAACCAGCACCAGATTCACCCACCATTTCCATACGGGCGATTTCTTCCTGCATTTTGGCCATTTTTTCTTGCATCATCTGGGCCTGTTTCATCAAATTGCCCATACCGCCTTTTCCAAACATAGTCATTTCTCTTCTATTAGGGTTAGTCGCAAGCATTAACGCGGCTAATCTTACTTAAATAAATGGGATTGGCAATCAATGCCGTTATCTTGTTAATAAACTTATGATCTCGATGCAGAGTTTCTCAGCAGCATCACTATAAATATGCACTCGAAACCTAAATTTAAACCACAACGCTACAAATTAACGATGAAAATTTTACCCAAAGACTCGCCAATAATGGCTAACTCGCGGCCTCAGTTAACTCTGGTAACGCTTGTATTTGCTGACTGCGTAAATTCAACAACTCTGGCGGATACACTAGACTATCGGCATCGAGTTCGGCGCCCATACGTTGGATCAACCATTGCACATTGTCATCATGAATCAATGATTGATGCGCTTGTTGCAGCAACTCTTGGTGGAAACGCTTACGTAACTCTAAGGGCGTTTCCCGCTGTTCATCGATTCCTATGACCACTTGTACCCGTCTTGGGTTCCCGAGCGCGGTAGTTAAGGCTTGCTCAAGCTGCACTATGGCAACATCAGCCGCTAAATGCTTCTGGTTTGGTTTAAGCAGCAAAGGCAAAGGATCGCTCAAGGTTTGGCAGACAGAATTAACCGCCAGTTGCCGCACTCGCCCGCCGATCTCTAAGCTCGCCATCAACTTGTACCAATGTAAATCTAATGGATGGCCGCTAATAGGTTGAGTCGAACTGAGCGCGACTTGTGTCTCCTGCGTGTGTTCCACTGTATTCGACGCATTTGTCAGTGCTGTTGTGCTAGCCGAAGCAAACTCTGAGGCGGGTATTTCTTCTTGACGTACAGCCTGAGTTTGAAGTATTTCCGACTTCAAACTTGATGCTGTGAGCTGCCCGTCACTCAGGGATAGAGTGTCATCTTGTGCATGATTAGGTGCGTAACTCTCGCCTAAAAGCTCTTGAGCATGACTGGCTTGAACATTATTTATATCAGTAGCTTGCGCGCTCACAGGCTGAACACTGTCAGTCTTATTGCTATCGACTTGCGTCACTTCGATAGATTCAGCTTCAGGCGCTGCCTCCCAAGGCGGACGATCATATGTAGCAGACGGTTTGACAGGTTTCTCAGAGACAATTCCAGTTGAGATGACGACTGAAGATACTGCTTGGTGCAGATCGATAGGCTCAAGATCTAAGTCGAAGTCATCATCAAAATCTATCGCTAAATCAGGGTCTAAATCAGATGCTGGATCAACAGAAAATGCCACACTTGACTGACTCGCTTCAATTTTAGTCACCGATTTAGGTAAGGTTACACCATGTGATTTAGTGTTTGGCGTCTTAAGTTTTGAGTCCAATGACGACTTTTTTTCATCACCGTCCTTAGCACTTAAGGCGTCAAGATCCGATAACAGTGAATCCCGCGCCGCCAACACCGCCGAGAGAATATCATCGTCGGCTAATGATGCGGAGGCTAGTGTTGGAATTGGAATTGATGTCTGAGGAGACACTTGAGCCATTACTACTGACTGACTATCAACTGAGCCTTCCATGCCTACAGCGCTTTGAATATCAGCAGAATTTTGAACATTATCTAAGTGTTGAACATCATCAGGCACAGCATGAGAGTCAAAGCTGTGATGAAAATCATCGTCATTGTAAGAGCCGGAGGAGAATTCAACATAAGCATCTTGATAGGAATCGAGCGGCGCTGACTCTTGGGCATAAGCTCCCATCACTGGATAAGAATGCTCGACTTCAGTTCCATAGGGACTATGTTCATCAAGCTCCTTTTGCTCTAGCGTACTATTAGTAAGAGTATGGTTGAGGGAGTCAACAGCAGTGTTTTCATCAACAGTCTCTTGAACAGCACTGTCTTTCTCTGCAATGTCACTACCAACAGCCACAGCGCTTGAACCAACAACCATTTCAGCCGCTGCTGGATTAACAATACTCGACTCGGCAGTTGCCCCAATGAATTCAGGAACTTCACTATTCTGAGCATCTAAACTCGCAACCGATGCCCCAATGTCAGCAGCAGCTTCAGTAACTTGAGAAAGCGCTTGAGCGGTTGATACTTTTTGAGTTTGTGGCTCGACCTCAGCATTCACTATCTCAACGTTTAAGCTGCCAGCGTTAAATCCCTGACTCTGCGCCTGACTTAGAATCACCGCCTGTTCGGCAATTAATGCCGCATCCGCTTCGAGCTCAGCATCAAGTGCCAGCTCTGCGGTATCGGCAGGCTCAATTAATACCGTTTTTTTTTCAGCAGGCAGTTGTTCCGCAGTATGTGGCTCAGAAAACTTTTGTTCTTTTACATCAGGAGCTTGCGCTGTCGCAACTGGCGTTTGCCCTTCGGATAAACTGATCTCAGCGACCGCATCAGGCTGCCAGCGCTTTACTGGCTTTTCAGGCACAAACGCCACAGCGCGTAATAGTGCCATCTCAAGACCCGATTTAGGGTCTGGTGCATGGGGTAAATCTTTGCGGCCGGTTAATAAAATCTGATAATAAAGCTGCACTTGTTCCGGCTTAAGCTGTTCGGCAAAGGCGCGAATCTGTGCGCTATACAAGGATTGCTGCGCGCAAGCGGGGGCAAATTGGGTCAAGGTAATTTGATGTAACAACTCAAGTAAACTGCGTAGCACTTCTTGGGCATCTGCGCCGTACGCAAGCACTTGGGCACAGGTATGCATTAACACACCAATATCGGCATCGGTTAAGGCGTTAAGCAAGGCAACTACATGCTGCTCATCAATACTGCCAAGCATGGTTTGCACTTGGCCAAGCATCACATTACCGCCACCAAAGGCAATGGCTTGATCTGTCAAACTCAAGGCATCACGCATACTGCCATTGGCAGCTTTAGCCAGCAATTTTAGGGCTTCTGCATCAAAGGGAAACTGCTCTTGGGTCAAGATATGATTGAGCTGAGTGCCAATTTCAGCTTGGGTCAGGCTTTTTAAATTGAACTGCAAACAACGGGATAACACAGTCACTGGCAGTTTCTGCGGATCGGTTGTCGCCAGAAGAAATTTAACGTGCTCGGGGGGTTCTTCTAAGGTTTTTAGCAGTGCGTTAAAACTGCTGCGCGACAGCATATGCACTTCGTCGATGAGATAAACCTTAAAGCGGCCACGGGTTGGACGATACTGCACATTGTCTAACAGCTCACGGGTATCATCGACCTTAGTGCGAGATGCGGCATCGACTTCAATCAAATCGACAAAACGACCTTGGGCGATTTCCACACAGCTACCGCAAACACCACAGGGAGTGGCTGTCACGCCTTGTTCGCAATTTAAGCCTTTGGCAAAGAGTCGCGCCAAGCTGGTTTTACCGACACCGCGCGTTCCCGTAAACAGGTAAGCATGGTGTAAGCGCTGCTGGCTTAACGCATTGGTCAAGGCATGCAAAACATGGCTTTGGCCAACCATTTGATCAAATGTGGCAGGGCGCCATTTTCTGGCTAACACCTGATATGACATGGAACTCCCCAGAGTATGTGATACAAAAGCGGGAGCATGCGCCCCGAGAACTTTGAAAGATAACATGCCATGATTTGACATGCCATCAAACTATCCCAAGGCGCCTTTAGCTGCAGATTTATTCGCCTTCAAACTCACAAAGTTTAACCAACTCAAGCCCTAATGCGGTTAAACGTGCTTCACCACCTAAATCAGGTAATGAGATCACAAAGGCCGCATGTTTAACTTCACCGCCGAGTTGGCGGATCAGTTTAACGGTCGCTTCGATAGTACCGCCAGTGGCGAGTAAATCGTCAACAACGAGCACTTTGTCATTTGCGCTAATCGCATCAGTATGAATTTCTAGGCTATCGTGACCGTATTCTAGTTCATAGCTTTGACTGATGGTTGCACGCGGCAATTTGCCGGGTTTACGCACAGGTACAAAACCGATACCCAATTCTAAAGCCAACGGTGCACCAAATAAGAAACCACGGGCTTCAGTGCCCACAATTTTGGTAAAGCCTTGACCACGATAATGTTCAACTAACAAGTCGATGGTCGCTTTATAGGCTGCTGCATTCTCAAGCAAACTGGTGACATCTCGAAATAAAATCCCTTCCTTAGGATAATTAGGAATCGTTTTAATGCTTTGCTTTATCAAGGATAAGGTTTCTGTATTCATAGCCATCATATTTGCTTAATAAGTTACTTAATCAATTCACCAACCTAGCGGTGGTGGTATAAAACAAAACGTCCACACTGGGTGGACGCATTGTCGAAAGTCGGACAAAGCTTATGCCGCTTTAGTTTTAGTTGCAACAATCACAATGCACAAGTGATGGAAAGGTTATCAATTTGTGCCTTAGATCAAACCCTGTTGGCACTCAGTTAAATAGCCTCAACAAGAACACGACTAAACTTTCAGTCACAGCGCCTGAGCCCATTCAATCACTCAATCATCCCTCTATTTCAGGTATACCTTTAAGATACCAAAGTAGGACCAATGCCATGACAAACAGCAGACCTTTTACCCAAAGGATAGGGACCACAATAATACTGACACTAAAACTGAGTGCGCTAACTATCATGGCTTTGCGTTTCAATCCCTTACGCATTGCTCGCTGCTCTTGCCACTGGGTTAAGGCGTCGGCAAACCAGGGATGTGTCATCAACCAATGGTGTAAACGTTCACTCGAGCGGGCAAAGCAAAAGGCAGCAAGCAAGATAAAAGGCACGGTCGGCAATATCGGTAGCACGATACCAACTAAACCTAAGACTAAAGCGGTTAAGCCTAACAGTAAAAATAATCCGCGCTTTAATACCATAGGTTTAAATGCCCTTTATCGGAAAAACAAAAGCCACTCGAAGAGTGGCCAATAGGCTACGCGCTAGAGATTAACGCTCGCTTAAATTAAACCTAAATGCTTTAACCAAGACAGACTTGCTGGCAGAGTCGGCAACAGTAAAACTAAAATAAAACCAATAAAATACAAAAAATTAAATGGGTCTTTAAACGGCTGACTACTCATTACAGCTCCTCTAGTATGTGCAAGTATAAGTGCGCAGGAATCGTACAGTGATTGAGATCACAAAACGGCCGACATTGTAGCGGTTTGTCAAATTAATAAAAACCCTCTAAATGTAGGGTTATTGCATTTATTTCGGCAATCAACCCAACCTTAAGACTGACGTCCGCGCACTATCCCTTTGGCCGCTAATTGCTCGAGTAACTGCATACAACCTTGCTCAATAATCTCTGGCGCCATTTGAGGGTAAGTGATTGTTAACCAATCAACTATCTCTTTAAAACCCGCTTGGCCTTGAGCTTGAAGAAATGCCAGCACCTGCGCGCTTAAGGGATTTAACTGTAAGAAGCACACTTCACAATCGGCATCTTGATAGAGACAAAAAAACACTGGCGTATCGAGTCGTTGCTGCGGCCGATAATCCTGACGAATGTGCTGCACCTCAAAATGATACTGCGCCACCCTCGCCGTCTGCGACAAACATAAAGCCTGCGTTGGAATTTGCGCTGGGCTAAGTTGAGATTCATCCTCACTCGCCTGTGCGACCGCAACGGCCAACTCTAGCCATTCATAGTGCGCTAATTCGAGCATAAAAACAGGATCATTTGCCGTGGGCTGATATTCCTGCTGTAAAAAATCTAAAAACTCACCCGCGATATCGATAAAAATGGGCGATTGGCAATCATGTTGACTGAAAAAACGCTGCACCAAAGTCAGCCATTCCTCCTCAGAATACAAACTTTTCAGCACGGGGAAGCCGTTCGACACAAATCCCAGCACATTATTAAAAAATAACTCGCGGTAAACCTGCATACGCCGGACATCAGTATCCGCGGGCAATGGCGAAGAGGGATCGCGAATATAATCGATAAAGGATTGCTGCACTTGCTTAAAATCCATTAGGCGCTCCTCATTACGGCATGAGCGCTATTTTGGGCATGGGAGCTGGACGCCGCCATTTGATAACCGTGAATTTGATTTATCTCGAGCAACAATTCAGCGGTTGTCGGCAAATTAAAGTCACGCTCAAGCAACGTCGGTTTTACCCCATGCAAAGCATAACAGCGCTGTAATAATGTCCAGACGGGATCGTTAATGGCTGCGCCATGGGTATCAATGAGCAGATCTTCAGCTTGTTTGTAGTGCCCAGCAATATGCAGATAAGCGATGCGCTCCGTCGGCATGGCCTGTAAAAAGGCATCGGCATCGTATTGATGGTTTATCGAGTTCACATAGATGTTGTTCACATCCAGTAGCAGTTTACAATCGGCTTCTTGCAGCACGGCATTAACGAATTCAAGTTCTGTCATTTGCGCACCTGGAGCGGCATAAAAAGACACATTTTCTAAAATAAGCGGCCGCTCTAGAATATCTTCTACTTGCTTGACCCGCGCCGCCACATGCTTCACTGCAGCGTCGGTAAAAGGGATAGGCATTAAATCATATAAGTGACCTTGCCCTGAGCAATAACTTAAATGTTCGGAATAGACTTGGATTTGATGTAAATCCATAAAGGTTTTGATATTTTTTACAAACGCGAGATCTAAAGGTTCAGGGCTACCAATGGATAAACTCAAACCGTGGCAGTAGAAAGTATGTTGCTCAGTCAACTCACGAAATTGGCGGCCAAATTTACCACCTAAGGTCATCCAGTTTTCTGGTGCCACTTCAAAAAAATTAATCGCTTCTGGCACCGATTCACAAAACTCACTGAGCATTTCTCGCCGTAAGCCCAGCCCTACCTGTGCCGTATTTTTTTGATCATTCATAGAACCTCACGAACGCTAACCTGTAATCGCTTAAGAATAAAACACAAGAGACCAGCGCTGGCTGGCCTCTTTAGGCTCAATTATCCCAATAACTGCAGGGATAAAACAAACCCGCTTTACTTCACTTCTTTTTTAACGGCTTCGACTTTAGCATCCACTTTTTCGGCGGTTTTCTTCATATCAGCGCCACATTTTGCTTCACCACACTTACCTTCATGGGCCTTATCAGCGGCTTTCTTCATGTCAGCACCGCATTTCGCTTCGCCACATTTCCCCTCATGGGCTTTATCTGCAGCCGCTTTTTTCATCTCAGCACCGCATTTAGCCTCACCACACTTGCCTTCTTTGGCTTTTTCAGCGGCGGCTTTCTTCATGTCTGCGCCGCATTTGGCTTCACCACATTTGCCTTCTGAACCGACAATTTGATAGCCCGCATCCATAGCTTCAAAACCAAATGGGTTAGTTTGTGCATTGACAGCAAAAGCTGAACTCATCACAACTGAACCTAACGCTACTGCAACTGCTGTTTTTTTAACTGAATTCATAAATAATCCCTTCTTGTTTATTGAGTAATAATGACCAACAACAGTTTAAGTAGCTGGCTTACAACAAAAGACCTGCCTTATTTCGATTCTATTGCAAAAAATATCACTAAGTCACAGAAATGGTCAAAATATCCTGCTAGGACAATCAGTTTAGCTTGGATTTTATTTATTGGCGTACCTATTCATCCTCCTTCACTAGGCCACTTTGTAACTTAGGGCTGATAAGGTAGAATGCTCGCCCTTTGCAACAGATATGGGTTTACTGCAGTGCGTGTGATTTTGGCTCCAATGGAAGGCGTAGTAGACGCTTTGATGCGTGACATCCTATCGACCATCAATCCCTACGATTTGCTCGTCACCGAATTTGTGCGAGTGGTAGACCAACTGCTGCCTGAAAAGGTCTTTCTCAAACTGTGTCCTGAACTGCTCAACAACGGCAACACCCCTTCAGGTACGCCAGTACGAGTACAATTGCTTGGTCAAGAACCCCAATGTATGGGCGAAAATGCCCTGCGTGCCATTGAGCTAGGCTCACACGGTGTTGATGCAAACTTTGGCTGTCCAGCAAAAATTGTTAACCGCAGTAAAGGTGGCGCCGTATTATTGCAATATCCTGAGAGTGTGCACGATATTGTCAAAGCCATGCGTCAAGCAGTACCAAAAGAGCATGCCGTAACGGCCAAAATACGTTTGGGCTATGAAGATAAATCACTGTTTATGGAAAACGCCATTGCTGTGTATGAAGCCGGTGCAACTGAACTTGCCATCCATGCGCGCAGTAAAGTCGACGGTTACAGACCGCCAGCCTACTGGGAATACATCACCGAAGTGCGCAAACGTTTGCCAATCCCGGTGATCGCCAACGGTGAAATTTGGAACAGTGACGATGCTAAGCGTTGTATCGAGGTCACGGGCTGCGACAGTATCATGATCGGCCGCGGGGCAATTTCATTGCCGAACTTGGCTGATACTATCAAGACAGGAGCGACTCCTTATACTTGGGCGCAAACCTTAGGGCTCATGCTCAGTTATACCCAAAGGGAACTCAATGGCCGTAAGAGTGACTATTATCCAGCCCGGATCAAACAGTGGTTTACCTATCTCAACCGTCAATATCCCGAAGCCGATACCTTGTTTAGGGAACTGCGAGTCTTTAAAACAACGGAAGAAATTGTCCGCGTATTAGAAACGGCGCAACGGAACTTATGCGACGAATAATCGCGACGATATTTATGATAAAAGGGCTTTTGCCGTAGCACATATAATGCGATAAGAATGAAGTACTTTTTCGATTTTTAACGGCTAAAAAACCGAAAATGTGGCAGATACTTGATCTTTATCATAGTCGTTGATAGTGGAACTATTAGACTGGACACCTAGAGTCAAATGAAATAGGCGATTTTACGTGAGCACCACCCATATCAGACATGAATTGTCAGAGCTTGAAGCTAATCTAAGGAAAGAAATCGGCGCGCTCCCTCTGTTCCTCGAAGCCATAGGGGAGCATTACGCTAGCCTGAGTCTGGCAGAATTAATTGATAAATTGGCTCAGACACCACTGGCTGAACACCCACTATTTTGCCGATTAAATAAACTTGATGCCGCCTTTTGCCAGCTCGACTTAGGTCTCTACGGTCTTTGCTCGGATTGTGAGGCAGAAATTGAAACCGAACGCTTAAGCCAAGATCCCACCGAACAACGCTGCACCTCCTGCGCCGAGCATTATCAGCATGAACACCGCCACGAACTGCGCCTCACGCATTGATAGCGCTCATTCGACATCCAGTAAACTGCCTTATAAGCAAAAAAACCTCCGCAAGCGGAGGTTTGAGTTATCCAGGGAGGGCGGACAACCTAAAACTTCTGGTTTATTCTCAGGTAATACGTTCTACCTAACACATCATATAAACCCACATTCACATCGCGATAATCGGCGTAGGTGTAATAGTTTGGTGTTTCAGCATCAAACACATTATTCACCCCTACTGTGATAGAGCCGTTATAAGCATGGGTATAACCAAACTGAATGTTATGTTTAAAGTAATTATCGTAATCAACATAACGGTCGGTTTCTTCTAACTCGTTGAAATAACTTGCTGATTGACTACCGATATAAACAACTGTCCATGCGGCAGAGAAATCATCGTATTTCCAACTGGTCGCAAAGTTACCGCGCCAATCGGGCGAGTCAGTCGACCCTGCGTAGTCGATCATGTCTGCTTCAGCGTTATCCTGCTTTTTAAAATCAAGCACATGAGTTAAATCCAGTTTGAAATTGAAATCCCCAAAGCCTGTTTCTAAGTTATAAGCCGTAACAAAATCGATACCTGAGGTCTCAACTGTAGCTAAGTTACGAACTCCGGCTTCAATATATTCAATCTTGCCATCAGGGCCGCGAGTCACATAGGGAGAAGAACCATTCTTGATTTCATCACGCAGGATATCATCCACATCAATTGACTCAATTTTGTTGTCATAGGTGATTGAGTAATAAGATAACTCCAAATTCCATGAGTCAGTGACATTCCAAACGCCGCCAAAGGTTAACGAGTTGCCCTCTTCTGCCTCTAGATCAGGATTCCCTCCATACCAGGTTTTGTGTTGATTATTAGTCGCGCAATATATGGCATCCACGTTACCAGGTTCATTACACCATAAAGAATCAACACCCTTCTCAAAACTCAAGGATTGAGACGAGAACATTTCGCTCATATTCGGCGCACGGAATGAGTCACCATAGCTAGCACGCAATAATAACGTATCTATAGGACGCCAGCTTAAACCAAACTTAGGCACCACGGCATCGAAGGTCGATGAATTAACGACTTCCCCCTGAGGCCCTGTGAGAGTTCCTTCCTGCTCATAGCGCTCATAACGTACTGCGGCAGAAAACTCAACATTCGCGGGTAAGCCAACTTGGAGTTCCAAATAAGCAGCGCTACGGTCACGCGTGGCATCCACATCATCACCACCCGAACCGCCGGAGATAATACCCGCGGCCGATTCAGGATCACTGGTTTGCTTAAACTTGATCATTTCATATTCAAGACCGCCGACCATAGCGACCGAAAGATCACCATCATCGAGCAGTAAGGTCGAAGCAAGACCATCCAATTGAGTACTTTCAAATTTGCCCTGATAAACCCCAGTATGCGCAGCTTTACGATACAGATCTGTCATCTGTTGATCCCACTGCTCATAACTCATTCCAGAGGTATTGAAAATATCATATTGCTCTGAATCAATTTCTTGCTGAATAATATCGTCGTTCAGTAAATTATAATTAAAACTATTTGTCGTCGATGTTGCGTGCTGGGCATTTAATTCCCAGTCGATACCATTCCCTGAATCTATTGTACCAACAAAGCCACCTAGAATATCAAAGTTGTTGGTTTCAGTTAATGTATCTCGCTCGCCAAGTTGCGCGCCTCGCATAGAAATCACTAATTCTTCGCCAACTGGATTAAACTTATTATCGGCACTCATCACAGGGGTATTCGTTGATACTGGCGTACCCGCATAACGGGTTTCAGTTTCTGCTAATGAAGCAGAAGCACGACCTCGTAATTTTATATTCTCAGAAATCTCATAGGAGAAATTAGATAACAGCGAATTACGAGTTTGATCGCCAAATAACTTAGTGACATTACCATGATTATATAAACAACGACCATCACCTGAGTCTATGGTATTTTCCGTTTTTTCACATATATCTGAATTACTATACCAGCTACCATTGCCTGGTCCATATTTACCGTTTGGTACTGAGCTATATCCACTATATGCGTTATAACTTGAATCGTCCATTCGCCAAATATCACGATCCATTACCGCTTTAGTATCATAATATTCATAGGTTAGCGTGATATTGCCTTTATCAGTATTAAAGCCTGTTGCAAGTGATAAACGGTTGGCATCGCCTCCTTCCACACTTGGCTGCTCAGTGCTGTAATCAAACTGAAACCCTTCAAACTCCTTCTTAGTGATAATGTTTATCACGCCCGCAACCGCATCGGAACCATATACTGCCGAGGCGCCATCGCGCAGGATTTCAATACGCTCCACGATAGCCATAGGGATAGAAGATGTATCGGCCACAGAGCCAGAGCTCGAACTCGTGCCAGGCATACGGCGTCCATCTAATAACACTAATGTCGCAGACGATCCTAAACCGCGTAAATTGACATCACTGGTTGAGCTTGCTCCTGATCCATAGCCAGAAATACCACGCCAAGAACCAAAGCTGTTTATCGCAGAGTTATTCAATACGTCAGCAACGGTTTTTTCACCCGTCATGGCAATATCAGCAGCATTAATGACAGTCACGGGTGAAACAGTTTCCATATCAACTTGTTTAATACGAGAACCCGTCACTTCAATGCGTTCAACTTTCGCATTTTCTTCTGCTGCATTTACCGCTGCAGAAAAGCCTATTCCAGAAAAAACCACACTGCTTGTCGCCACTGTAATTAAACTAGTACGAACGGCTTTGGCCGTTAAACTTAAATAGCGCATTAATCTCTCCTTGAGGTAAATAAAACCCTATGTTTGTTATTTTTATATTTGGCAAGCGAATTCTATTTCGCTGTAGGGATAATGTTAATGCGCAACATCTAAGTCAACCATTAAAAACAATTAATCTCAAATTAAAACAAATTGACACAAAATAAATCAACTTGAATATAAGATATCCGGATATACATCATGGGGTTAAGCAATGCAGACCTGTTGAATATATTAAACATTTAATTTGATACAATAAATATCAATTGTTAACCAAAAGAACACCGAGAAACTCACGCCACAAATGAATCAAAGTGTATCGAAAATAAAACGCTGAATATTAATTTACACTTAGTTCAATATTAATTAACCATAAAAAATGCCACTCATTTGAGTGGCATTAATATTGAAACACTGAGTAATGATTGATTACTTAAAGTTGGCAACCTTCAACACTTTTTGAGTTCTCATAAACAATATCGCCTACAGGATTGTAGTCAGCAGCTTTAATCACTTGTTTCTCTTTCAAAAAAGAATAGAGTAAATCAGCATCAACAAAACCCGTTTGAATTGGGCTGGTTAGTTTAGGATAACCGTCACCACCCGCAGCATTAAAGCTAGGTACAGTGAACTTATAAGTGGCTGTTGGGCTAAAATCCTTGCCACCGATGTCGCTGATGTTGGCTGTTTTAGCCACACAGTCAATGGTCATTTTCACACCTGTGATTTGTGCATAACCACCAGAACCAACTTGAAGACTGCCGACTGCGCCTAAATAAGCCGCAACTTCAGTACCCGTCATTTCGTTAAGGGTAACCATATTACCAAATGGCTGAACAGTCAGCACGTCACGGTAACTAATGTTGCCTGGTTGGATAGATGCACGTACACCGCCTGAGTTCATTACACCAAAATCAGCAGTCACTTTAGCACTTTGTGCCATCGCTAACATACGGCCTAAGTTAGTTTGCTTATTACGCACGTTTGCACGCTCACCATCTAACAGGGCATCCGTTGTCGCAATGACTTCGTCTAACTTAGCTTGACCTTTCTCTTGATAGTAAGAAAGCAGCTCTTTTAACTCTGAATCCGGTTCAATTTTAGTGCCAGCTAAGTCAGCAGTTTTCTTACCAGCATCATCCAGTTTGCGCATATTCACAGGCACAAGCTTGTAGCTCGCTAGATGGAGTTCACCGTTAAAGTATTCAAAATCTGCACGGCCAACATATTTACCCCATTCATGGGCTTGCATGATCCAAGTGCCATTTTGTTTATCAGGTGCACATGCATCACCAGGCTTAAAGGCTGCATAGGCTTTGTTGTCAGTTCCCGGTTCCATACACACTGGATTCTGTGAATGACCACCGATAACAACTTGTAAATCCCCTTCTTTCAATGCGCGAGCCATAGCCACATCGCCAGGGGCATTACTACCATTTTTACCATCTGCGTAATGACCCATGTGCGTGGTAGCGAAAATGATATCTGCTGCTTTGGCATCTTTAATTTCTTTAATCACTTTAGCAACTTCCACCTTGGGATCGGTGAATGTTAGATCGCTAATGTATTCTGGATTACCAATCTTAGCAGTGTCTTCTGTCGTTAAACCAATAACAGCAACTTTAAGACCATTAATGTCAAATACTTTATAGGCATCAAAATAACGTTCGCCAGGTTTGCCTTCGGCATTTTTACGGTAAATGTTCGCCGCTAACATAGGGAATTCAGCAAGGCGACGCTGCATATCAAGTACTGATAACGGATTGTCAAACTCATGGTTACCAACAGCCATGGCGTCATAACCGATTTTATTCATGCCCGTAAAGTCTGGTATGGCATCTTGAAGATCAGATTCTGGTACACCCGTATTAATATCACCACCAGATAATAATAAGGTTTGACTGCCATTCTTACTCACTTCTGCACGAATTTGATCAACCAGAGTTTTCTGAGCGGCTAAACCGTATTCACCATCACTGTTTTCCCAGAAACGGCCATGGTTGTCATTGGTATGTAAAACGGTAAACGTTTTACAAGCACTTCCCGCTTCAGCACACGTTGTTGGAACTTTATCGTCATCACTATTATTACAACCCGCAAGTGCAGCAAGAACAGCAGTTGCAACTAATCCTTTAATAAGCATATGTCTCATTACATCAACCCCTTGATTTTAATTATTTTATCATAGAAAGATTGCCGTGAACTCCATCAAGTTCAGCGTCACGGATAATAGCAAATAATAAAGATAAATTGTGTCATTTTTATTAAAAACTTGACATTTATATGAAATTTGGCGGGCATTTTAAGAAGGATTTGTTTCATATAAAAAATAAGCTGAATGACTGATTTTTATATATTTAGAGAATACAAAATAAAAATGGAATAAATGGATTTTAATCGTTTGTTATAAATAACTTAGGAAATATGAAAAAACATCGCGATTGTTCCTTTAAAAAAACAAGCATGGGTAAATTTCAACTTACCGCATGCTGTTTTTATCAGCAATTAGACTTATCTACATTTCAAATCGCTGTAATAACCATTTAGAAATCGCTTTCAATTGTTCAGGAATGACAGAATGAGGCATTGGATAACTCTGCCACGTAACATGATAGCCGCCCGCCGTTAAGGCTTCTTTTGCTAACATTCCAGCGGATAATGGTACAACATCATCCTGTAGACCGTGTTGCTGTAATATGGGTGTATTGCGATTCGCCGCACTTAATTCAGCGGGTAACACATCGCCCGTCGGCAAATAGCAAGACAACGCCATAATCCCTGCAAGTGGCTCAGGGAAACGCAGTCCAGAGAATAAACTCATTACTCCACCCTGACTGAATCCCGCTAATACGATACGTTGGCTCGCAATACCCGCCGCGATTTGTTCATTAATTAATGCGGCAACCATTTTTTCCGACTCAAGCACGCCTTGCATATCCGCTCTGTCATGCAAATCCATGCTTTTAATATCGTACCAAGCGCGCATAACGTAGCCACCATTAATGGTCACTGCTTGCTCTGGTGCATGGGGAAAAATAAATCGAATAGCATGATCTACAGGTAAGCCTAATGCAGGCACTACGGGAGCAAATCCGGCCCCCGAATCCCCTAATCCATGTAACCAAATAACCACAGCCGTAGCAGGCGTCTTAGGTTCGACAACAATACGCTCAAGAGAAACTGACATACTAAAAATTCCCAATTCGATATTAAACACTCATCAACTAAAAAATGATGATAAATCTATACGTTAAACACTCATCATCACTCGGGCACAGGTTATTCAGCATCCATGCCCAGCACATCTTGAATCGCACGTAACTGAGCATTTGAGTCCAATACTAAGCTCCAACGTACACCGCCACCATCGGCGATCAGCATAGGAGGCTGACGTCTCAAGCCGATATCCTCAGCACTCGCTTGCAGTACGATACTGGCAACGTTGAGGCGCACTTGAACCTCAAACTCAGTAACGATTAACTTACCCTGCGAAAAATCTAACACCATTTTAATAACCGCCCTATGTGAAAACGCCGTCATCATAGCAAACTTGTGCTCTTTTACCGATGGCATTTCCTGACCAGCATTCAAGCCATTAAAGTTTGATTACATTTGAGCTAACAGTGAGATAACAAATCCAGTGAATTATCAGGTAAACTTTTGCGCTAATAGAGTGGGTTAACAGAAAACCAAGCTGAATTGATGGTCTTATCGCCCCAAACTCGAACTAACATACTTCATCATTAGGCTACTATAAATAATGCTTTCACTTCGTCGAACCGTCCTTTGCAGCACCCTAGTCTTTGCCCTGCAACTACTTCCCTGCACTTATGCCAATAGCACTCCAAATACCTTAACCACTGAGCCTACTGCCACTGTTGTACAAGCTGATACGCAGCAGAACCAAGATGCACTGACCTACGCCAATTACACTGAAGTCAGCGTGAGTCATTTGGAACTAGCCCTTGTAGTTGATTTTAAGCAAAACCGCTTATCCGGTGAAGCCACCCTCGATTTAGCTTGGCATAAGGCGGGGAAAGAACTCATCTTAGATACTCGAGATCTGACGATTAACAGCGTAAGTGCTTTAAATACAGCGGGGAAATGGCAAAGCATGCCATTCACGTTAGCCAAAGCGGACGCTGTAAAAGGTGCCGCGCTAACCATCAAACTTGCTGATGAAAATAGTCAAAAGGTCAAAATCAATTATCACACGTCGAATAATCCGTCTGGTATTCAATGGTTAACCCCTGAGCAAACCCAAGGTAAACAGTTGCCTTTTATGTTCAGTCAGAGTCAGGCGATTCACGCCCGCAGTTGGATCCCACTGCAAGATACGCCAGCCGTTCGCCAAACCTATAGCGCAATAATTACTGCCGATAAAGCCATAACTGTGGTCATGAGTGCCGATCGCAAAACCCTGTCGAGCACGCAGACCCAATTCACTATGCCGCAGGCTATTCCAGCTTATTTGATTGCCATTGCGGCCGGACATTTAAAGTTTGCTCCCTTAGATAACATCTCGGGCATTTGGGCTGAGCCAGAGATCCTCGACAAAGCGAGCAAAGAATTTGCCGACACGCCAGAAATGATCAAAATCGCGGCTAAACGTTATGGCGATTACCCTTGGGGACGTTATGACTTGCTTATCTTGCCACCAAGTTTCCCCTTTGGCGGCATGGAAAACCCGCGTTTGTCTTTTATTACACCCACAGTGATCGCGGGTGATAAAAGCTTAGTGAGCCTCATCGCCCACGAACTTGCGCACTCGTGGTCGGGTAATTTAGTGACGAATGCCACTTGGCGCGATCTCTGGCTTAATGAAGGTTTTACGACCTATGTTGAGAATCGCATCATGGAAGATCTCTACGGCCGCGACCGAGCGCTGATGGAGCAAACCATCGGCTACTCTGAATTGCTTGCCGAGCTTGCAGAACTTACTCCTGCCGATTCAGTGCTACATCTCAATCTCGGTAAACGTTCGCCCGACGAAGCCTTCAGCGGTGTCCCTTATGTAAAAGGCCAGTTGTTCTTAATATTTTTAGAGCAAAAATTTGGCCGTGAACGCTTCGACACTTTTGTGAAAAGCTACTTCAATCATTTTGCATTTCAGAGTATTACTACGGCGCAATTCCGTGAATATTTATCTTTAAATCTATTAAACAAATATCCCCATCTTGTCAGTGAAGGCGAAGTGGATACTTGGATTGAAGGTCAAGGTTTACCGTCATTTCTTGTGCCGCCCAATTCCCATGCCTTCGATGATATTGATGCTCAAAGACAAACTTGGCTCGAGGGTAAACTCAGTGCAAGCGAGTTGAAAACCAGCACTTGGACAGTCCACCAGTGGTTAAGATTCATCAATGAAATGCCAAGGATCAATCTAGATCAAACCAAACTTGCCGAGCTAGATAAGGCGTTCCATTTTACGGGCACTGGCAACAGTGAAATTGCTTTCGCATGGTATTCACTCGCCCTAGACAACGGCTATTACGCAGTACTACCCGCATTAAAACAACACTTAACCCATATTGGCCGCATGCGCTTAATCGTGCCTTTATACCAAAAGCTCGCAAGCTCTGATAAATACGACTGGGCCAAAAGCGTCTATCTCAGTGCTCGCAGCGGCTACCATCCCCAAACCCAAGCAAGCCTAGATATGATGTTTGCCGACAAACCACTCGAGCATGAACATAGCCATTAGCGAGATAAGGAGCCATTAGCGGTTGCGACAATCATTAAGCCATTAGCACCATAAAAACAAAAAGCCCAAACCTAGGTTTGGGCTTTTGCTATTTAATCTTTAGCCTCGATTCATTCAACTCATACTGAACTTATACTCAACTCACATTGAGTCAGATAAAGCCAAGTTCGAAGCCGAGCCTGAAGCCTAAAGATTAGTGGTGATGACCACCTGCACCATGGGCATGACCGTGGGCGATTTCTTCATCACTCGCATCACGGGCACCTACGACTTCAATATCAAATGTCAGTTCGCGGCCGGCTAATGGATGGTTTACATCCACAGTCGCCATAAACTTACCCATTTTAACGATAGTCACTTGGCGCTGACCTTGGTCGGTATTAACCACAGCTGTCATGCCTGGTTTCCACACAGTCGCACCCAGTAAATGCTTAACTGACACACGTTGGTGTGCGTCAGCATCCGCTACACGCTCACCGTAGGTTTCAGCGGCAGGCAAAGTCACAGTGAACTTTTCACCTATGGCTTTACCGTTTATCGCGTTTTCTACACCTGGCATCATGTTGTCATGACCGTGTAAATAGGCAATCGGATCGCGACCTTCGTTCGTCTCGATCACTTCACCTTTCTCGTCGCGCAGAGTGTAGTTAAACTGCACAACCATATCGTCTTTAATGCTCATCGAATATCCTTTGATTTTCTTCGATTTCAATTGTGGGCCGAGCTTAACAAAACTGCGCTTTTCACTCCACTTTTTTATCCGGCCTCAAAGCACTCAAAACCCGCAGCGAGCGCTCTTTGGCTACAGTAGCTACAGTAACTAAAGTGATAGTCCTAAAGCGGTAAACACCTCTGGGCTTGGGAAGCCATCGGCAATCATCTGTTTACTACGTTGAAAGGCTTGCAACCCTGCCATAGAGTTACGTCCCAACACGCCATCAGGCTTACCAACATCAAATCCAGCCTCGTTCAGTTTTGTTTGCAGTTGCTTTACTTGCTCGCGGCTTAAGCGTGGTTGCTCAGGCGGACTGACTGTCAAGGGTTGTCCACCATTAATACGATCGGCCAAATGCCCAACCGTAATGGCATAAAATTCGGAGCGATTCCAACGCATGATCACATTAAAATTCTCATAACCTAAAAAGGCTGGGCCTGTGTGTCCCGCAGGCAAATACAGCGCAGCTTGAATATCGACGGCAGGCAAAGGTTGCCCATTAGACTGCGTTACATTGAGCGCTGCCCATTCCGATAACGACAAGGGCTGTTTCGCACCTAAATGACTGTAACTAAAATCCTTTGGCAACAAGACTTCACGCCCCCAACGCTGATTACGCTGCCAACCTAAGTGCTGCAAAAAGTTCGCGGCAGAAGTGAGCGCATCTGTGGTGCTATTCCATAAATCGGCCTTACCATCCCCATCACCATCGACCGCATATTTGGCATACGCAGAAGGCATAAATTGCGTATGTCCCATAGCACCTGCCCATGATCCCACCATAGTGTCATCATCGAACTGATACTTTTCTTTCAGTTTTAAGGCTTGCATCAGCTCTATGGTGAAATAATTGCTACGGCGTGGCTCACAGGCCAAAGTCGCCAGCGAATTCAATACCGACATTTTGCCTTTATAGGAGCCGTAGTTCGTTTCCAGTCCCCAAAAAGACAAGATATATTGCGGTGGGACGCCGTATTTTTGCGCTAATTGATTGAGTAAGACACTGTGCTTTTGCAGTAAACGGCGGCCTTCATTGACGCGCCATTCGGTCGCGCGCTTACTGAAATAATTATCAAATGTCTGGCTGAATTCGGGTTGCTGTTGGTCCAGCTCAATCACTCGAGGGACAAATTTCAAGTTCGCAATGGTAGAGTTTATCGTCGCCTCTGACAGGCCTTCTGCACGTGCTCGCGCTTGCAGTCCAGTCAAGCACATTGGAAACGCCTCTGCATTAGATTGTACGCTAGCGCTGATATCGGGCATTTGATTGGCTTCAGCAGCAATGTCACTTGCGTTAGTGCTGGTTGCGTTAGCACTGGCACTCGCCGTTGGCGCACTTGAACAGGCACTCAGACTGACACAGGCGGCAATACTCGCAAACAGATAAGTTAACCCTTTAATTTTAATCAAATCAACAACTCCAATATTTGATCTCACAACAATCACACTATTGTGGCTAAACACGACAATATTCCGTCTTCAAGAGGGAATTGCCCTAGAGAGATATTCGCCTTGGCATAACGAGTGAAAGGTTAGAATCCAAAACACCTTTAACGGCCAAGAGCATAGAAGACATGTTTCTCCGCCACGTAAAGCCCCTATCTGAGCCACATTTAGTCAGTAAAATAGCCAGTACCAAGGCGACTCATTACCAATAATCCTGACCCATAGTGACACGTAACACAATCCTTATCGCCATAAATACCTTGCGGCATAGGCTTATTGCTCAGTTATCCAACACAAAAAAATTCTTAACAAAGAATCCCTTGGTATCGCAGCACGTTACCGTATAATGGATAAGTTAACAGCACACATCAAAGAGACCTATCATGACTGAAATCAATGCGGCTTTGGCTGGCTTTATCAAAAATGTAAAACAACATCAGACGCTTTGGGGTCTAATGGATGAAACTGGCGAAGGCTGGGTCGTTTGTGATTCTTCAGAATTTGAAGACACAGATGTGATGCCATTATGGTCAAATGAAGCTACTGCAAAATCCCATTGCAGCGACGAATGGCACGACTATCAACCCGTTTCTATTTCATTAGAAGAATTTCTAGAATATTGGGTCTCAGATCTAAACGACGATGGTGTATTAATCGGTGTTGATTGGCAAACCGATGAAGATTGTCTTGAACTTGATCCGATTGTTTTAGCAAAAGATTTGGTTGATGTTGAAGAAGTTTAATCGCTTCAGTATGCCATTGATGGCATCAAGGACTGAGGTGCTCATTCCTTGATGTCTGCTATTCCGCTTATCGATATTCCCTTCGACAAACGCCATACCTGCTGGTTTTGTGGCGAACCGAGTCATCAACACTTCGAATATATCGCACACACACATACACCACATGCTTCGTTAGCTGTGCCCGCCTGCAGCGAATGTTTGCGATTAGCCAAACAACATACTCTTAGTTCCATTTGGGATTGTCGTATGGCCGTCAAAGATGCACTGATGCGTATTTATGCGAAACACCTCGCCATTGGGATTAATTGGACCGAAGAAGAGCTTGCTGAGTCCGAATTCTCCTGCAAAGTGTTTGAAGGTTTTAAAAAAAGTGCTTGGATGATGTACCAAATTGCCCGCGACCGTATCAATGCGCCCGGTTGGCCACTGGTATTAGAAGGCGAAGAAATTGACGACCAAGGTTATAATGCAGGTTTTGAATTCGATGGCGTGACTTTTAATTCAGTCAATACCGCTATCCAATACTATTCGACGCAATTCACTTTAGATCCACAGTTTTTTGCCGAACTGGTAAGCCTCGTCGGCCGAGCAAGATTCAACTATGCCTTAAGGCTCGCCCGTATCCATATCGCCGCCGCCAAAGAAATGAAGCGCCAAGTATTACACGATGTAGCAGCCGAATTAGCGTTATAATCTAGCGAGTTATAAGTAGTGGGTTATAGGTAGTGGGTTGGCAGATGTTTGCAGAAAAGCAGTTGAAAAGGTAGCAGTTAAAAGAATGTGATTCAAGACCGTATTAAAAACTGTTATTAAAGCGTTCATTCAAAGCGCCGAACCTATCGATGATCGACTCAAGGTCAATCACCGATAGTTCGAATCTCAAAATGCGATCAGTGATTGATCACTTGTCTTAATCTTTCTTGCACCACTTGCACCAGCAAATCCGGTTGGAACTTAGAAATAAACTTATCACAGCCCACTTTTTCAACCATGGCATGGTTAAAACTGCCACTCAACGAAGTATTTAAGGTAATGAATAAATCCGACATAGCTTTATCACTGCGCACTTCAGAAGTGAGCTTATAACCGTCCATTTCGGGCATTTCAGCATCGGTAATCATCATCAATAATTCTTTGGCAACTTGTTTACCTTCATCACGCCATTTCTGCAATAACGTCAGCGCTTGTAAGCCATCAGATGCCTCAATAATTTCGATACCCAGCTGGCCTAACGTTTCACGCACTTGACGTCTGGCGGTCGATGAATCATCCACAATCAGGATTTTTCTGCCTGGCATTTCATGGACTAAGGTTTCGTCGAGTACACCTTCAGATAAACGGATATCGTAGTGAATTATCTCCGCCAAGACTTTTTCTACGTCGATAATAGACACTAACTGCGACTGACCTTGATGCTCTATGCGAGTAATTGCCGTTAGATAATTATTACGTCCAGCCGTTTTCGGCGGCGGCATAATATCGCTCCAAGTCATGTTGATAATGTGTTCAACCTTACCGACTAAGAAACCCTGCACACTGCGGTTATATTCTGTGATGATCATATTGGCATCTTCGTTAGGCGGCACGGGCTTAAACCCTATGGCCGAACGTAAATCAATCACGGGGATAGAAATCCCGCGAATATTAGCAACACCAGAAATATGCGGATGACTACCCGGCATCGCATTCAAGGGAGGAAGCTTGACGACCTCTTTGACTTTAAAGACGTTAATGGCAAATAACTGCGTGGAATTAATGCTAAAGAGCAACAACTCAAGTCGGTTCTCACCAACGAGTTTGGTACGCTGATCTACGGTTGCAAGTACGTTTGCCATAATGCTGCTTCTCTACTCTTGAGGAAAATCCTTTCCCCACATGCGACGGATTAGCTCAAATTATAGCGGTAAACTCCCATGAAGAACCATGCCGAGAGTCTATTTTATCTAAAAATTACAACCACTCTCGCAAAGTTCGGCCATAAACTTCGTTTAGCGCATCTCAGATATCTGCATCCCTAAGCTTATATTTTCAGATAATACACGGCATTGCTAATATTTGGTCTTAGTGCTAACGCAATCATTTAATCCTAACGATTCAATTTAGGTTAAGCATCAACTCTAACGCCTAACGCCTAACGCCTAACGCAATATTTTCTGGGCGAGCACCATACCCGCAAGATTAAAGGCATTTCTATCGCGGACAATCTCAAATCCCAGCTGGCGCAATACCGTTAACAAATCACTATGATTAAAGCGATTCTGCTGTGGATGCTCAAATAAGCGTCGGCTCAATGGGTTACAAATTGCGGCACGATATAAATCCTCTATCACAAAGTATCCGTTCGGTTTCAGCACCCTTACAACTTCCTTAATGGCCGCTTGCCACTCTGGAATATGGTGAAATACGGCAAAATCAAACACCATATCAAACTCGCTATCGGCAAAGGGTAAACATGTTGCATCAGCAACCGAGAAACTCAGCCCTTTTAATCCTTGCGGCCGAGATTGCCAGCGGGATTGTGCGGAGGCAACCATGTCAGGGTCGATATCCACGGCCGTGATATGTCCCGCGCCAAAATGTTCGCGGATCAACTGAATGCCGTTACCAAACCCACAACCTATTTCTAATGCGCGTTCGCACAAAGCCATAGGTTTTGGCATCATAGAGGTCAATAAGGGCGCTTCGAGATGATTTTGTAGCCAAAAACGTAATGGATGCTGAACGATCTTTTTCTCAAATGGATTTAATTTCATGCCATCCTCTCACTATGGGTAAACTACTGTTGAATAATTTTACTGATCGAACTGCCATTATGGTACGTAATGATAGGAACATAAGTTCACCAGAGGCCACGATGAAATTACCTCTTTTTCCATTACCCATTTGTTTATTGCCCGAAGGTTACACACAACTGCGGGTATTTGAACCTAGATATAAGCGCTTGGTCGCCGAATCATTAAAGTCAGGCCAAGGCTTTGGCTTATGTATGCTTGAAGAGGATGGTAAAACCATTCAGCCCATAGGCACCTTAGTGCATATTATTGATTTTGAAACCTTACCAGACGGACTATTAGGGATCAGTATTCAAGGTTCTAAACGCTTTAAACTTGATAAAATCAGTGTCGAAGCCGATGGTTTAAAACGCGGAGACGTCAGTTTAATCGACAATTGGCCTGCTGTACGTATTGCGACCGATGAACGTTACTTGAGTCAAATGTTACAAAACATTCTTAAGGAATATCCGCAACATCTCAAGCACTACCAAACAGAACAGTTCGATGATATCGCTTGGGTCTGCCAGCGCTGGCTAGAAATATTACCCGTACAAGCATCCGAAAAGTACACCTGCATTAATGCCTTAGATCATATTATGACCCGAGATCTATTGCGGGCCGTCATTAAATAATACTGTGAATGATCCTTTATTTAAGCCACTTCGTATTGATTGAAAGTTTGACAGCAAAAATGGGCTCAGAAGTGCAACACACTTCTCAATTTTGTCGTTACTGATATCACACTCAGCACTCACGACTGCGATAAGAGCGAAAATAATGGAAAATATTCAATCACAAAGCAGGCAAACTCGGTATCATGTCCCAATCACGTCTCTGACTAATTCGGCTATGGATAACGAAATTCCAGCTTCCCAAACCTGCGAGCCTCAAGCGGATGCTTTAATCACGTTTATGCTACAAGTAGCAGACAACCGAGACAGAGCCGCCTTTGGTCACTTATTTCAGCATTTCATGCCCAAGATCCGAGCCTTTGGTTTACAAAGACTGAATCAACAAGGGTTGGCGATGGATTTAGTACAAGAAACCATGACCAGCGTTTGGACTAAGGCTCATCTATATAATGCAGAAAAAGGGTCAGTGACAACTTGGGTGTTTACCATCATGCGTAATCAATGTTTCGATATGCTTAGACGGGTACAACACAATAGAGAAGATACTTTCGGTGATGATATTTGGCCGCTGTGTGATGCGACCATGGCTCAGGACACACTCACTGATCACAAGTTGACGGCTAAATTACTCCAACATCTTGATGCCCTTCCCATAGCACAAAGACAAGTTGTGCAAGGCATTTACATGCAAGAACTCACTCAACAAGAGCTAGCCGATACCCTAAAGGTACCAATTGGGACCATAAAGTCCCGTTTAAGATTAGGGCTAGAAAAGTTGAAAAGCTTCTTGGAGACACACAATGATTAAGCATCATCCCCAACAAGAATTACTCGTCAGCCATGCCAATGGGAACTTACCTTTATCAATGGCGATAGCAATATCCGCACACTGCGACCTATGTGCGACTTGTCGAGAGCAGCTTGCCCTATTCACAGAACAAGCTGCAAATTTAGCATTAAATCCTGATAGCGGTCATGCTGCAAATGATACGGGCGAAGAGTTGATGCACAGAGAGTATGTTGAGGTGCAACACTCTGGCGACAATCAAGAATCGGCATTGGACATTGACGCTATGATGGCGCAAATCATGGCTCAACCGGCAGCGACAAATGTGCCTAATAACGCCCCTATCGATGTCGACATAAAGCAACAGCATTACACTGTGCCCTCGGTGTTTCGTCAGCATTTGGCCCGTCCATGGCAAATATTAGGCAAAGTCAGTCGCATGCGTTTTGATGTCGATGAAACGAACACCCGCGCTAGCCTATTGCATATAGATGCCCAAGGTGAAATCCCCCAACATACCCATAAAGGTTATGAACTAACACTATTACTAGCCGGAGAGTTTTCCGATCTAAATGGTGACTATGTGCCAGGTGATTTTATCGTGCTCGACGGCCAACACCATCACTCACCGAAAACCATTAACGGTTGCTTATGCTACACAGTATTAGATGCACCGCTGCATTTTACCAAAGGTCTGAGTAAGCTACTCAATCCCATAGGTGAACTGATTTATTAAACCTTTTGACTGAGTTTTTAAACAACAGCAAACGCATAGATTCATTTATAAATTCAGTTTAATAATTCCATTACATAAATGACTATGATTAATCCCATTAAAATGACCTATTTTAGTGGGGTTTTTTATAACATTTACCTATAAAACGGCAATATTAACCTTAGTCAATTACCACAAAAATAAAAACCAACCCATAAATAGACCTAACTATACCTTTTTAAATCAAGTAAATAGCCACGAAAAATACACTTTAATTCAACATTAGCAAATAAATAATGACATCGAATAAAAATTAAACTTGCATAAGCCATTTTTATTGATATACTGCACGTCGTTTTGAGATACACCTTGTTGTTTACCTTTTTAACCCAGCCTGATATTTAGCAATCAGAGTTCGGTCCTCATAAAGAAAGCCTACTACAAGCAAAAACCCATAAGCTCAATCATTCGATATCACTAAAATCATGTGGTTATGTCTGTGAACTTACCGTTCTCCTTGTTGTCATAGTATTGTCATTAAGCTATGGTCAACTGGTTGAATCGAGTTATTCCATTGACGTAATCGACAACATGAAATATTTATCGATTAAGCATCTCTTGATTAATGAATCAAAGATGGGGTAACCTCGATACTCAATAGAACGAATCTTTCGCACAATTGCTAAGGATATTTTATAGTTACAACTATCTCACCTATGGGTGAATTAACAAAAAGGAGTGTGGCATATGTCATACAAAATTAATGGACATGAAATTACAGTGAACTTCCCTGTAGATTCAATCTCAGTAAATAAAACCTCAATTGCTTTTACCGATCGTCAAGGTAAAAACAGACAGACTTTTTCTAAACGTACAGAAGCCATCAGCTTTATGAAATGGTTATTGTCCGCGAACAAATAAGTCAAAAAGTAAGTAAAACGATAAGTTAAAAATTAATACCGCAGTACCCGTTTACTCAAGTGTATTTAATCGGTTTCCATTATCTTCGCAGTACCGAGCACTTAAGTAGACTGATAGCCGAATGTCACGAACACGCTATCCTTTTTTACGTCATTATGACGAGCACATTTGGTTCAGGCTGTATCTCTCTCACACAGATACCTGCCGAACCAAATGAGTCAAATCCAGCGTTAGATCACCTCTTTCCATTGCAGCATCCGCTAATATTCATATACATGAATACTGTTCAGCACATCATCTATGCCAAAACCCAATCCTCAAATTGCCATGCAAACCTTGATAAACCAGATCAAAGAGACTATTCCACTCAATTTAGAAGAAGCACAACTGTGCCAGGGACAATGTTTAGGTTGTTCGAAGAAAATGCTGGAAATGTTAGATGCCGAAATCAGTTATTGGCAATTTAGTGAGGTAACGCCTAGCCTAAAAGATTTAAAAAACCTCGAAAACATTGGCCGTCGTACCTATAAAATTCTTAAACGGAACCAGTTACTGTCTTAATCGCTTGTATTTGCATTTGACTATTTATGGGGCGTTTTACTTACGCGACTTAAAATAAATTCAAAACCTAACTGACAATATGACCCTAATAGAAATCACATTGCCAGTTTTATCTTCGCTATTGTCGATAGCCGTTAAAAATCACAAATCGATAGGCTCAACTTCTAGACTCTGCCAACCTTGCGCGAATATCTGCCAAAGAATATTCCGTTAATAGTTCACCATCGGCAAATACGGGGACAAACTCGCAATTGTTGACATCTTGCCAGCTGGCTTGATCTTTAAGATAAAATTGACCCTGCTCATCTTTAAATACCGCCACTAAACCCTTAGCGGATTTTTTAGTGCCATCATCTGTTTTAGGATCTTTAAATATTTCTCTGTCTTTACCATCAACTTTCGCAAAGGTCGCTTTCACGGCATAACCGTCAGTATCTCGGGTCACGTGTTGATAGGTAAAACTGCCTATCCCAAACACAATATTGGTTGACGCAAAACCTTTGGCCTTTAAGCCGGCACAAATGGCTTCAGCACGTTCAATGGTGATTGAATCGCCATAAATCAGTCCAACATGGCTATTCAGCGCTTTATACCCTTTGGCAGTTGTACCGCCCCCAAAGACATCCCACAGACACTCAATAGCGCCTTTATATTCGGGACTCCCGATTGGTGCTTGTGGATCGCCACAAATGATTTTCACAGGGCAACCCGTATCAGGCCTAAACACCACTTTGCCATCGCGGGCAAGAATGCGGTCTTTTAACGCTAAGGTGAATTCTGTCATCACCTGCCAAAAATCCCAAGAATCTGAAACAATGCTGACAATGCCCGTTGGGTAAATATCTTCAATCAAACGGCGGAACGTCTCTAATTCATTCTCCATGCCACCCGCGCACATGACACTGTGCTCCGTTGCGGGCACACTGCCACCGACAAGTTCTTTATCACTATCGGCAAGGTAATATTGCTCAAGAAAATCAATGGCGGGTATGGTATCAGTCCCAGTAAAACTGAGTAAATGTGCGGCGCCGCTCATGATCGCGGCCTCTGCACCATACATGCCACGGAAACTAAAATCGTGACCCTGCCAATCAACAAAAGCGATGTCACCATCGGTTTCTAGCGCGTAAGTCTCAAATATTTTGCGGTATTGCAGCGCGGTAGTAGCACTGGTACACATACCCCACACATTAGCGGAAAGGATGGTTTCGAGATAATTGGTCAACCAAAAGAACCGCTCATCGGTATTGTATAAAATCAAGCAAGGCACTTTTAATGGATACATTGAGCCTTCAGGTAATGCCATAATTTTAATTGGTAAATAGCCTAAATCATGCAACTCCTCAATATGCTGAGTGCCAACATTATTCGGCCCGAGATAGTTATTGATACGGCGGGAGAATTGGCGAATGACCTGATCTTTGGGTTGTTGAAAGAAATCACGGTTCCAACTGTCAATTAAGTAATGCTTGATAAAATACTGCAAGCCAAAAAACACCATTTGGTCTGTATAACCACGACGGGATTTACGGGCGGTCAAGTTACTAAAAATCACTTGAGTATTATCGGGATATTGACGACGGTGGTCGACTTTATAGCCATCAATGGCAGTAACGGGATTCAAGTACATAATATTTTCCTTAATGATTCATATAACTCAAAACAGCATGGCAATGACAGAACTCGCTCGAAATATGTGTGGGGACACCTAAACTATCGGTACAAAATAATCTGTCTATGCCCGACTCTCGCAGTACCAACTCGCTGGCCTTATCTTCATAATGTGACACGATCAAAATGACGCTTTGGGCTCCCTTTTGCTTTAATTTGATGGCAAGTTCAATAAAGGTTCTGCCACCCGCGCAAATGTCGTCAACGATTAAGCAGGTTTTACCCGATAAGTCATCACAGAACACTTCGGTAGCGATAATATGGCCATTGACCACATCACGATGTTTATCGGCCCTGATCACCGGCATTCCCTGTAACGCTTTAGCTAAGCCGAATACTTTTTTATTCGCCCCCGCATCGGGCGAGACTAACACTAGCTCATCCGATAATTGGGCAGTGATAGCGGCGACAAAGCTGTGATTGTCTATAACCTGAACTCGGTCTAACAATGCGGCGGTGACATCGCTGTGAGGGTCAAATACAGTGACCGAAGCATATTGCTGCTGATTAATCAGGCTAGCATAGACTTTTACCGACAAGGCCTCACCGGCATTACACACCCTATCTTGGCGAGCGCCCGGCATATAAGGCAGTAGCAAATTAATTTGCTCGGCACCACTGCGACGTAATGCATCAGTTAACAACAAGAGCTGCATGATGGAATGATCGCCCCGATAACTGAAAAAGATCGTTACTCGTTTAGCAGGAGGAACAAGTATTTGAACATGATTCTCCCCCGCACCAAATTGAAATAAGCGGTAGTGAGTCTCATCGCTAGCTGCGGGTAACCGATAAAAATCGGCTTGCGAACATTGAGCGTGAGAAACATCTTGGGACGTCTGAATACGTTGAGACATAGTAACCTCCTGTCTGTGGCAAGATTGCCGAAATTGACGGCGCCCTTGTTGTCTACATGAATAATAGTGTCTTAAAGACATTATTGTGTAAAGTTGATTTTTAGACTATTTCAGACGGAGCAACCTAAAATGTTATGCTTAAATGACATATAGTGTCCTTTAGACACTATAAATGGGCGCGACAACTAAGAAGCTACAATATGGGTATCGAGTAATATAAGAACCGGAGACATTAAGGCAAAATCAGTAATTAAACAGTCTTTACTGATTCAAAGTCACCATGAATAAGGCATAATCAGTCGCCGTAACTCATATTGAGCAAGGCGAATATCTGGCCTAAATCCACATTCACTGTGATCAACATTCTAAATTTCTTAAGAAGCGATACGATGCGGTATTGGGTTTCAAGCGGTATAAATTAGCGGGACGACCCCGTTCGGTGCGCTTTAATCCCGTATCGATCAATAAATCGGCCTGTTCAACCCGCCGACGAAAAGATTTACCTTGGATAGGCTTGCCCAGCAAAACCTCATGAACATGCTGCAGTTCTGGCAAGGTAAAAGGTTCAGACAGTGCAAATCCTGGCACTAAAGAATATAAGGCTTTTTGTGTTAAGCGTTCCCGCGCTTGCTCAATTAACTGCAGATGATCAAACGCCAAGGGCATCTGCAACACATCTGCTAATGGCCACCACTTAACATCACTCACTGAATCAATCTGAATTTGGCAAGCTTGATAACTCATCAAGGCGGTATAACACACAGTCACAGACCAGCCTCTTACATCGCGACCACGATTACCCACAGTGCATAGCTGCTCAATATAAGGTGGCACTACCGCGGTTTTCTCATGCAGTTTACGTAATACAGTTTGCTCAAGGGATTGATCGCAATTTTCATCGATAAACCCTCCAGGTAATCCCCATAAACCTAAAAATGGATGATTTAAGCGTTGTACTAGGAGTACTTTAAGCTGCTGATCGTGATAGGTAAACAATACAGCATCTACTGTCAGTAGCTGAGCCTTAAAAACCTTAGGATCGTAATTGGCGAGATATTCCGCTTCAGTCATTGATATTCCCCATCGTTCCAAATCATCAGCTTAACTTAGCATTACATAGCTTCAAACATATTATGTCTTAGCGTCACTAAGTCAATGCTCAGAGGCACAGGATGAGCCACTTTGCCCAAATTTACGCTGATAACGTGGCAACATGGTCTCGTTCCCGAGTAAGCCACCTTGGTGGATATACATCACAGGACGAGAGCCTCCGCCTTGTAAATATTCCTCAAGCACAATAAAACCTAAGGGATCGTAGAGTAATTCAAACTGCACGCCTGAGGCGCAGACCCGCTGCCACATGGCATAAAATTCCGGATAAAGTTTACCAAAATGATATTTCTTGCCGACATTAACAATCTGTGGATGCTCACTGGTATTGGTATTAAGCAACGAAAATTGCAAGCGCAAATAATCATCGCCACCGACAACAGCACAAGTCACGACGCGAATATCCGTTTGCTGACGGATAAAATACTGATTTAAAAATAACGCTGTCGTTCCCGTCCCCGAAGGTAAAAATACCGTTAAATCAACCAATCCATTCGCCTTCGCAAACTGTACTATCTCTTGCGCCAATCTATTAACCCCGTATTCGGCGTAAGCACAGCGCCCCCCCTCTGGGATAAAAAGCGCCGTCGGCTCATTCACGAGTACTTGAGCCTCGATATAATCTTGGCAACTCAGCCGCACATCGCCCACTTGCGCAGTAGGGTCAGGCCTAGCATTAAGATTTGACAAAACGTGAGGCTCAGATTGCGACTGAGTGCACGCCTGATTTTGTGCTATTAACACACTTAAATCGATAATATTAGCGCCATTCACTAAAGCGGCAGCGTAATTGCCCGTAGGATGTTTAACCACTTGACTGGCAATATGATCTACATAAAAATCACATTGCCAGCCTTTCATCTTCGCTAATGTTGACAATGAATACAGTGAGTTAGCCAATGGCGAGCCGTGACCTATCACCTTGCTGATGCCTGCAAACTCATGATCTAAAAAATAGCCGAATTTGCGAGCTTTATTGCCACTAAACGCCGGATGCAGTAAATCATCACGTTTTAGGAATATGTCTCTGCCAGCAAAGGCAAATGTATCGACAGGGGAATTTGCAAACATCAAGCGACTCAAACAATTAAATTATCTGGTTTTTAAACCAGTTAAGGGAAGGCTAGTGTAACTCCGACCTTCCTGTTACGCCCTTAAGAAATTATCAATTTGGCGAAAAACTAGTGAAAATGACACATGAATCTCGAATACATATAATTAACCAATTGATTATGAACAATTTAAATAGTTGGCATAGTTATCGCTTAGACATTGATATATATTCAATTTATCGAAGCTAACGATAAAGGCTAACAGGGTAAACATAAGGAGTTTTCAATGGCTGTATTACGCTTAATATTCAACATAGCTTGGTTTGTACTCGGCGGATTTGTGATGGGACTCGCTTGGTGGCTCGCAGGTATCCTGTGTTTTATCAGTATCATTGGTATTCCCTTCGGCCGCGCCTGTTTTGTTATCGGCGAAATGACCTTTTGGCCCTTCGGCCAAGAACAAATGAACCGTCGCCACTTAACTGGGCGTGAAGACTTGGGCACAGGTGCATTAGGCATGGTAGGAAATATCATTTGGTTCTTACTCTTTGGGATCTGGTTAGCCATAGGGCATTTGGTCCACGCCTTAGCTTGTTTTGTGACGATTATCGGTATTCCCTTTGGGATACAGCATCTTAAGTTGGCTTTACTCAGCCTCACACCGATAGGCCAAACCGTAGTGGCTAAAGCTTAATAAGACAATGCGTTAACTGCGCTATTCACTCTCGATTATTTGGTTTCAAGAGTGGATAGCGCTTTGTCATCCCATACAGTAAATATCGCTTCGTTTAAGGCTATTTCTTCCTCCAATAAATCGTTGCAATCATATTGAGTATTGGCAGGCTCACTATCCACAGAAAACTGCACTTGCGGCTTAGTCGCCCCCACAATGTCCAACAGATAATGCGCCAGTTTTGCGGGTGCATCTATAGCTGCATCGTGACCGCAATACGCGAGTACAATCAAATCGGTGTCAAAATGCCGTGCTAGCGCCTTACTCGATGCCATACTCACCAGCGCATCACGGTCACCGCAGAGCACAGTTATCGGTACTTCCACTGTCAATGGACATTGGTATTGAAAAGCCGCCCAAAGTTGTCGCCATACATTGCGTCTACTTGGTGTGGTATCGCGGCGAAACTCACTCCACTTGACAATTAAATCTCGGTCTCGCCGATGACGAAAACTGGTTAAACGCACTATAGTCGACTCGATTGGATGTAAAGCGTTACCCCGAGCCCGCATGAAAAAAGCCTTCAATGCATTCAGCGGGTTAAATCTTTGATACCAAGACGATAAATTCGCCGCACTGCTGTTTAATACAAAGACATGCCTTATCTGCCAAGGTCGCTGGCATGCCATTTCCAGCGCCAACATACCGCCCATAGACAAGCCGAGGAGATAAATAGTCTCCCCTTCCTGTACCTGCTCATCTAATTGCTGCCACACGGCATGGGCATAATCAGCAATCTTAAGCGGACTTAATTCGTGGGATAGCGTCCCATTGCCCGGAAGATCCGGTGTCAGCACTCGCAATCCCTTTTGTCGCAGACGCTGATCGAAACCATTCCAATGGCGCTGATCACGCATTAATCCTCTTAATAACACCCAAGTTGTCATGACTGAGACTCCCGATACCAATAATGCCGTGCGCACTCTGTCAGCTCAGCCAAACGTTCAGGTGTTAACTGCTCTAACGATTGGGCATAGGCCGCTTCCATCATAAATTGCATGAGTACTGTATGCCTGCGTAAAATCCTGTGGTGACGATGTGTTTTTTGTGGATTAAAAAAGCCAGCAAAATTAAATATTTGTCTAGGATTCTTCTTTATCCATGCCCAAGATCCCATCTCTAATGTCAAAGGTAAAAATGGCACCTGAGCAGAAGGATCAGCCACTTGGTGCTGGCGATAGAGATAATCCCAAATATCACCATGAGTGCGATAAAACTGGCTCTGCGGCGCCAACCGATAATGGCCGTGATGGGGATAACTCTGTTCAAATAATTGTTTTAGATGAAAAATATAATTGGCATTTTCGAAGGCGGTACGGGTATGGGCGTAGGGGAACCAGATATGATCACTCAAGCCAAATCCCGAGTGGGCATCGAGCGAAATCAAACTTGTGCTGCGACTCAACAGTTGTTGTACATAGGCAACTAAGCCCGCAGTTTCCAGCTCCATTCCCCCAATACCGCGATACCAGGGCAGCCGTGACGATATACGCTGTCCTCCCACCATAAAGGACACTTTTTCACGGGATTCTATTGGAGCGTTACGCATCAAATCTACTTGATTACCATTGCCCCGCGTTCCCATGAATAACCCAACAGGATTCACTACAGGTACAAAAGCTAACCGCAGGCCCGTTAGCATCTGTTGTAGGTGTTTATCCCAAACAAGCCGCTGCAATAAACTGTTTAACAATGCCAAAATAACTTGAGATCCAATACGCTCAACCCCATGCACGCCCCCCACAAAGAGTACTGTCGGACAAGGCGTATCTGTACCACCTAACTCAACACTGTAAAGGGGGAAATGCTCTTGGCGGAATGGAATGTCGGCAAGGATCTGATAATCCAACTTAAGATGATGAGTATCAATGAGTTGCTGCAGCGTATCTAACTCAAATGGAAGCTCAAAAGGAAGTTTCTTCATGTCACCTTAATCAATAAAATGAGAGAACTACTCATGCCGTTAAAGTGATACTAATAGTGAACAAAGACAAAATGATGACAAACTGCATATCAGAAGTGAGTTTACGGGGAAATAAGCGGAAAAATAGCGAGTAAAACAAAGAATAAACTATCCTAAAACCCTACATCAGTCTTCACGATAAAGTAGCTCTCCAATGATAGTTTCTACGTCAACCTGCGCTAAACCTTGGTCAACAATATCTCGCCAACGCCGTCCCTCTTCTGTATTACGAAACGCGATATAGAGCTGCTTATTCGCCAGAATTTGCCGATTGATTTGCAACTTTGTCGCCAGCGGCTGTAAGGGCTTTTGCTTGAGTAAATAGTGCAGAACGTTGACATCAATCACCGCGGCATCAATCCGACCTGCGGCAACTTTTTTAACATTATGCTCATCCGAAGTCACAGCTTCAGTCCGCTGTACACCGGAAAAGATCATGCGATCTAAGGCCTGAGTATTCACATAATCTTTCACCACACCTAAGGTATAGCGATTAAGATCTTCAATATAATTCCAACTTACTGGATGGGACTTTTGCTCCACCAGCCCCAATGGACTTTCGCCAATCGGTTTTGAAAAGATAAACTTTTCAGTCTCTACATAGTATTCAGGAAAATAACCTATGTAGTCAGAGTTCGGCATAGTCGTAAGTTTGACAGCGCGGCTCCACGGATAGAAATCCACGTCTAATTGGTGTCCCATGACGTTCAACGCCGCCCGTACCACGGCAATACTGGCACCCTGCTCCATTAATTGCTCTCCTGAGTAAGGCGGCCAAAGTAAAGATGTGAGCATTAAGGTGTCCGCTTTAGCTTCGCTTAATCCCATAAAGGAAAGACAATACACAAGGAGCATTGAACGCCATCGAACCATTTAGTACTCCTTTGCCTGCATGGATTTACGATTACATCATCGACAACTTAACGCTTTCGTTTTTATCTGCCGAGATTTTATGACTGGTTAGATTTTATGACTGGTTTTAGTATAGCTATCAAGCCACAGCGGTGAAGTGAAGTTTTGTTACAATTAGAATAACGACATTAGCAGCAAAAGCTAACTCAAAGTACAGCTTGGCTTGATGGTATGACTCGCCGACTTTTTCATTAGCCAATTAGCTTGTTCGTTTATCTGCTAACCGAAATAGCTAGACAGAATAAAATTCAAGCCGCATTGCGCGGCTTGGAAGTCAAATATCAATAGTATTAATCAACTCAAAGCCAAATGACTTAAGCATTAATATCTTCATATAACTCTTGATACATCAGCTCACGCATTTTGAATTTCTGAATTTTTCCCGTCACTGTCATTGGATACTGATCCACAAACTTGATATAACGCGGCACTTTAAAGTAGGCGAACTTCTCGGTGAGAAAATGACGAATATCAGCCTCTGTAATCGCGGCTCCTGAGCGGACTTTGATCCAAGCACACACTTCCTCGCCGTATTTATCGCTTTGAACGCCAAAGACCGCCGCATCCTGCACATCTTTATGGGTGTAAAGTTTCTCTTCAATCTCACGGGGATAAATATTCTCGCCGCCGCGAATAATCATATCTTTAATGCGCCCCACAATTTGCACATAACCTTGCTCATCCATTTGGCCAATATCGCCCGAATGTAGCCAGCCTTGACTGTCTATGGTTGCCGCCGTTTTCTCAGGATCATTCCAATAACACTGCATAATGCAGTAACCGCGACTACAAACTTCACCGGGTTGATTAATTGGCAGCACTTCGCCAAATTCATCGACAATTTTTACTTCGGTATGGGGTAAAGCACGGCCAACGGTGAGAACGCGTTTCTCTACGGGTGAGTCGATTTCAGTAATGTGATTGAGCGGACTGCATTCGGTCTGACCATAGCCAATCAGCACTTCCTTCATATACATCAGGTTTTGTACACGTCGCATCACTTCTTCAGGACAAGTTGCCCCCGCCATCACGCCGGTACGTAAGGAACTCAAATCAAAACGAGCAAATTCTGGGTGTTCCAACTCGGCAATAAACATGGTCGGTACGCCATGCAAAGCGGTGCAACGCTCTTGCTCAATCACTTGCAATGTCGTCAGTGGATCGAAGGATTCTCCGGGGAACACAGCAGCTGCGCCTTTGGCTAAGCAGACTAAACTGCCAAGTACCATGCCAAAACAATGGTATAAAGGCACTGGAATACAGAGTTTATCGTGACAGGTAAACTTCATCGCCTCTGCGACTAAATAGCCATTATTCAATATGTTATGATGGGATAGGGTCGCACCTTTCGGGCTGCCCGTCGTGCCAGAGGTAAACTGGATATTAATCGCATCGTACGGGCTTAATTCCTTAGCAATCCTCTTGAGCATTATCCTGTCAGCGGCGGTCACATCAACGATCAAGTCATCAAAATTCAACATACCGACGGATTTCTCCGCGCCCATACGGATCACAAATTCAAGCTCAGGTACGGCTTTAGCTTGTAATTTACCCGAGGGGCAAGAGGTTAGCTCAGGCGCCAATTCATATAGCATCTCAAGATAATTGCTGGATTTAAACTTATCAGCACAAATTACTGCGCGGCAACCCACGTTACTCAGCGCATATTGCAACTCTTCAGGACGATACGCAGGATTAATACACACCATGATGGCGCCAATTTTAGCGGTCGCATATTGAGTTAAACACCACTCGATATTGTTAGGCGACCAAATCCCTACCCTATCACCAGACTTAATGCCGAGTTTTAATAGTCCTGTGGCGAGCGCATCGATTTGGGCAAGATATTGGCGGTAATTCCAGCGGATATGTTGATGGTATACGACGACAGCTAATTGGTCGGGATACGTTGCCGCAATCTCATCAAGATATTGACCTATGGTCTTCTCAACGAGTTTCGGTGATGACTCGCCTCTAAACTCGCTAACGTTGAGCGGGCTGATAACTTGGCTTGTAGGAACTGACATTAAGGCCTCCGTGCATTTATTATGGTTAGCGAGGTCCAAACTAACCAATCCACGGATCATGTCACAAGTAAAAAAGCACTTTATTAGACTAAAGAGTAAGACAAACGATTAGATAACAATCCATTAAAGCCCAGTGCTAACGGCTGATAAACTCAAAATGAGTACTCGACTTAGGCACATTTAAGCTTTGTAACCGCTCAACAATGGCCAGTAACACGCCTTGGCGACGCATATTTTCTAACACGCCGGGGCTAAAAACCTCGAGTCGCGTCATGGCCGTCAACAGCAACTTACATTGTGCGATACTCGCATCACGAATATAGGCAGGTTTATCGACTAAGTAACTGTTGTTATACCAATAGTCCCAAGTGAAATTAGCCAATAACCAACCTTGCGTTGTCAGGTCATTAATAAATTCCAGCATTCGCTCATGACTTAAGATCACATCACCCGCCGTAAAATCCTTAAGATATTTAGTGTATAAACCACAATCGGATGTCATTGTTGAAGTCCCCATAACACACCTCACAGGTTTTGGTTGCCTCTGCTGCCACAACTTGTACGACACCAGTCACACACCGAGATCGAATTTGACGCTTTGCCTTAGAAACGAGAATTTGCATAAGGCATACCAAATAAGATTGCTGTCAACAGGCTAAGCCACGTTATCTGAACGGAAACTTAATCAAACTCACAATATTTGATATGGGTGACGAACTGGGGTATTCGACAAAATTCAGATAAACTCAGCGGTATTGAAGCGCTTAACGGCAACTATGAGTAAAGGAAACAAGATGAACTACTGGCTTATGAAATCGGAACCCGACGAATTCAGCATAGATGATCTTAAGGCTTGCCCTAACCAAACCGAAGCTTGGCATGGGATCCGTAACTATCAGGCGCGTAACTTTATGCGCGATGAGATGCAGATTGGCGACAAGGTATTTTTTTACCATTCAAGCTGCAAAGTGCCCGGAATTGTCGGCATAGCAGAAGTCGTGACCAATGCGTATCCCGACAGCACAGCCTTCGATCCCGAATCGAAGTATTTTGACCCTAAGTCAGATCCAACCAAACCAAGATGGCTACGAGTAGATATCCGCTTTGTCAAAAAATTTAACGAGATTATTCCCTTAAGTTTGATAAAAAGTTTACCCCAACTGGCGGACATGTATTTAGTCTCTAAGGGGTCAAGACTCAGTATCCAACCTGTGACCGCCGAACAATGGCAAGCTGTACTCATGTTAACCCGCTAGAAAGCAATCTTGAACCAGAACGTTCAGCTATAGTTCATTTAGCATCGCCTATTGTTGGCCACATCAAGCATTGGACACAACATCAACTCAATGCCCCTTAGGAGTACAGATGAATAAATTGACCTCAGTGGTAATCACAGGACTTGTCCTCAGCTTAACGATGTCCATCTCAACCTTTGCTAAAGATGACCATGAGCACCACAAAAAGGATAAAAGCCTACCGCCGGGATTACAGAAAAAAGTTGACCAAGGTCAGTCACTGCCACCCGGTTGGCAGAAAAAACTCCAGCGTGGTGATGTGCTTGAGCATGATATTTATGATCGCGGCCGCATCGTAGTGCCCTTAGACAGAGATGGCATCATTAGCATTCAAGTCGAAGGTGCACTAATCAAACTCGATAATAACAGCCGTAAAATCCTCGATATCGTCAATATCATTACCGATTAACTTCCCATGGCAAAATGGCATTTATAACTGACACTTTTACAACTACGCCCAGCGCTTATCTGGGCGTTGAGTACTTCTTAATACTGCTTTGATCTATCAAAAAACGTTGTCTGTAAGACAATTTATCATCCCAGTCCTCACTCAATAACGTTCTAACTTACAATAAAGCAACATATTGATATTTATCATATCTTTACTATCTGGCTATTGGTCGCAAATTGGCTAAATGCTAGACTCATGCAGGGTGAAAAGATATCGAACAGAACAAGATAAGTGTCACCTAAAAATACTCATGCGGCTAAGGCAAAATCTTAATTGAATTCATAGCATCCCGATAATGACCGTAGACTAACGCTGGATTTTTGATAATGGAAAACACCTCACTTCAACGGGTTAAGCAGGCAATTATTGCGGGGTTCTGGGCATCACTCGCCAGTATTTCTGTGGGTTTTCTATTTAAACTCTGGCTAGCACAATGGGTTGCCAAAGCCGATCTAGCGCTCTATCACACAGTGATCGACATTATCTCACTGTCGCTAATCCTAATGACGGGATTTCGCTCCTCTATGGTGGTGACCTACTCCCAGACCAAGCAAGATGTGGATATCACTAATATATTCCGCTACAGCTTGATCGCTATGGTACTACTGACATGGGGTTTAGTTTTACCCTATATCAAACACAAACTTCAGCTCAATGTAGAATATTTTCAATTGGTTGGGATTATTCTGAGTATGGGGCTCAAGGTCTATTTTACCAATCAAATTGCCATGTACCGGCTATATGCCATCTCCAATAGAGTCACTTGGTTAGAGCCGCTCGCGCAAGTGACTAGCTTTTTATTATGTTTCTATGGCTTAAAACAAACCGCCATTGCATCACTCTTTTACAGCATGACACTGTCATCGCTCATCGTTGCCTTATATATGTACTTAAAACGGCGCAAAGATATTGCCACTCCGCCCTTAAGTGCAGTGCATTTTGATACGGGTTTACGCAGTTTTATGAAGAAAAGCCTGACGGCGTCCATGGAAGCGGGGGCCAGTATCTTGATGATTTACATCACCGTACTGCTGACTATTGCCTATTTCAGCATAGATGAACTGGGTGATTTCCAAGTGGTGGTGCGGCCGATGATCACTTACCTCACCCTGCTTTTTGTCTTTCCCATCTACCGTTTTGTGCTGCCCGAAGTCGCAGTGTGCGTACGAGAAAAACGCTTTGACGAAGTCCAACAAATTAAGTCATGGCTGACTAAAGTTTCTTTGTGGATCAGCGGTATTTTTTTTGTCGTTATGGTCTTTGCGAGCAAGCCGTTAGTCGCTTGGTTGTTCCCCGAGCAATACATTAAAGCGGCCCCAGTATTAATGCATTTCTCCATGTTTTTTATATTTATGATGCTCAATGGCTACCAGCTAGCTTATATCAAAGCTCATGGCTACTTTACTCAAAGCCTACTTATTCGCCTTGCTGGTATCGCAGTACTGGTCGGTACTTTCTACGCTTACCGCCTGTATACGGAGAATGTCGTCGCGGTGATTTTAGCCTTAGGCACGGGCTATTTGATGATGTATCTCATATCTAAACTAGTTGAAAGACGCATTCAGCAAAGCCTTAACAACCAAACGCTGCCTTAGCAACAACTAAAGACGCTTAAAACGTTGAAGGAAATGACAGGTTTCAACTAAAAAGGCATCCCAGAGGATAGTCTGGAATGCCTTAAGAGAAGACAGCATGTCAGCTTATCATTTAGCGCCCATCGAGCATGCGACCAATACCACCAAGCACAGAGCCTTCTCCGCGATCACTGCCACCCGCTGATGGGGCATGGGCGATAATGCGATCCGCCATACGTGAGAATGGCAAGCTTTGTAGCCAAACCGTCCCGTGGCCTTTGAGTGTGGCTAAAAACAAACCTTCACCACCAAAGACCATAGACTTTAATGAGCCTGCACGCTCTATGTCGTAATCAATCCCTGAGGTAAATGCAACAAGACAACCTGTGTCAACTCTTAAGGTTTCACCTTTTAGTTCTTTTTTCACTAAGGTGCCGCCCGCATGGATAAACGCCATACCATCGCCCTGTAGGCTTTGCAGAATAAATCCTTCGCCACCAAAAAATCCCGTACCTAAGCGGCGATTAAATTTCATCGTCACGCGTGTACCTAAAGCCGCAGCCAAAAAACTGTCTTTCTGGCAGATAAGCTCACCACCATGTTCGGCCAAGTCGATCGCTAGGATAGTGCCTGGATAAGGGGCGGCAAAGGCAACTTTACGTTTTTGATTGCCTTGGTTGGTAAAGTGAGTCATAAAAATGCTCTCACCCGTCAATGCCCGTTTACCCGCGCCCACCAACTTGCCGAAAAAGCCTGACTCAGGCTCAGAGCCATCGCCCATTTTGGCCTCAAAGCTAATATCTTGCTCTAGGTAATTCATCGCACCCGCTTCAGCGACCACGGTTTCGTTAGGATCGAGTTCCACTTCAACCAACTGCATACTGTGGCCGATAATTTCATAATCCACTTCATGACAACGTCTAGACATACTGTTCCCCTTAACTGTCAGTTCCTTGTTACTATCCTTTAGATTGACCCCGATGGACGGCTCTTTACCTATCGCAGCTCAATTTCACTCTTCATCTCGACCTTAATCTAGATCCAAGCTCAGTCTGAATTTAGGCCTTATTTTAACTCTCAATCTAAACCTTCATCTGACCTAGGCATTAATCTATGACATAAAATGTCAAAATGCGATTATTTTATGCGGTAACTTGTATCAAAAGATGACAAGCGAAGACTTATCAACCCAAACCCACACCATTAAACTGCTCAGCCTTAGCAAACTCCTCTAATATCAACTCGGTAAAAAGTTGTCCGGCACGGCCTAACGGCCGCTCTAAGGTCGAGACGAGCTGTGGAATAAACGTAAAACGACTGCCACCGACGAAGTCGATTTCAACTAATTCGCCCTTAGCTAACTCTTCTTGGACTAAAAAGTCTGGCAACCAACCAAAACCTAAACCTTTTAACAAAGCGTTCTTTTTCATGATAAAACCAGAAAGATAAAACACTTTATCGCCGCCAAATTGCATTTCATCGCGGTAACTTTTATTGGGTGAAGAGTCTTCGATAGTTAATTCCACATGTTGCTGCAGCTCAGACAAACTAATTTCGCGAATAAAAGATAAAGGATGCGAAGCACTGGCCACCAGCACGCTAGTGATGGCTGGCAAAGGTTGCGGATGATAGTAGGGGCCTGTGCGATAATCTTTCACTAACATCAAGTCGGCATTATCCCGCTCAAATCTGTGTTGTACACCGCCTAAAAACTCCATATTCAGCTGAATTTTAGTGGGGATCTGATGTTCAGCCATGCGCTTTAAGGCCGTCATAATTGGCTCCATCGGCAAGGCTCCATCTATCACTAGCTCTAACTTTGGCTCCCAACCTTCACTAAAACGGCTGGCAAGATGTTCAATGTTTGCAAGGTGTTGCAGTAATCTTTGTCCCTCGGCCAAAATCACGCGGCCCTCTTGCGTCAGCTCAGCACGATATTGCTCACGGCTAAAAAGCGGCACGCCGAGGTGCTCTTCTAACTTTTTAACTTGATAACTCACCGCCGATTGCGCTTTGTGTAATCGCTCCGCCGCCTTGGCAAAACTGCCCTCTTCCACCAGCACTTGCAGCACATTAAAAGCATCAATATCGATGCGCATGGTCACTCCTTGGCTCTAATGAACATGTCACGGAAACACTACGATTCGTAAAGATTAGAATACCATCTAATTTTTAGATTGAGATAACGGATTTATTATTCTTTTTTTTGTTCATTCAAGCAACTAAATTGATAACAAGATCACATAACCATAACGACAAGCGAAGTAGAGCTAATCTCACGCCGCTGTAAAAACCAAGGATCCTCCATGCCATTTTATGTGAAACAAGGCCAGATTCCCCATAAGCGCCATATCGCATTTGAAAAGGAAAACGGCGAGCTTTACCGTGAAGAGTTGTTCTCAACCCATGGTTTTTCCAATATTTATTCCAATAAATATCACCACAACATGCCAACCAAAGCATTAGAAGTGGCGCCCTACAGCCTAGGCCATGGTGCCAATTGGGAAGACTCGCTGGTCCAAAACTATAAACTCGATTCCCGCGACGCCGACCGTAAAGGTAATTTCTTCAGCGCCCGTAACAAGATTTTTTATAACAATGACTTAGCACTTTATACCGCCAAAGTCACCGCCGATACCGACAAGTTTTACCGTAACGCCTATGCCGATGAAGTGGTTTTTGTCCACGAAGGCGAAGGCACACTCTACAGCGAGTACGGCACAATTAAGGTCCAAAAATGGGACTATCTCGTGATCCCACGTGGCACCACTTATCAGCTTAAATTCAACGATTACAGCAATGTGCGACTTTTCGTCATAGAGTCATTCTCTATGGTGGAAGTGCCTAAGCATTTCCGTAACGAGTATGGTCAGCTATTAGAATCAGCACCTTACTGCGAGCGCGATTTGCGCGTACCTACATTGCAAGAGGCTGTGGTTGAGCGCGGCGCCTTCCCCTTAGTGTGTAAGTTTGGCGATAAATACCAACTCACCACGCTTGAATGGCATCCCTTTGATTTAGTGGGTTGGGATGGCTGCGTTTACCCTTGGGCATTCAACATCACAGAATACGCACCAAAGGTAGGCAAAATCCATCTCCCCCCTTCTGATCACTTAGTATTTACCGCCCATAACTTTGTGATTTGTAACTTCGTACCGCGCCCCTACGATTTCCACCCTAAATCGATTCCGGCGCCTTATTACCACAACAACATAGATAGCGACGAAGTCTTGTATTACGTCGATGGCGACTTTATGAGCCGCACGGGCATTGAAGCGGGTTACATGACCTTACATCAAAAAGGTGTGGCCCACGGACCACAACCGGGCCGCACTGAAGCCTCAATTGGCAAAAAAGAAACCTATGAATATGCAGTGATGGTGGACACGTTCGCCCCACTGAAATTAACCGAACATGTACAAAATTGCATGAGCAAAGACTACAACCGCTCTTGGCTAGAAGACTAGCCCCAAGCCACCAGCACTCCCATGCGGGAGTCATTAGAGTGACGGCGTGTTGCACTAAAATAACGAGGAAAACATCATGGCAAGCGAACTAAATCCACTGGGCTTATTAGGTATCGAATTCACTGAATTCGCCAGCCCTGATACTGATTTTATGCACAAAGTCTTTATCGACTTTGGTTTTTCTCTGCTGAAAAAAGCCAAGAACAAAGACATCCTGTACTACAAACAGAATGACATTAATTTTCTGCTCAACACTGAGCGCGAAGGTTTCTCAGCTAAGTTTGCTAAATCCCACGGCCCAGCCATTTGTTCTATGGGCTGGCGTGTAGAAGATGCCAGCTTTGCCTATCGCGTTGCCGTTGAACGTGGTGCAAAACCCGCCGATGATGCCAACAAAGATCTGCCTTATCCTGCGATTTACGGCATTGGCGACAGCTTAATTTATTTCATCGACACCTTTGGCGCAGATAACAATATCTATGCCGCTGATTTTGAAGATTTAGACGAGCAAATTATCACCCAAGAGAAAGGCTTTATCGAGGTCGATCACTTAACCAACAACGTCTACAAAGGCACAATGGAACATTGGGCTAACTTCTATAAAAATATTTTTGGTTTTACTGAAGTGCGCTACTTTGACATCAGCGGCGTACAAACCGCGCTAGTGTCCTACGCCCTGCGTTCGCCCGATGGCAGCTTCTGTATCCCGATTAACGAAGGTAAAGGCAGCGATAAAAACCAAATTGATGAATATCTGAAGGAATACAATGGCCCAGGTGTGCAACATTTAGCCTTTAGAAGTCGCGATATCGTAAAATCTCTGGATGCAATGGAAGGCAGTTCAATCCAATGCCTAGACATCATCCCTGAATACTACGACACCATATTTGAGAAGTTGCCGCAGGTGACTGAGAATCGTGAGCGCATCAAACATCACCAAATTTTGGTGGATGGCGATGAATCCGGTTATTTACTGCAGATTTTCACTAAAAACCTGTTCGGACCGATTTTTATCGAAATCATCCAACGCAAAAATAACTTAGGTTTTGGCGAAGGCAACTTTACTGCTCTGTTTGAATCGATTGAACGGGATCAAATGCGCCGCGGCGTACTGTAAGTTTTCATCCCCCATAAAAAACGGTACGCACTGCGTACCGTTTTTGTTTCTACGACGATCTAAATCGTCATTTAAATCAGCATCAGCATTGACGCCAATCACTCGGCATCGACCTTCCTGCATTATTCCACATTGATAGGTTTGATAACCTTACAAGGGTTACCTGCCGCCACACAGTTCGCGGGAATGCTCTTATTCACGACACTACCAGCACCAATGACACAATTATCACCAATGGTCACACCGGGCAACACAGAGACGTTTCCGCCTAGCCAGACATTATTGCCAATTTGAATTGGCGCGCCGTATTCCGTCGTTTGCCGCGCAATAGGATTAATAGGATGCGTTGCGGTAGAAATCATCACATGGGGACCAAACATCACATTATCGCCAATCGAGACGGAGCAAACATCTAATATGGTTAGATTATGATTGGCGTAAAATTGTTTACCAATATGGATGTTATAGCCGTAATCGCAAAAGAAATTAGGCTCAATATGGGCACAGTGTTGAATATCAAGCAGGCCACGAAGATGCTCCATTCGGGCATCAAGCAAAGTCGGTTCGGCCAGATTAAACTGATGACAAATGGATTTCGCCCGCATCCGCTCAGCCAATAACTCATCATCCCAAGCCTTATAAGGCTGGCCCGCCAACATTTTTTGTTTCTCAGTCATCGTATTGTCAACATTCAGTCCATGATGACTTAACCCTAACAATCGATTGATGAAAGTTCAAGAACTGCCTCATATGCTCTTGAATGAACTACCCGTCTTGCTGACAGAACATTTAGCTAATAGCCAATGTGAGTCACATTCAAGCATTAAATCTCAATCGAGACAAAGGTCATTGCCTTTGTTCGTCATCACAATAGAGTTCTGCAAATAAATACACTAGACACAAACTGTTCAGCGGCATGACAGGATTTGTCCAAATCATCCGGCTGTGACGCCCTGCTTCACCGAAGATTTCAAGCAATAAATCCGAAGCCCCATCGAGTGCTTTAGGATGTTCAAAGCAAGATTGATGCACATTTAGCACTCCTTCCAAGCGGTAAATTTGTTTTATCCGCGAAAGCTCACCGCAAGCCTGTTTTAATTGGGCAATGGCATTTAGGGTCGCAAGACGACAGGCAGCGTAGCCTTCGCTCACAGTATGATCGGCGCCCAATTGTCCTTGATACTGAAGCTCGCCCTCTAAATAGGGAAACTGACCCGAGGTCATTAACTGACTGCCGACAATTGAATAGGGTTCATAATTTCCAAGAGCCGCAGCAACCTCAGGTAGTTCAAGCCCTGCCGCTACTAGCCGCGATTCAGGTGTGATCATCATAATGTCACCCCCTGAGATGAGACATTCGCAGGATTAAGCAGCGGGGCTAACCACGTAGTCAAATGCTGAGGATTGACTGTCAGCCAGTTCGCAGCGGCCTCATCTTCCGTCATTCCTTGTCGATTAACCGCATAATCGAGTTCTGCAACCATTTGATTCGATAATACTATGTTATCCAGCACCTGAATTTGTGCTGGCGAGAAATTAACCGCCAACTCGCGTTCACGGGCGAGCAATACCGCTTTATCTTTTCCCCCGAGTAAACCTTTGGGGTCCTGAAGATCGCGAATACCGTATTGATGATGTAAAAATTGTGGATGCCACAAAGGAACGACCACCCAATCGTTTACCGCTACGGCAGACTCAAAAGCGGCGACACAGTCGGCCTGAGTGCCTGTTCTAAATTGATAACCCGCCGCCGTTAATCCATATTGCGTCATGATATTTTTAGAAAATCGCGTGATCCCCGCCCCCTCACCAATCCCTTGAATGATGGGCCGCATACGTTGCTGCACGTCAGGTTTGAGTAAATCCTCAATGCTCGACACTTGCTCAGCAGGCACATAATCGGGTACGCCCCAGAGCGCATAGGGCTCATAATGCAGCCCGAGTTGCCGCGTAGCAACTCGCTCTTCGACACCTTGTCGATAAATCCCATGGCTATGGGGCAGCCATGCAGAACACAGCATATCCACTTTGCCTTCACCTAGCTGCTCAAAATTAGCCTCGTGCAATGCATAGCTTCGTTGCACCTCTTTGCCCATAATCCCTATCACATGGGCCACCACAGCGGCGGTGACTCGATGAAAACTTAAGTCCGTCACTCCCATGCGAATCATCGGCTTACCCTGTGAGCTCTCCATATTTGTACTCTTATTCAATGAATTCATACCCATCGCACCTCGAGGAAATAATGCCAATGATGCCAAACTGCCCAATCCCAACGTTTGCAATAATTGCCTTCTGAAGACATTAATCTCCGCCATGTTCAGGCTCCTTGGTGTCTGAAATAGCGAGCCTATCCATCACAATTCCAACGATGGCGTTGTCCTTTGCATAGGGGAATATCATCTCTACTTTGATGCCATTCGGATCTTCAAGGAACAACTGATGCTCACCAATCTCAGGCACAATTCGTTCCTGAAAAATCATCCTCTGCTGGCATAAATGCTGCTGCATCTGGTGTAAATCCGTGCCACGAAACGACAAATGGTCAACACGTCCCGAGCCATAAATATTTCTGCTTTCCCCTAAGTAGGCATCTAGCGCCTGATCGCCCGCTTCCACTAAATGCAAAATGGGCTTATTTGAGGCATAGAGCCAATGTCCAGGAAAACCAAACTGTGGCCGCCAACCTAATTTCAATCCAAGGATGACTTGATAAAACAACAGCGTTTCAACCAGTTTGGGGGTTCTGATGGTAAAGTGATCCAATCCGACTATGTTCATAAGGTCATCCTCTGGGTGTCGTGACTCAGTGACTCGGTATAACCAAGTGCGAATCCAAACCGTTTTAATCCGCAAAAAACGTGTGAATAAATTCAGTTAAGATGAGCACTTGGCGTAAGGTTATAAAATTAATTGATGAGATTAATTGTTCGGATTAATTACCACGAACGCCCGCCGCTAATGGCTTAAAACGGAAAATATAATAAGGTGGACTGTTTTCAGCTTTGCCATTATTTAATGGTGCCGATAACGGTAATTGCGCAGCCCCAGAGTACAAATAACCTTGCTTGCCATAACTCACACCATCGGGCCAAACCATACGTTCATCATGGACATAAGTGCGATACTGGCGAGAATCAGCAGGGATCACGCCAATGGCCCGCTCTCCCACTTCCGTTAGATATAAATTATTCGCTTCATCAATACTTAAGCCACCGTTGTCGGGCTTATCGGCATAAGCCTCCACTTTGGCAGAGAGTGCCGCAGGCGTTAACGAAGGATTGATGAGATCTGTCATCCGCACACGGTAAACTTTGTCTTTATTCATCGGGGCAAAGTAGAGCCATGTTTGGGTTTTATCTAAAGCAATGCCATCGGCACCCACATAAACTTCAATCTGCTTTCTATCTTTTGAGTCTTTATCGATAATCAGTGGCCGCTGTAAGTCTGGCATCACACTGTTATCACCCTGTAATAGGCGCCGACTTTTCCCTGTATTTAAGTCCACAACCACCAGCGCAGCCTTTTCACCAATGGGACCCGTGCCAATCCCCTCATCGGCAATCACAATCGCTTGATGTCGAGATGAGATAACAAAGTCATTATGTTGTGACTCAGGAAGAGAGACTGGCGCGGGCAAATGAATAATGCGATCTAATTGGTTTTTCTTGGTATCCCACGCCACTAATTTAGGCTCAATACGTGGCGCCTGCTGACCAGAGTCTAATAGCCAAACTCTGTCTTGATCGTCGGTTCGCAGCCCCAACACCCAATTAAGGCAAGTGTCAGGTTCTTTCGCTTTGCCCTGCGGATCATGGCATTGCTGCCAATCCGAATTAGGAAATGGCTTAGTACTACCATCCGCTAAAAGCTCTGCCACCTTAATGTTAGGTTGATAGAAAGGGTGATAACTGAAAATCAATCGTTCATCTGATGTGAAAGTAATACCGCCCACAGCCCCATCAAGTTCGGCAAAGACTTCCATTTTTGCCAGCGGCTCAGTCTGTGTCGCCCATGAGTGAGAACACAACAAACTGGTTGCCAGTAGAGTAAAAGCCTTTGATAACATTGGGTATGTAATGCGCGTAGATAATATGGTCATCTTCATTCCTCCTAACGTGGGCCAGCTAAAAGCGTTAAACTTGCTTCGCCTAATCTATGCTGCCAAAGATAGAATCCCACCAAAGCGGGTGTTGATCCCTTGTCTATCGGCAACTGCGCCACATCCAAAGCATGCACTGTCCATACATAACTGTGTTCACGTCCCTCTGGTGGACAAGGTCCAAAGAATCCAGGTTTACCTAAATCAGTATTAGCTTCAATGGCACCACTGGGTAGCGCTCCGCCATTCACACCACCTGCGAGAGTCGACACCTGTGCCGGAATGTCATACACAACACGGTGCCAAAAACCACTGCCAGTAGGCGCATCTTTGTCATATAAAGTGACAGCAAAGCTCTTGGTACCGGCAGGTACATTTTGCCAAGTTAAACGCGGCGCAATATTTTCGCCCGAACAACCAAATTGATTCCAATAATACTCAGGAGGGAACCTTGAATTATCAGCTAAATTACTTTCGAGACTAAACGCAGAGGCACTGTCGTCAGCCATAACGTAATTAATACTGGCGGCCAAAGCGACAGTCACCAAGAGAGTATTTTTAAAAGAGGAGAAATAAGGCGATTTCATAATGTGCTGAACCCATTTTTGAACTGTCCTAGAACAGTCATTAACCATTGATTTGAGAATGTGGGTTAGCATATCAATCAAATTATGATTGATAAGGCGCATTTGGTTGATATGAGTTTCAAAAAATATTGGATAATCTCAACATGCTTCTCAGTTATTTTTAGGTTATGGTACTTTCAGCAAAAATAATGCAAAAAAGTAACAGCCAAACGACTAAGATATGTTCTTAACACAATAATATAACGAGGATTAGCTATGATTAAAGCGGCTTATCAACCTTGGTTTCCCGTGAGCAGAAACCTAAAGCCACACCCGAACCTGAGTTGTAGATTAGACCATTTATCTTTAACCATACTGTGGCAGGAACTTGATAACGATACATTCACGATGGAATTGTATTTCCCAACGATATCAGGAATACAAGTAATTGATGAGTCAAGTTATCAAACCTTCTTAGATAACATAAGTAATAACTTTAGCGATATTCAACATCATGATAAAAGCAATACGCCATTCCCTATTGATTCAGATTTAAATATCACGAATCAATCCAATGCCGATTATTTTTCTTTACCTTGGCCAATATGGAAGTCGGTAAAAAATGCACGCCGTCCTTATTATGGTGAATTAGGCGAACATATTTACCAAGACCTATACAGTTATTATATGGTGGGCGCCGATAGTGTCTACTTGATCGATACTGATGTAGAACCTACAGTCAATGTCTTATCTTGTTAACTATGAAGTTAATCGCTGTTAACCGAACAACTGCAGAATTAATCACAATGGGGTTAGTGAGCATATTGTTAATAATAACTACAATATGCTTTTTGCGTGAAATATCGCCAGCCAACACAACCGATTACATTTAAAGAGAGCAAGTTCAAAATAAGCAGATTGGCTAAATCCACCGTTTTCATTACACTATCGCCCTTCTCATCTTCACCCAAGAATGACCAAACCATGCCTGATTTTGCCTTACTCGCTGTGTTTATCCCGACTTTTTTCTTTGTTTCTATCACGCCGGGCATGTGCATGACACTCGCCATGACCCTGGGCATGAGTATAGGTGTGCGCCGCACCCTGTGGATGATGTTGGGTGAACTGGTTGGGGTGGCGTTAGTGGCCACGGCCGCCGTGATGGGCGTTGCCAGTATCATGCTCAACTATCCCGAAATCTTTCAAATCTTCAAATGGGTTGGCGGAATTTATTTAGGCTTTATCGGCGTACAGATGTGGCGCGCGCGCGGCAAGATGGCCATATTAAACGATGATGACACTAACCCCAGAGCCAGCAATGTTACCTTGATCTCCCAAGGCTTTATTACCGCCATTGCCAATCCTAAAGGTTGGGCATTTATGGTGTCGCTATTGCCCCCTTTTATCAATGCCGAGCGCGACGTCGCGCCGCAGCTCCTCGCCTTACTGAGCATTATCATGGTGACCGAATTTACCTCTATGCTCGCCTACGCCAGTGGTGGCAAAAGCCTGCGCATCTTCTTGAGCCGTGGTGATAATATTCGCTGGTTAAACCGCATTGCGGGCAGCCTAATGATAGGCGTAGGAGTTTGGTTAGCCATGAGCTAACGGTTTGAACTAACCGCTTAAATGTAAGCCGTTCTACCTAAAATGAGCCCAATAAAGTCCCGTTAACTCGGTCTTTATGAAGGCGCTTTTTTGTAGGGCAACACATCCTGCATCTGCGCCATATATTGCTGCATTTGCAGTGTTTCTTGCTCAACAAAGTCGGCAATCGCCGCCTTAAATCCCAAATGGGCGATGTTATGGTAGGAATACATTGCTACGGGTTCAAAGCCTCGCAGCACCTTATGTTCCCCCTGCGCGCCCGCATCAAACACTTGAAACTCATGTTCAATACAATATTGAATACCTTGGTAATAACAGGCCTCAAAATGTAAACCGTCGAGCTCAACCGTCGTCCCCCAATAACGACCATATAAGCATTTCTGCCCTCGGGTATTCTCACCTTTTAAATATAAGGCACCAGCGACCATCTCGCCCTTTGCATCTTCAACCACCAAGAGTAGGACTTGCGCAGCGAGTTGTGCCCCCAACTGCTGAAAAAAGGTTGGCGTTAAATAGCCGCGATGACCGGAGCGTTTAAGGTAAGTTAATTGATAACATTGGATAAAAGTCTGCCATTGCGAAGCGGTAATCTGCTCCCCTTCGACAAACTGAAACTTAAGATTAAAAGGCTGTAACTGCGCCCGCTCCTTCAAGATATTTTTACGCTTACGGGAACTAAAGCCCGCCAGAAAATCATTAAAATCCCGATAACTGCGATTATGCCAGTGGAACTGAGTACCTAAGCGTTTTAACAGCGAATTTGGCAAACTTTCAAATAACGGCGTTTGTGTTGGGGTAACAAACAGGCTGTGCCATGAGGAAATCGGGCTGTCGCCCAGCCCTGGCTGATTAAGAATAGCTTCCTTAAGTACGAGATTATCCTGCGTTGATATTAGTCGGCGATTCAATGTCAGCAACAGTAATGCCGCCACGCGCAGTTGCTCGGCGTGCTCCAATGCGGGATGAATGCCCATCCGCTGACCTTGCACTGGGGTAAAAGGGATCGCATTCACCCATTTGGGATAGTAATCGAGCCCATGCCGCTCATAGGCTTCGGCCCACGCCCAATCGAACACATACTCACCGTAGGAATGGGATTTTTGGTACAAGGGCATGACGGCAATTAGTGGGAACTGATTGAAGTGCTTAGCCGTTTGCACACTGATAAACCCTCCTTCAGCCAAAGGCGACAAGCTTTTATCCTTGCTGGCGACATCATTTAATGTGTCACCCGCATCGAACACGCATAAATGTCGAGGCGTCCAACCGGTTGCAGTGCAAGCGGAGCGGCTTTGCTCGAGTGCCAACAGAAACTCATGGCGGCAAAATGGATTCGCCTCACCCATGGCGGCATTCCACGCACTGGCCGAAATATCCGACATTGAGCTCGCAAAAGCCAAAATAAGCTGTCTCATTGGGTAAATTATCGTCCTTTACTGGTGTGAACAAGTATACGAGGTTGCAATTAAGCCTAATTCTCGGCACATTGCATAGCCATAATTAAAATAAATTCAGGATTGAGTATGCGTCCAACAAGACCTTTTAGACCTCTTATTCTCGCCATTGCGATGGCGCTTCCCCTACTATCATCTCCCAGTCTGCTTGCCGATGAATCACCAATTTTCAGCCAGATGGCCACCGCACAACCTGTGTGGGCTAAACATGGTATGGTCGCAAGCCAAGAAGCTCTCGCCAGTCGCACCGGCGTTGAGATCCTAAAGCAAGGCGGTAATGCGGTTGACGCCGCAGTGGCTGTCGCCTTCTGTTTGGCAGTCACCTTACCCCGTGCTGGCAATATCGGCGGCGGCGGTTTTATGCTGGTGCATATTGCCAAAGAAAACAAAACCATCGCTATCGATTACCGTGAAATGGCGCCGTCTAAAGCCAAGAAAAACATTTTCCTCGACGAAAATGGCGACGCAGTTGAAAAACTAAGCCGCGAACACGGTCTTGCAGTAGGTGTGCCAGGTACAGTGATGGGCATGAGCTTAGCCCTTGAGAAATATGGCACTATGACTCTCGCCCAAGTCGCCGCGCCCGCGATTAAAATGGCGCAGGAAGGCATTAGCGTGACGCCAGATCTTGCCCAATCCCTTGCCGGCCTAAAACGCCGCATGGCCCAATGGCCAACCACGGCCGCTATCTTCTACAAAGCCGACGGCAGTGACTATCAAGTGGATGATATTCTTAAACAACCTGAACTTGCCCATTCGTTAAGTCTTATCGCAGAAAAAGGCACCAAAGGATTCTACGAAGGTGAAACCGCCACTAAGCTCATCAATGCGGTGAAAGAAGCTGGCGGCATTATGACCTTAGACGACCTTAAAAATTATAAAGTTGTGGAACGTGAACCCGTGCGCGGCGAATACCGCGGTTACGAGGTTGTGTCTATGCCACCGCCATCATCGGGCGGCGTGCACATCATCGAAATGCTCAACGTATTGCAGCAATTCCCAATAGACAAACTCGGCCACAATACCGCCCAGACGATTCATCTGATGGCAGAAACCATGAAGTACGCCTATAGCGATCGCAGCGAATACTTAGGCGATCCCGACTTTTATAAGGTGCCCGTCAGAGCCTTAACCAGTAAGGACTACGCCCAAAAAATCGCCAGCCAAATTGCGATGAATAAGGCAACACCGAGCGCTGAAATCAAGCCCGGCAAGCTCGCCCCCTATGAGAGCGACCAAACCACTCACTTCTCGGTAGTGGATAAATGGGGCAATGCGGTTTCAAACACTTACACCTTAAACTTCAGCTACGGTTCAGGTTTAGTGGCCAAGGGAACTGGCATTTTGCTCAATAACGAGATGGATGATTTCTCAGCCAAACCCGGCGTGCCCAACGGCTACGGTTTAGTGGGCGGTGATGCCAATTCGGTCGAGGGCAATAAACGCCCACTCAGCTCAATGAGCCCAACAATAGTAATGAAGGATGGCAAACCCTTCCTCGTCACTGGCAGTCCAGGTGGTTCGCGCATTATCACCACCACACTGCAGATCATCATGAATGTTATTGATCATGGATTGAATATCGCGGAAGCCAGTAATGCGGCGCGGGTTCATCATCAATGGCAACCCGATGAATTGCGAGTCGAGTCCAGCTTTAATCGCGATACCATTTCCCTGCTCGAAGCCAAAGGACACAAAGTGAAAGTACAATCCGCTATGGGCAGCACACAATCAATCATGGTGACCGAACAAGGAATTTTTGGTGCTTCTGATCCACGCCACTCGGGTAGCGAAGCTATCGGCTACTAGCATCCCCATGATGCCAATGTTAGTGAAAGAGATGAGTGTAAAGAGATGAGTGAGATAAAGAAGTGAATGAGATAAAAGGATTTATGACCTATTCGAACTAGGTCATAAACCCTGAGTAAAGCTTGTCCTTCCGCTCAGTGAATGCAAACTCTCGCTTAAAAAAGCCCTGCTATAAATCACTGTATAAGCAGGGCTTTTTATTATTTTGAATAGCTGATTTTCATACTGAATATAGCTGACCTTTAGACTGTAGTGGCATAGGCAATTTGTACCGGGTGACATGTTATTTCAATCGTTGGGATCCTAGTGGTTGGCTGGTATACACTCATATAGGCTTACCATGGCATTCACTCATCGACACGCAGCTAGTCCGTCCTTGGATGCTCGACCGCCCCGTCCATGGGGCGGACGGTCGTCTCGCTAATCACCATGACTCACCTTTTTGGCACTAGTGTAACCTGTAGATTTAAAAGACATACGCAACATACTTTTGGACATACATGAGTTAGATTCCTAACTCTAATTTGTGAGTTTCGAATTAAAATCTCTATGGGTAACGCCCCAATAGGCGGCGGATAATAGTTGGCTATAATTGTGAACGAAGCGAACGCACCAACTATTAGGTGTTCGCCTTAATTGGCTCTTGTTAACTCTCTTTTCCTCGTATGCCTTGGATAAAGAATACGTGCCCATACCTATCAGCTCTTTGTTTTGCCTGGTAAGTGTCGTTAATTGCAGCGCCAGTACCTATTGGGTTAAGTATTAAAGGCGATGGCAAATTTCCCAAAAAACCTGTCAAAAATGTTTTTGTGATACTTGGTTTTACTTCAGAAGCTAAATCCCAAAGGTCTTTTTGGACTTGGGAAACCAAAGCTTTATCTACAGAAGTTGGATTGTCGATAACTGTCTCAAATACCATACTTCTAAAGGCTTCAATGTATTTATCACCTCTGAGTTCGATGATTTGATCCCAAGATAACGCATCGAAATTTGGTATTAACAGGTCATCCCCGAATAAGTCATGACATTCAATACTCTGGTGTTGATACTCATGTTCAAGTGCTCGTCCGACTATCGGTGCATAGCTTGGCACTAATCCAACCCCCTCATTTTGGAGTAGTTGATTTACACCTAAGTCCACAGTTACATCCATGTCAATTGGTATAAATGATGCTATAGGAATTTGCTTTTTTGCGGAAGCGGTTTTTTATACAGTTTGATGGGTAATCACTTGATATCGTTTTAGCTTTCTCATTTTTCGCACTTATTTTTTGCTGATGAATCGCTATCTAACGACTCTAAACTCCAAGGAATACACCTCCCCTCGGAGTTGCCGCAGGGCGAATAGACAAATTGCGTGAGTCTCGCCATGGATGGCGAGCTAGCTTTCGCAGGTGCAAGGACGCATCCTTCGGAAGCGATAGCAAATTTGGCAATGAGCACAAGGGGCTCTCAACTCCGTTGGGGGCGTCATGGAGCATCCAAGGAGGATAGGACGAGCAGTCCTCCTTGGTCGGGTGTGGGGTGAAGCCCCACGACTTTGATTGTAATTAAAGAATTCAAACGAAGTTTGTAATGGTAGAGATCACTATTTCACCGCCGATAGCTCGATAAACGCTGCGGTATACATTTTTAGGTTCAGCATGAATTGCTTGTGGGTGATAAACTCTTTTTCGGTATGGCCTGTGTATTCCACGCCCAGCATCGCTGGGTCAAAACTTAAAGCAATGGGGAGTAATTTACTGTTCGTTGAGCCGCCAATTGCAATGGGTTTAGGGTCGACTAAGCCAAGAAAACGTGCCTGAGACGCAATAATATCCTCGCCCAGTTTGCCATCATTTTTTGCTTAAAAGCCTAAAACAAAACATTTGTTACAAACTAAACACAAAATCGATGGAACCCCTAGTCCGATACATGTTAAACAGTCACATTAAGCTTAATTTAATGGTTTTAGCCGCACGTAGACTTCAAATTTTTCCTGAAATCCAAGGCCATCATCATGCAAACATCCATAACAATATCGACCTAACGGGGAACAAATAATGAAGGGACTAACCCTCAAATCGCAAGCCCTCACGCCACACGGAGCTAAGCTCACGCTAAGTGCCATCACTTTAGCCTTAACTTTGGGCGCCTGTAGCACACAACAACCCGATGCCAGTGTTCAAGCAAGTGCGGCGCCAAATGCAGTGTCAGCACAAATTATCAGCCAGAATGCGACTAATCCATTCTTTAAACCCTATGATACTTTTATGGAAATTCCGGCCTTCGATAAAATCAAGCCTGAGCATTTCCTCCCCGCATTTAAAGCGGGAATCGCCCAACAACACGAACAAATTCAAGCAATTGTTGATAATAAAGCCAAACCCACCTTCGCCAATACGATTGAAGCCATGGAGTTTTCTGGCGATCTAGTGACGCGCGTTTCTAACGTCTTCTTTAACCTGACGGGCGCGGATACGAATGAAGCATTGCAAGCACTCTCGAAAGAAGTGTCGCCTATGTTATCGTCCGCCGAAGACGATATTTTGCTTAATGACAAACTGTTTCAAAAAGTTAAAGCCGTCCACGACGCAAAAGACAACCTGAAGCTCAACACAGCCCAAGCCAAATTACTGGAAGATACCTATAAATCTTTCACCCGTGGCGGCGCTAACTTAAGCGAGCCAGATAAAACCAAACTGCGCGCGCTGAACGAAGAAATCGGCAAACTCAATTTAACCTTTGGTGACAATCTATTAGCCGAAACCAATGCCTTCGAATTAGTGGTTGATAGTAAAGCCGATCTCGCGGGTTTACCCGCAGATGTGATTGCCACAGCCTTTGAAACCGCCAAAAAACGTGGCCACGAAGGCAAGTGGGTATTTACCACGTCTCGCCCTTCTATTACGCCTTTTTTGACCTATGCCGATAATCGCCAGTTACGTGAAAAACTCTACAAAGGCTATATCGAGCGCGGTAACAACAATAACGCCAACGATAACAAGATTATACTCGCTAAGATTGCTGCCCTGCGTGCTGAACGTGCTCAACTGATGGGCTATAAAACCCATGCGGATTTCGTGTTAGAAGAACGCACAGCTAAAACACCAGAAAACGTCTACGGTTTACTCAATAAAGTATGGCCAGCGGCATTGGCCCAAGCAAAAACCGAAGTGGCTGATATGCAAGCCATGATTGACGCTCAAGGTGGCAATTTTAAGCTGCAAGCGTGGGACTGGGATTACTACGCCGACAAAATTCGTGTCGCTAAGTACAGCTTTAACGAGCAACAAACCCGCCCGTATTTCTCCCTCGACAGTACATTAAAAGGCGTGTTCTACACGGCTAACCGTTTGTACGGTTTGACCTTTAAAGAACGTACCGACTTACCCAAATACAATGCCGAAGTCCGTACTTGGGAAGTTTACGATAAAGACGGCAAACTGATGGCCATCTTTATGGGTGACTATTTCACCCGTGACAGCAAACGTGGCGGCGCTTGGATGAACTCCTTCCGCAAGCAATACAATATGAATGGCGTTGATTCTAAACCTATTATTATCAACGTATTAAACTACCCTCGCCCAGCGGGTAATGAGCCAGCGCTGCTGACCTTCGATGAAGCCAGCACACTATTCCACGAATTTGGCCACGCACTACACGGCATGTTATCGAACGTCGAATATCGCTCACAGGGCGGCACCGCCGTACCTCGCGATTACGTTGAGTTCCCATCGCAAGTGAATGAAAACTGGATGACTCAGCCAGAAGTGTTAGCCCAATTTGCCAAGCACTACAAAACTGGCAAAGTGATCCCGCAGGAGCTAGTGCAGAAAATCCAAGCGGCCAGCAAGTTCAACCAAGGTTTTTCTACCGTTGAATACATGGCGGCCACTAAACTCGATTTAGATTGGCACACACTAACCGATACAACGCCAAAGGATGCGGCCAAGTTTGAGGCGGACTCGTTAGCGGCAATGGGACTGATTGAGGAAATTAGCCCACGCTATCGCAGCACTTACTTCTCGCATATTTTCGCAGGTGGTTATTCAGCAGGCTACTACAGCTACCTCTGGTCGGATATTTTAGGTGCGGATGCTTTCGAAGCCTTTAAAGAAAACGGCATTTTCGACAAGGCCACTGCGGATTCCTTCCGTAACAATATCCTTTCGAAAGGCGGCAGCGATGATCCTATGCTGATGTATAAAAACTTCCGCGGTAAAGAAGCCGGTATAGAGCCGCTACTACGTAGCCGCGGATTACTGGCCGAGTAACATAACATCATCCCTCTAAATTGAAGTTTGAAATATCACCAACAGGGAGCTAACACTCCCTGTTTTTATTTTACTGATACCAAATAGGGAAATGGCGAGAAAGGTCAAGATGACAGAGTGCAGCTTGGCAGGTAACATCTTGGGAAAAAGATGTTACGGAACTTACGCCTAAACTTTTTAAACGCGGATTCGTAAAGGTGGTACGTTTCCGCTTCACATGTTAACCCACTATGATTCACCGCTTAGGCGGCATTAAATTTTCAATAGAGTTATATGATGAATATTGAGATGGTAGAAAAAGCAGATCATCTTAGTCTGCTCAATATTTGGGAAGCATCAGTGAGAGCAACCCATGACTTTTTAGCAGAAGAAGATCTACAGGAATTAAAGCCGTTGATCCTCGAACAATATTTTGACGCCGTTCACTTAAAGTGCGCTAAAAATGACAATGGAGAAATCCTCGGATTCTGCGGGGTACATGATGGCAATATTGAAATGCTGTTCATCTCACCTGACGCGCGCGGAAAAGGGATTGGTTCCATGCTAGCGACACATGCCATTAAAGAACTGGGAGCCACAAAGGTTGATGTTAATGAGCAGAATCAGCAAGCATTAGGTTTTTACCAGCATATTGGTTTTTCAGTAACGGGTCGCTCACCCGTTGATGGACAGGGTAAACCTTATCCGCTGTTGCATCTGGCGTTATATTCCATTGAGGGATTGTAGATGTATCCTGATTCAATCGATGAGAATAGGATTGGAGAGTATCCGGCGGAAACAAAATCAGGCGGCGGTTATTTCTATGATCAAGTACTAGAATATCGTGTTTGGTGCCGCCCTTGGCAAGGTGCTCCAGATGAATTTGATGGTGAAATCTACTATTACGCATTTCATACTTATAATGAGGCTCTTGAATTTTCGAATGAAACTGACGGGTCTGAAGCGCCTTTAGTACTTGTTAAACAGCTTGAATGGATTGATGAACCAGAAGCAGGAAAATTCATTCATAAAACAGGTGAACGCCTAACTGAATGGAGGGTTGAGTGGCTATTAGAGAGTCAACGTAAGGAGGACACTATTACTAACTTTATAAGTGACAATCAAACATAACAATTTAATCAATAAAAAATAGTTTAAGACTGTCTTTCGACAACATTCCAACAAACTATTTTGGAACTGTGATTAGGAGCGTTACCTGCAGATTTCCTTATCCTCTAAACCTCCTGTCTTGAAACAAAAAATGGTTAATAAATCCGCCCTGACATCAATAAAAAAGGCTTGTTAGGTTTCCCTAACAAGCCTTTAGCTTTTTACAATTAATCAATTAATCGACTAAACCGCGGCGCTTTAACAGTGCCTCTGTTGTCGGTTTTTTACCAGTAAAGTGAATATAATCTTGCATGAGATCTTCACTGTTACCTTTAGATAAGACTTCCTTACGGAATTTGTCACCATTATCGGCTTTTAAGCCACCTTGCTCACCCATATAGGCAAAGGCATCGGCGGCAAACACTTCGGTCCACAAATACGCGTAATAACCTGCGGAATAACCACCGGAGAAGGCATGGCTAAAGTAGCTCGATTTATAACGGGGTGGAATTGGCGCAAAATCAAGACCATGTTTAGCTAGCACTTGGTGCTCAAACTTCTCTACATCGCTAATTTGAGTATCGGCGCTGATAGAGTGCCATTCCATATCTAACAAGGCCGCTGACAGGTACTCAACGGTATCAAAACCTTGGCCAAACTTATTTGCCGCTAAGATTTTATCGAGCAGCGCCTTAGGAATTGGCTCACCCGTTTTATAGTGTTTGGCATAGTTAGCAATCACAGCAGGATCGATATTCCAATCTTCGTTAACCTGTGATGGGAACTCAACAAAGTCACGTGCGGTTGATGTGCCAGCCACGCTTGGGTATTTCACCTGCGAGAATAAACCGTGTATCGCATGACCAAATTCATGGAACAGAGTGGTCACTTCATCGAAGGTCATTAGCGTTGGGCCATCGGCTGGCTTAGGAATATTAAGCGCGTTATAGACAACGGGCTTAGTGCCGAGCAGACCGCTTTGGGTGACGAACTCATCCATCCACGCGCCGCCGCCTTTGCCTTCACGGGCATAGGGGTCTAGATAGAATAAGCCAATAGAACTGTTATCTTTATCAAAGACTTCAAAGGCTAAAACATCGGAATGCCACACGGGTAAATCAGTACGCGGTTTTAAGCTGATGCCATACAATTTATGCATAGCGAAAAACAGCCCGTCTTTCAGCACAGTATTAAACTCGAAATAAGGCTTGATACTGCTTTCATCGAGGGAGTATTTCTCTTTACGCACTTTGTCGGCGTAGTAAGCCCAATCCCAAGGTTGCAGTTCAAAATCACCGCCCGCCTTTTTGATTTCAGCTTGAATATCAGCCGCCTCCACTTTGGCGCGAGCTAAAGCTTTTGGCGCTAAATCATCGAGGATTTCATACACAGCGGCTGGTGTTTTCGCCATTTGATCGGCAACCGCATAGGATGCCCAAGTATCGAACCCCAGTAAATTGGCTTTTTTAGCCCGTATTTGCGCCATTTTGACAATCAATGGACCATTGATTGCGACGGCTCTGTGCGCCGAGGTTTCCCACACTTTTTGGCGCAGTTCACGGTTGCTCAGGCTAGAAAGTACAGGTTGGCGTGTCGTGTTGACTAACGTAATCAAATAGCCTTCTTTTCCCGCAGCTTTGGCCGCTGCGGCTAAAGTAGCGATTTCGCTGTCGGATAAACCGGCTAACTGGGCTTTATCAGTCACAACAACCACATCATCTTTAAATGATTTTAAGCTGTTTTGTGAAAAGTCCGTCGCTAAGGTTGCAAGCTCAGCGTTAAAGTCTCGCATCTTAGCTTTATCTTCGGCCGACAATTTCGCGCCAGCGCGGACAAACTGCTCATAGTAGTATTCAACTAAACGCTGATCTTCTGCATTTAGGCTGCTCTTTTGCTGATATACGGCTTCAACACGGGCAAATAACGTTGGATCGAGATAAATATTATCTCGGTGGGCAGATAGCTTAGGTGCCAGATCCGCTTCGGTTTTCTGGAAATCATCATCAGAAATCAGACCTGCGAGATTAAAGAAGGTACGCGATACGCGCGTTAATAATTCACCCGAGGTTTCCATGGCGAGAATGGTATTGTCAAAACTAGCCGCTTGTTTGTTATTCATAATCGCAGCGATTTCTGCATCGTGAGCTTTAATGCCCTGCTCGAAGGCGGGAGCATAATCTGCGGACTGAATAAGATTAAATTGCGGCGCTTGATCTTGCAGGGGACTCTTGCTCAGCAGCACATTAGTTGCTTGCGCTTTAGCAGCAGTTTGAGTCGCAACGGCATTTTTGGCTTCATTGGTGCTTACATCAGGCTTGTCTGAACAAGCGCCAAGTAACAATGCCGCAGCTACGGCTGTGGTAATAACGGACTTACGCATATTAACTCCCTTGGATGTTGCTGCCCTTTCGATTGTATTTTTAAGGTGAAAAGTGCGCGCAAATGGATTTTGGCTTTCGGTTTACAACAGTCTGTTTTAACGAACTTGTGTAGCTTCGTACGTCAATTTCGATGAACTACCTTAACAAGTTACGCGCATTTCAGCCAAGTTTTACCCGCCCAGAGCGCAGCTTATTTGTATCACTTTATGTGTATTACCCGTCTAAATAAGCCTATGCCAACGCTACGCTAAACCTAACTCACCTCAATCAAGCCAAGAGACATGCGAGCATAAGTGATCAACATTGGCTAAAATTTGATGTAAAAGAATTATTTAAAACAATTCTACTGAAGTTTTAAGTCAAATATCCCCGACATTGACAAGGGGCTGAGCAAATAAAATGCCATTCCAATAACAAATATTAATTCTTCTTAATAAACTGTTTACTGTAATTATTTAAACATAGGTGTAACAAATAAACAGGCTAAATGGCTCACTATTTAGGCAAGCAAACCTTGAGTCACAATTTGAAACAGCTTTTATCCGATTAATGTCACATTCAGATCATCAAATGTCTTTATAATTCCCGCTCGTTAACTTAGCGGCAAATTAACCTAACAGTTAAATTACGCTGAATTAACGGGATGATGGGCATGTCCTTTTACGGAACATGCATTGGGGTCAAATAAATATAAATAGAGATAACTATGTTAAATAAGAAAATACTCGCAGTGATGATCACTGCCGCCCTTGGTGTAAGCGCCTGTAATTCTGATGACGACAAAGTCGTTCAAGCCGATTTACGGGTACTCGAAACCACAGATCTGCACACAAATATCATGGATTTCAACTACTACAGTGGCAAAAATGACCCAACTATCGGTCTAGCCCGTACTGCAAGCTTAATCCACGCTGCACGCAACGAAGCCAAAAACAGCGTACTCGTCGACAACGGCGATCTACTACAAGGCAGCCCAATGGGCGATTACATGGCTAAAGTTGGCCTGCAAATGGGTGATATTCATCCAGCCTATAAAGCCATGAACCTATTAGATTATGAAGTCGGTAATATCGGTAACCATGAATTTAACTATGGTTTAGATTTCTTAAATAAATCTATTAGTGGTGCAGATTTCCCTTATATCAACTCAAACGTTTATTGCGCCGACGATAATGGTTGCTGGAATGAGGTTAAAAAAGGTGAGCATTTATTCACCCCTTATATCATCAAACAAAAAAACATCATCGACAGTGAAGGTAATAATCAAACCATTAACATTGGTTATATTGGTTTTGTGCCACCGCAAATTCTATTGTGGGATAAACAAAATCTGACGGGTAAAGTGACGGTCGAAGATATTATTGAAACCGCGAAAAAATATGTCCCAGAAATGAAAGCCAAAGGGGCCGATATCATTATCGCCATTCCTCACTCTGGCATTGGTTCAACGGAAAATCCTGGCGATCCTATGGCTGAAAATGCCACTTACGCTTTGACTTATGTTGACGGTATCGATGCGATTCTATTCGGCCACAGCCACTCTATCTTCCCTGATGCTAAGTATGCCGACTTACCCAATACCGACGTCACTAAGGGCCTACTGAACGGCGTCCCCGCAGTGATGCCAGGTCGTTGGGGTGATAACTTAGGGGTTGTTGACTTTAAACTTGAACGTAGAGATGGTAAATGGCATGTCCTTAGTGCCAAAACGCAAGCTCGCCCTATCTATAATGGTGCGACTAAGGAAGAGTTAGTTAGCCAAGATCCTGCAATTAAAGATGCAGTCGCAGCAGAACACCAAGGCACCCTCGCCTTTGTGGATGAACCTATCGGCGTTGCCGCCGCGGACATGTACAGCTTCCTTACCTTAGTGCAGGACGACCCTACGGTACAAATCGTTTCCGATGCACAAATCGCTAACGTGAAAGCGAAATTACCTGCAGCATTAAAAGGTCTGCCAGTGCTATCAGCCTCCGCACCCTTTAAAGCGGGCGGTCGCCACGGTACAACCAGTGATGCCGATCAATTTGTGCAAGTTGATAAAGGCCCACTGACCTTTAAAAACGCCGCTGATCTGTACCTGTATCCCAATACTATGGTGGCAGTCAAAGCGACGGGCGCCGAATTGAAAGATTGGCTCGAGTGCTCAGCAAACCAGTTCAATCAAATCGACCCTGCAAAAACCACCCCACAAGGTTTAATCAATTGGGATGGTCATCCAACCTATAACTTCGACGTACTGGATGGCTTAACCTATAAAATTGATGTGACCCAACCGAGCAAGTTTGACCGCGATTGCGCCGTCGTTAATGCCAACGCAAACCGTATCGTTGATTTAAGCTATAAAGACGAAAACGGCAAAGTCATCACAGGTGAAGAATTTGCCGCGAAAGAATTTATCGTCACCTCAAATAACTACCGCGCCTTTGGGGGTAAGTTTGCTGGTACGGGTAGCGACCATGTGGTGCTTGAACTGCCCGATACTAACCGTGAAGCGCTAGCTGCTTATATCACAGCGCAATCTCAGTACAACGAAACCACAGGTAAGTACGAAGCTATGGTCAATCCAAGTGCCGATTACAACTGGGATTTCAAAACCATCACTACCAACGTCACATTAGACATTCGCTTCGAAACCCAAGACAGTGACAAAGCCGCTGCCTTTATCGAAGCCAATAAACAACGTGAAATGAAGAAGATCGGTAAGGATGAACTGGGTTTCGCCGTTTATAGCATCAACCTAACCAAATAAGCGTTCAATCCCGAAATATCATGCTCAAAAAGGCTCCTCGTGAGCCTTTTTTATTCCCTACCGATTAAATTAACGCTAATCTGCGCGCTATAAACAGTGTGTCGCCATTTAGTTCATCATGCTCCACACTAAAGGTTAAACCTGCTTTGTGTCGCCAAATATCTGCCTTATTATTTAGCGGCGTCCTCGCAACAACAGAGAAAGCTTATGAAATATCAATCAATCTTATGTGCCACGGCATTAGTGCTGGGGACTGTGCAGCCAGCAACGGCCGATGTTCATCTAAACCTACCTAAAAATGCTGAAGTGCTAACGGTAAATGGCAAGCCAGCAGTAAAGAGTGGCGATCTCGTTTTAGCTGATGGGACCAATCAGATTGCCTTCCGTTATGCCGCGCAATATCGACAACAAGCTGACTCAGTACATTATCTCTCCGACGTGCTCATCGTCCGTTTTGATGCATCAGCACAAACACTCACGCTGACACTTCCCGCTATCAACTCAGCCAGAGATGCAAAGAAATTTGATGAGTCACCTAAGCTGACACTATTAAATGCTCAAGATGAAGCAGTGGTTTTTACCAGCGATAAATTGATTAAGAATGGCATTCAACTGGGACGGGATTTCGAACACGAGATACTGCAGTACAACCTTAGCAATCATCCGGCTTCATTAAATCTCACTATGAATACCGCAACAACGCAAGCAAGCGACGCCATTGCACCAGTATTGGCAAGCCTGCCGCAAATACACCAAACATCAGCAGCCACATCCACGAGCTTGATCGCGCCAGCAGTTATGTCGTCAGCAGTCGCAGCGAACAATGATAAGGCTCAGCAAATCACTCCAGCGACGACACCTAGCCAAGCTGAAATCAGTCAAATGCTGGATTACTGGTACAAACAAGCTAACGACAATACCAAAGCCAGCTTCAAAGCTAAAATAAACAAAGAGTGACCCATACCGCTTCGGCTATCTACTTCAGACCGCCAGCTAAGTGTCTCACATGGACTGGCGACTCTATTAAAGCTTAGTAAAACTAATATTTCAGAAATATTAAAACTCAGTAAGTCCATTTTCACTTCACAACTTAATGTCATTTAACACAGCAAAGCTGCTAAGCAACAAATGGTGCGAGTGCCTGTAAAGGTGTTATTTATATATTTGGTAGAACAAATTATAAATATAAAAGACATATCATTTTACAGTCTTCGTAGACTATTATTTATCAACTCGCTTTATAAAATACAGTTAAGCATTTGTAGATAAAAGACTTATCACTTAATTAACTACAAAGAATTCGAACTGAGTAAAATCGAATAGTCTCAGTTCCTCCAGCCAACATAATTAACTATCCGCAAAGCGTTATCTCATAATTAAATATTTTTAAAAATCAAAACCTTGAGCAAGGATAAATACTATTTAGCCTACACATTTAACCGTATGCGTTATGATTTACGCTATATATTTTGGCTAGATCCAGAAACAAATGTAACAAAAAATGTCATAAAGGCATTATTTAGCAATAGTCATTATCAGCTTCAAAGCCTTACTAAGCATGAAAAGATCAACGCTCTAATACTATTCCATAAAAAACATTCAACCTTTAGACTTATTCAACCTTAAACCTGCTCATTCTTTATACTGATTTAAACTCCCCCCATCAAATGTTAGAAATAAGTTGCCTAAATGATAGGGCGAAAAATTACTAATCAAGTAAAAGGAATAACATGATGGAACTTAAATTAAAAAAAGCTGAGTTAGTGAATCTGTCCCATGATAAAAAAGTCTTACCTAGCGAATTAACACCACAAGTTGCTGGTGGTGTGATAACTCGTGCTTGTGGAGAGTTGACTGCCAATGCATACACCTGCCCTTCTGATCGTACAGGTAGCACTCAGCGCTGCTGTCAAATCCCTTAATACGGGGTTCAAGTAACCAAATAGGTTGTGACGTCACAATATAACACAGCATATTTTATCAGTAGATGTGTAAAGGGCATATCCACTATGCCCTTTTGACTTTCTAAATGAGCCAATATGTAGAAGCTGTACTTCATGGAAATAAAGGAAGGTGGTTCAGTGCAATTTAATCAACCCCATCAGTCTAGCCTTGCTAGACAGGCATTGAACGACATAGCTGCGCTATTAGTGAAAGATGCCAAACAATCATTAGAGCAGCAAGGGGTTGGTTTGTTAACTGGCTTAGCTGGGCAACAATTATTTTTCTGGCAATTACATAAACAGTTTCCAGAACTAGCATGCCAACATGAATTTTCAGCACGAATGACATTAATAGAAGAGCAAATACCATTCCTACATTCACAGTTAGCGTTTGGCTATGGACTGACTGGTGTCGCTTGGCTATATGAATTTTTTTTGCATGAAGGGAATTACCAAGCGGAGTTTAATCACAATACTGATGTGCTCTTACTACAACATTTACAACAGAACGACTGGACTGGAGAATTGGAATTTATTCGCGGACTAAGTGGTTTTGCAGTCTATATAGCGCGGCGTCAAACCGCGGAATTAGGCTTGCCTTTGGCCCAAGCGTTATTGACACTACTGGAACAGCAATGGCATCAATTTGCCGATGGTACTGGTGCTTGGAAAGTGGCAACAAACTCTTTCTTTAGATTTAATCAGGCAACAGATAACCCTGAATATAATTTAGGATTAGCTCACGGAGTCCCTTCAATCATTGCCTCTCTATTACCATTATTAGCGCATCAGCAACTACACAGCCAAATTCAGACGTTGTTGCAAGCCAGTTGTCAGTGGTTAATTCAGCAGCAACAAACATCAGAGAAATTTGGTAGTTGCTTTGCGTACATAACGGAACAACCGTGCCAGTCACGACTCGGTTGGTGTTATGGCGATGCCACCATCGCCTTAACATTGCTGCGAGTGGGCAATGCAATAAACCGTGATGACTTTACCGCCGCTGGTAAGAACATTGCCTTAAAAGCCGCTCAGCGTAGACTAAAAAGCAGCCAAGTACAGGATGCAGGTATCTGTCATGGTAGTGCAGGTTTGGCTTTAATCTTTCAAGTCATAACACGCTATTACACCGAATCCACTCTTTCACAGGCTGCACAATATTGGTTTGAACATACATTAGCACTATATCAAACATCAGGACTCGACGGTTTTAATGCCGTGCGCGAACAAGATAATTCAAACTGCCGCCTACCAGACCATGGCTTACTTGGAGGCTATGCCGGTATAGGTTTAGTGCTATTGATGGCCTTCAACGTAGAAACTAATTGGCTAGATGCGCTTTTATTAACCAATAATTGATTTCGATGTATTGGCTATTTTTATAACAAGGAATTGTTTATGAGTGTAGAGGTTTTGCAAGCCACGGATTTTTTTGTTATCCGGGCACCTAGATCAAGTTTGTCTCAACTACGAAAAATACCAACAGAACCTACGGCCTTAGTCGATTTTCTCGCCAGTTGGTTAGCAAACCCAGCAGTACAAGAAGCCTTATATCTTGCAAGTCCTTCATTGATGGAACGATTGCCTAATTGGCAACTGCAACCACACAGTAAAGCGGCAATTAAAATAACTAACTCCTTATTGAAATATTTTATTCGGTTTAGCTCTAGAGCGACGCCATTTGGGTTATTTGCAGGCGTAGCCTTGGGGCAAGTAGCAAATGAAACGCGCTTACAGTGTGATAGCATGCTGCGAGATAAGCGCCATACCCGCTTTGACATAGCCTATTTAACTGCAATTCGAGCCCAGTTAAGTGAACCAAATAAGGCCGAGAAGTGGCCGTTATTGTGCTATCAAGCAAATCCGACGTTGCAACAACAGAGCGATGGTCTGCATTATATTGAACCGTATTTTTCAGATACTGAGCAAAAATATCGTTTAAGTACCTTGGTATTAGATGAATATTTGCTTGCTATGCTGCAACTGGCGAAGAAGGAAGGGAGCTTTGCTTCGTTACAAGATGGATTTCAACAACTCTATCCTACGGCGAATACTGCAAGCATACAGGATTATATTAAGCAGTTACTTACTGCCGGTGTGCTGCAAGTCAAATTACCACTAACATTAACTTCTGGCTCCCCAGATCAAACTTTTATTACGGCGTTACAAAGTATGGGCGCTACAGACAGTGCTGATATATTGCAACGAGCTCTCACTCAGTTAAACAGCATGGATAAACAACCTGTTAACCCGCTTAAGCAATATCAAGAAATTTATCATAGCTTGCAAACACTGCCGTATCCTGTAAGCGAGAATCGCCTATTACAGACTGATATTTTGCGCTCATTTTCACAGTGCCAATTAGCACAAGCAGAAGTCTCTGCCCTGATGCCTGCATTATTAGCATTATTAGCGATACGAAAACCTTATAAAACACCACTTAATGACTTTAGCCAAAAATTTGAAGCAAGATTTGGTAGCCAGTATGTGCCACTGTTGACCTTATTAGATGACGAAGTTGGTATTTCATTCTCCAGCGATATTGGCTACCACACTTCCTTGTTAGCAGGGTTAAATATCACCAATCGTCCCTCCCCCACACAAAATGTTATCGAACCATTGCAACAGACGATTATCGCTGCTCTAAGTGATGTAACCCCAAGCGAAACTGTGCTGAAATTAACAAGTGATTCGTTATTGTCTAAACATGAAAGTGCGACATTAATGGCTAAGTTACCCGCTTCCTTCGCGATTAATTTGTCAGCGTATCAACAAGAGGATGGCCGAGTTATTTACTATTATCATGGTTGCTATGGTCCTTCAGCAGCGAATTTACTCGGACGTTTCTGTCATTTATCAACAGATATGCTGCAACAGGTCAAACAACATTTATCTCAAGAAGAAGCGCATTCTCCAGAAGTCCTTTTTGCAGAAGTACTACATATGCCCGAGGGGCGTCCAGGCAATGTCATCGCTAGACCAACATTAAGAGCCTATGAGATTGTTTTTCTTGCTGACAGTCACTTAGCAAACGAGTGGCAAATCCCAATCAGCGATCTATTGGTCTATCAAGAAAATAACGTGTTATGTTTATGGTCACAGCGACTACAAAAAAGAATAATTCCCCGTTTATCCTCTGCCCATAATTTCAGTGATCGTAGTTTAGGGATTTATCGGTTTTTATGCTCACTTCAACATCAAAACTTACAAATGCCTCACTTCTCCTTACCTGATAGCCTGCATAAAGCAAAACGAGTTCCAAGGATCATGTTAGATAATCTGGTCCTGCAAGAGGCCCACTGCAATATTTCAGTAGCACTATTGAAACGCTTATGGCAAGAAGGCCAGTTTGTTGAATCCGATTGGCAACAACTGCAGAAAGAATATGGTTTAGAGCGTTATATGAGCTATGCCATAGCCGACCATGTGTTACTGATCGATCTGCAAAATAATATGATGTTCCAAATGTTGTTGGCAGAGGTAAATCATAAAAGCCACATTAGGTTGAATGAAGTGCTCGCGATGAAATACCAACCTTTACTGCAAGGGCCAGATGGCCCTTATCAACATGAAATAATTGTACCGCTGTCAAATAGTGCCGCAACCCCATACTTAGCACCACGCATAGCACCATTGACGAGCTCAACCAATGACAAGTGTAGGCATTTCGCGCCTGGCTCAGAATGGCTCAGTGTCAAATTGTATGCAGGGCAAAGTAGTGTGGAGCAACTGTTACTAAAGCAATTGGCACCATGGCTAACGCAGATGCAGCAAGATGGTGTGCTCAAACATTGGTTCTTTGTACGCTATGGCGATCCTGATTGGCATCTACGGCTACGATGTTTTGGGGAGCCGGAACGATTATATGGGGAGTTACTACCCGCACTAAATCGCTTATTAGCGCCATCTCTAGCCAGTGCAGGCTTACATTGCATTGAGTTGTTCACTTACAGGCAGGAGACAGAACGTTACGGGGGTGAGCATATGATGCCTTTGGCTGAGCACTTTTTCTGTTTGGACAGCCAGTTTGTGTTGCAGGCAATATTATTCAGTCAACAAGATGACAGCTTGAGGTGGCGCTTAGCCATTTTAGCGATAGATTTAATTTTAACTCAATTCGATTATTTACCCGCCGAGAAATTTACACTGATCGATAATTTGCGGACAGGATTTGCACAAGAATTTAAAGAAGGCTTAGAGTTACGCCAGCAAATGGGCGATAAATATCGATACTATCAGTCACAATTACAACAAGATCGCCAATTATTAGATTGGCATAACCAAGCTATTGAGCCATTCAAACAACAAATTCAGCAGAGTTTACAGCAGTTTTCATCTTCGATTACACCATGTTGTCAGGCAATGTTGGCATTATTTGAGTCCCAACAAGCACAAGGTAGTCGCGATAGTTTACTAGGCTCATTATTACATATGTTTACTAACCGTTTATTCAAGGCTTATGGTCGAGAGCAAGAGTTTGTCGTTTATGACATGTTACGCCGTATCTATCTAAGCAAACGCGCACAACCAGTACGAGGTTTATCGCAATGAGCGATTTATTTCGAAAAGAAGTTGTCTTGCAGCAACAGCAAAGATTACAAGGGGAAGTAAGTTTAACCCAGCCAGTTAGTTTTATTGGTTTCACAGTATTGATTAGCACGCTTTTTTTATGTGCATTACTATTTTTGTATTTTAGCGAGTATCAACGCAAAGAACATGTGCAAGGTTCTATCGAGCCAGCCATTATGGCGATTCGTTTGCCCACGCCTAAATCAGTCAACGCAGGGCATCTTTTAGTACAAGTTGGCGAGCAAGTGCAGCAGAATCAACCTTTAGTACAACAGCTGAACCTCCCAAATACGATGGGAAAATCATTTTTACTAAAAGCTCCTTTTACAGGAACGGTTACCGAAGTTTTATTGCCGTCTGGAGAGGATATCGGCCCATCAAAACCCTCAATATCGTTATTACCGCAACCAGAAACCTTGTTCGCAATTGTATATATACCCTCAAGAGTTATAGGACAACTCACATTGGGGCAGGAGCTACAAATGCGCATAGAGGCACTTCCCTATCAACATTTTGGTGTGCAAACAGCCACTCTAGTTGAGATAGGAAGTCAGCCTATAACCATAAATGAATCGCAACCCTTATCAGAGCCGAGTTATAGAGCCATTTTAGCATTAACGGAAGACGCAAAAAAATTGTCACTGAGAGCAGGTATGGGATTAGAGGTTGATATTAGCTTCGCGCCACGCAGACTATTGGAGTGGTTGTTTACACCAAATGTTGATGATAAGGGTCAAAACTAATGGCAACACTGCAAGAGAAGTTTAGAACTTGGTCTGGCCGCCGCTTACCCATGATCGTTCAAACTGAGGCTGCGGAATGCGGCTTAGCCTGTGTAGCTATGGTGGCCAGCATGCATGGCTATCAAACTGATTTAAATAGCTTAAGACAACGTTTTTCGCTATCGCTAGAAGGCTGTACCTTACTGGATCTGATGCATATTGCAGAGCAGTTGCAACTCAGTAGTCGCCCACTGAAAATTGAATTAGAAGAATTATCCGACTTAGCTACGCCATGTATCTTGCACTGGGATCTCAATCACTTTGTGGTACTAAAGTCAGTGAACGCTCAACACTGTATTATTCATGACCCAGCTTTAGGAGTGCGGCGAATATCCCTAACAGAAGTGTCAAAATCATTTACTGGTATCGCTTTAGAATTGACACCGACAGCTACATTTACTGCAGAACAAGCTAAACAATCACTAACATTCTCATCCTTTTTTTCTAAGATCACTGGTTTAAAGCAATCGTTAGGGTTGTTACTCAGTTTGTCCGTTTTTTTACAGCTGTTTATTTTAGCCTCACCTTATTACATTCAACTCGTGGTAGACGCCGTTATTATCAGTAATGATGGTCAGTTGCTATTTGTGTTGGCGTTAGGCTTTGCCTTGTTACTATTATTTGATGTTGCCACCAATGCTTTACGCAGCTTAGTGCTACTGAATTTCAGCAGCCAACTTAGTGTGCAGCTAGCCAGTAACCTCTTCCATCACTTAGTGCGGCTACCATTGGCCTATTTTGAAAAACGTCATATGGGGGATCTGGTATCACGATTTGGTTCTTTAAGGCAATTACGGGAACTGCTGACTACGGGCATTATTGAAGCCATCATTGATGGTTTTATGGCGCTAGGAGTTCTATGCATGATCTTCTTTTACAGCCCGTTATTGTCTCTCGTCGTGCTAGTGGCAGTGCTAGCATATTGCGCCTTGAGATTAGCGTTATATCGGTCCTTACGCTTAGCCTCAGAGCAGCAAATTCTAGCTTTAGCAGGTGAACAATCTAACTTTATGGAAACGATCCGAGCAATTCAAACGGTTAAGCTATTTGGTTTTGAAAGTCAGCGAGAAGCGATTTGGCAAAATCACTATGTTAAAGCAACGAACAGGACCATTACGCTCGGGAAATATGAAATTTCGTATCAAATAATGAACAAATTGTTATTTGGTACAGAAAATATTGTAGTGATCTATCTTGCTGCAGAATTAGTAATGGTGGGCAGTTTTACCACAGGAATGTTATTTGCATTTATTGCCTACAAAGCCCAATTTATGGAGCGTATGAGCAAGTTGATCGAAAAGTTAATTGAATATCGCATGCTGAGTTTACATTTTGAACGGATTGCAGATATTGCCCTAACAGCCAAAGAGCAAACTTATCCACCACAACCAATGCAGCATAAAGTGGCCGGAAATATCTGTCTACAACAGGTTAGTTTTAGTTATAGCTCCGTCGCTGAGCCAGTGCTATACAATTTAGCATTACAAATAAACGCCGGTGAGTCGGTTGCAATTATAGGTCCATCCGGTTGTGGTAAGAGTACCTTAATGAAACTGTTATTAGGGCTATTAACACCAACCGAAGGTGAGATTTTAATCGATGACATACCGTTGGTGAAATTAGGATTAGCTCAATATCGCCAGCAAGTCGCAGCTGTAATGCAAGAAGACCGATTACTTGGTGGGACAATAGAAGATAATATTACTTTTTTTTCGGAAAAAATTGACGTCGAAAAGCTCACTCGTTGTGCACAAATGGCAGCAATACACCAAGATATTTGTCAGATGCCAATGGGCTATAAAAGTTTAATAGGCGATATGGGCTCAGCACTATCCAGTGGGCAAAAACAACGGTTAATTTTGGCGAGAGCGCTGTATCGGGAACCGAAGATTTTATTTATGGATGAAGCAACAAGTCACTTAGACATTGTCACTGAGTCTGTTGTTAATCAAGCGATGAAAAAATTGAATATCACCCGAGTGGTAATCGCCCATCGGCCCGAAACCATTAAAGCTGCAGATAGAGTCATCGATTTAACACAACTTCTACAGCGACCAGCAATTAACAAAGTAAGTTAAATAAAATCAAAATATTGCAGAATTGTTTATGCACTCTATCGACTTAAGCGTGTCAGAAGGCTACTTTTATAGTAACACCCGTGATTCAGAAAATAACTTGGTCAATTCGATAGTTGAGTTACTTATGACATAACTGACAAGAATAGACCTAAGATAAGCAAGCACCTAAAAGCTTGTTATTATCAGATAGAGATTCACTCTTCTACGTTAATCACATGAATGAGAGCAATGTATAGGGGATTAAGACAAATTGCAGACGCAAAAAAGCCAGCTTATTCAGCTGGCTTGGTTACATCTCAATGAGATAATTAGGCGCTTGGCGATGACCTACTCTCACATGGGGGTGAAATCATAGCGCTATCAATACGGAGTATTTAGCCATGATTGAACGCGAAGAAGCTTGTCTTCGTAGCCGGGGAGTCCGCTTAGCGGCGGGCGACCGCCATGGATGGTGGAAGTGTCAATATTGGAGGAACATTTATTGACCGACATCGAGATAAGTTTTCGCGAAGCAAATAAACACAAAAAACCTAGCGGTTTAGGCTAGGGCTTTGGTGTTTATTTGGATGCTTGGCGATGACCTACTCTCACATGGGGAGGCCCCACACTACCATCGGCGCGTTTGCGTTTCACTTCTGAGTTCGGGATGGGATCAGGTGGTTCCACAAGGCTATTGTCACCAAGCAAATTCTGTTTATTACCGTGTCCATC